>JBDHFS010000023.1:0-18742 GCA_039590285.1 Gemmatimonadota bacterium
GAAGAGGCCGGCACGGACCGGGCTCGCGAGGTTGATGGACGGGAAGTTCAGGTAGAGCCAGATGTCGGACCGGCTCATGTCCACGTTCATGAACTCTCCCCCGACCTTGAGCCGGTTGAACCGGCCGACCTGCCAGTTCAGGTTGGCCCGGAACTGCCAGCGCTCCTCTGTCCGCTGCTGGTAGCCCGCGTTCGCCGGCCCGGAGATGAAGTACCCGGAGTACCAGGCGAACGGGTTCGACCTCAGGTTGACTCCGATGCCGCTGATCGTCTGCCGGGCGGAAAGATCATCGATCCGGTTGGGATAGATGGCCGTACTGTCGGCGAAGATCGTCCCGCTGCGGGCCGCCCGGAGCTCCAGGTCGCCCGGGTCGAGCAGGTGCAGCCCCTGACGCACGATCTCCTCGTCGCCGAACGCGAACTTGACGTCACTGGGAGTGAAGCCGAACGAAGGCGAAACGTGGTCGAACCACCAGTCGACGTCCACCACGCCTTCCCGGAGCCGGTCCGACTGGTAGCTGGCCCGGACGTCGAGGGCGACCTGGTGCGTGGGCGTCTGCGCGAGCGTCAGGAACGTGCCCAGCGTGAACATGTCCCGGGTATCACGCGTCCCATCCATGTTGTCCGAGCGATAGAGCGATCGAACGTCTCCCGTGCGCTGGTAGTTCTGGAACCGGTTACGCGTGTACCCGAACGTGATCCGCGACCCGCGCGGTAATTGCCAGTTCAGGTTCCCCGTGAACAGGTAGTTGTCGCCCCAGCCCCACGGCTGGATCCGGCTGTCCCACAAGCTGAACGTCGGAGCCGTCACGTCGACCGAATCCACCGCCCCATCGACTGTCGAGCCGCGCGGGAGCGTGAAAGTCGCCGGCTGCCCGGCCTGGCAGAGGTCCGCGTACCGTGGAGCGGACGGACACGTGTCCACGCCGTCCTGGATCCAGTAGCCGGGCCCACCTTCGTTATCGAAGAACGAGCGCCCCGTCGCGCTGCCGGCGAGGAAGAACGTCAGGGGACCGGCGATCGGGCCTCCGAAGTTCATCTCGAGCCGATTGAAGCCCGTGGTCCACGAGGACGGCGCGACAGCCTCCGTCTGCACCTCGAGCGAGCCGGTGAACCGGGCTCCTCCCGTGCGCGTCACGTAGCTCACCACCCCCGATTGGGCCTCCCCGAACTCGGCCGCGAACCCACCCACCGTGACGTCCACCTGTTCCAGAGAATTGGTCGGTACCGTGATGTTCTGGGCGGCGCCGGTCCCGAACGAGCGCACCAGTACACCGTCCACGTACAGCGCCTCCTCGTTGGGACGCCCCCCCCGAATGGACAGGCAGCGACCGTCGAAGTCGCCGTCCAGCTCGTTCTCGTCATTGCAGTTGACCTCGTACGCGCCGGGCTGGAGGACGATGATCTTGGAGACGTTGTCCACCGGCAGGAGGTCGACCGTCTCTCCCCGCACGATCGATTTCGTCGCCACCTGGTCGCGCGGCACCAGAGGATTGCGTTCGCCGGCGACGACGATGGCCTGGAGCTCGACGGCCGTCTGGTCGAGCTCGAAGTTGAGCGTGGTGGTCTGGCCGGCCAGGATCCGCTGGCCCTCGATCACGAATGGCCGGTAGCCGAGCATCCCGGCCTCGACGTTCTGCAGCCCCGGCAGCACCTCGTTAACGAAGTAGAAGCCCTCGTCGTTGGTGATATTCCTGAGCGACGATCCCTGGATCTGCACCATCGCACCGCTGATCGGGCGTCCCGTGGCCGCGTCAGTGACTCGCCCCTGAACCTTGCCCTTGGTGACCTGGGCGGTTGCGGGCGGTGGAGCGAGAACGATTGCGGCGATCGCCGCAATGGCAAGGAAGGACACAACGAGTCTACCGATGGGCGCGACCGATCGGGGGGGCCGCGCGCAGTACGCCCTGATCATGGCCCGACTCCTGACTCTCTACGCCGGGGTTCCTGGAGCCTCGAACCCATTTAACGCAGGAAGCCGGCAAGACCGACTTCCGTCAGTATCATGATCGTGGTATGAGGGCGTCACGCCTCCGTCACGCGAGGTGTGCAAAGGCGCTTGGAATAATAGTCTTGTGGGCTTCGAAAGGCAATCGGAAGTAGCTCCTGAAGCGACGTGACACCGCTTTCTGGCGGGAGCAGGCCCCGATTGGCAGCGAAGAGGCCTTGCGGCGTAGATTCGAAACGGGGCCGACCGCAGGTCGCGAGCGGGCCCGAAGTGCCGGATGCAAGCCGTCCCATGAGCCTGAACCGACCGGAGATCCATGGCGACCGAAGGCCGTAGCCTCAAGAAAGAGCTGAGCCTGCTCGATGTGTACGTCATCGCGCTCGGGCCCATGTTGAGCTCCGGTTTCTTCCTGCTGCCCGGCCTCGCGGCGGCCAGGACGGGTCCGTCGGTGGTGCTGGCATACTTCTTCGCCGGGTTGCTGGTCCTTCCCGCCATGCTGTCCAAGGCGGAGCTGGCAACCGCGATGCCGCGGGCCGGTGGTACGTATTACTTCCTCGACCGAAGCCTTGGACCCCTGGTCGGTACGGTGGGTGGCCTCGGGACGTGGCTCGTGTTGATTCTGAAGAGTGCCTTCGCGCTCATCGGCATGGGAGCGTATCTGGCTTTGATCGCCGGCTATCCGCTGAAGTCGGTGGCTATCGGGCTGACGGCCGTCTTCGTGCTCGTGAACATCGTCGGCGCGAAAGAGTCCGGTGGGTTGCAGCGCTTTCTCGTGATCACGGTCCTGGGTTTCCTGGTCGTGTTCACGGTCCAGGGTCTGATCCGTGTGACGGGCGGCGAGAGCGTACAGCTGCTGCGGGAGACGCGATTCAGCCCATTTTTCACACACGGGTTGGAGGGCCTGTTCGGCACGATCGGGCTCGTGTTCATCTCGTACGCGGGCCTGACGAAGGTGGCCAGCGTCTCGGAGGAGGTGAGGAACCCGGACCGCAATCTGCCCCTGGGTATGTTCCTCGCGCTGCTCACGGCCTCGGCTGTCTACGTGGTGGGCGTATCCCTCGTGGTGTCCATCATCGACGCGGACGTCCTGCACGGTGACTTGACTCCGATCGCCACGGCCGGACTCGTGTTCTTCGATTGGATCCCACGGCCTGTAGCTCTCGGCCTGGTCGTCGTGCCCGCCCTCGCGGGTCTCGCCGCCGCCACGAATGCCGGCATTCTCTCGGCTTCGCGGTACCCGCTGGCCATGGCCCGCGACCACCTCATCAGCCCGCGTTTCGCAGGGCTCGGTCGCTTCAAGACGCCGACGCTGGCGCTTCTCGCCACCGGCATGTTGATGGTCTTCGCCATCTCGACGCTGGACGTCCTGAGCGTGGCCAAGCTGGCCAGCACCTTCCAGCTCCTCATCTTCGCCCTCGTCAACCTGGCCGTGATCGTGATGCGGGAGAGCGGCATCGAGGCGTACGATCCGGGCTTTCGCTCGCCGGGCTATCCGTGGATCCAGCTCGTGGGGCTTCTCGCCCCGGCACTGCTCATCGCGGTGATGGGCCTCATGTCGATCGTGTTCGCGGTCGGTCTCGTCGGGCTCTGCCTGGCGTGGTACTTCTACTATGCCCGGGACCATGTGGTGCGGGGCGGGGCTCTGCTTCACTGGTTCGAGCGTCTGGGCCGCCGACGCTTCGAGGGTCTCGACCCGGAGCTCCGCGGCATACTCAAGGAGAAGGGCGTCAGGGCCGAGGACGCGTTCGACGAGGTGGTGGCGCGCGCCTTCACGCTGGACCTAGACGAAGATTCCACCTTCGAAGAGGCGACACGCAGGGCCGCCAGCCGGCTGGCGCTGCGCCTTCCGGTGAGCGCGGAGCAACTGGTGGAGGGTTTCCTGCACGGAACGCGCACGGGAGCCACGCCAGTGTCGCACGGCTCGGCCCTTCCCCATCTGCGGGTCGCGGGAGTGGCGGCACCGGAAATGGTGCTCGCCCGGTCGATCGCGGGGCTCACGGTGGCCGTGGGCGATCAGTTCACGGACGAGCAGCACGGTGAACGCATACACGCCGTATTCTTCCTAGTAAGCCCGGAGGAGAACCCCGGACAGCACCTCCGCCTCCTCGCCGGGATCGCTGGGCGGGCGGATGACGATGATTTCATGGACGCGTGGCTGGCCGCCCTGGAGCCCGCCGACTTCCGCGAGGCCGTTCTGCGGGACGAGCGCTTCCTGTCCCTGTACGTCGCCGAGCGTGCCCCGTCGGGCTCGCTGGTGGGGCTGGCGGTCAGGGACGTGCCGTGGCCGGAGGGGACGCTGCTCGCTCTCGTGCGCCGGGAGGGAGAGATCCTCATCCCGAGCGGGAGCACAGACCTCCGGGCGGGCGATCGCCTGAGCATAGTGGGCGACGCCGACGGCATTCGGGAGGCCCGCGCTCGCTACGGTAGCGTGGCCGACCTGGAGATCCCGGACTTCATCAGCGGCGAGTCGGACGTGCAGGAGCCCGTGGGCGACACGTAGCAGCCGCGGCAGGCTATCCATCCCAATCGGCATTCCGGCCGGAACCCCTCAACGCTCCCACAGGTAGACCTTCTCCGTCCATTCGTTTAGGATGGGCGACCCTTTGGCTCCGAGGCCGACACGACATGACGGAAATCAAGAGAGGGTGCGTTTGGCGCCCGTGAATCACTTCCCGGCGCGTGCCGTGATCCGGCTCGGCGCCGTCGTCTGCCTCGCTCTACTGGTCAGTCCTCTCTCCGCCCGTCCCGCAGTGGCCCAGCAGATGGATCACGCGCGCGATGACGCCGGGGGAGAGATCGCGGTCATGCCTTCGGCCGTCATGATCATGCCGATGATCCGGAGGCCCATGCTGCCCGGCCTCAAGAGCGCGCGGCCAACGGTGTCGGAGTTCCTGCCCGGCGAGGGAATCGATCTGGCCTCTCTTCCGATGGCCGGACCGCGGGAGATCGCGGACCTGGCGGACGGGGACACGCTGTCTCTCGAAGCCTCGCTGGTAAGGAAGACTGTAGCCGGCGAGACGTTCGTGATGTACGCGTTCAACGAGCAGATCCCCGGTCCGCTGATCCGCGTGCGGAGAGGCACGGAGATTCACGTGCGGTTCACCAACCGGATCGATATGCCGACCACCGTGCACTGGCACGGCATCCGGATCGACAACCGGTTCGACGGAGTTCCGAGCGTCACACAGGATCCCGTCCAGCCAGGGGAGACCTTCGACTACACGATCCGCTTCCCCGACGCGGGGATCTACTGGTACCACCCGCACATGCGTGAGGATATCCAACAGGACCTGGGACTGTACGGGAACATGCTCGTCCGCCCGGATCGGGAGCCGTACGAGGATCCGGTGCACAGCGAACAGGTCGTGACGCTGGACGACATCCTCGTCGACGGAAAGGAGCTCGTTCCGTTCGGGCTCGAGGAGGCCAACTTCTCGATCATGGGGCGGTTCGGGAACGTCCTGCTCATCAACGGCGAACAGAGCTACGGGCTGGAGGTGATGAAGGGCGAAGTGGTCCGCTTCTACCTGACGAACGTCTCCAACACCCGCACGTACAACCTCTCGTTCGGCGGTGCGCCCATGAAGCTGGTGGGCGCCGACATCGGCCGGTTCGAGAAGGAAATGTTCGTGCGCAGCGTGGCGATCGCCCCGGCGCAGCGGTACGTGGTCGAGGTGATGTTCGAGGAGCCGGGCACTTACGTAGTGGCGAACCGGATCACGGCGCTCAACCACATGCAGGGGAAGTTCTTCTCGGCGGAGGACACGCTCGGCGTGGTGAGGGTGTCGGAGGAGGTCGCGGCCCCGGATCGAGGCGAGACGTTCCGGACTCTGCGCGTGGACGAGGAGGTGCGGCGCGAGGTGGAGCCGTACCGGGACTACATGGACGCGCCGGTGGACCGCGAACTTCTGCTCACGGTGGACATCGAAGGCCTGCCCGTCCAGGTGATGCAGTTCATCGCGATCGACACGGTTTACCGCTCCCCCGTCGAGTTCACGGACGTCATGTCGCACATGAACTGGCTCTCCACCTCCAACGAGGTGCGCTGGATCCTGCGCGACGTGGACACGGGCGCCGAGAATATGGACATCGACTGGCGGTTCAGGGTCGGCGACGTCGTGAAGATCCGGCTGCGTAACGACCCGGACGCGTTCCACCCGATGAACCACCCGGTGCACCTGCACGGGCAGCGATTCCTGGTGCTGTCACGGGACGGCGTGCCGAACGAGAATCTGGCGTGGAAGGACACGGCGCTGCTCCCGGTGGGCGCGACCGTGGACCTTCTTCTGGAAGTGACCAACCCCGGACAGTGGATGCTCCACTGTCACATAGCGGAGCACCTGGAGGCCGGGATGATGATGGCGTTCGCCGTCGAGCCGAGCGGATGACGGCACCTGGCGAGGACGGCCGTGAGGCGTGCTCGGAAACAACCACGGAGGATGGGAATGAGGACGAGGATGTCGAGCTGGATGGCTGGCATAACGGCCGCGGCGGCGACCGTGCTCGTGGCGGCACCGGCTCTGGTCGCGCAGGACGGTGGTGACGAGACCGGCACTCCCAACATGGAAGTCGTCAGTCGGTTCCATACGGACGATGGCCTGGAGATTTCCTATACCGACGTGGAGATCGAGCAGGAGCCCGGACGCCCCTACGCGTACCTGGCGCGCGTACTCGGGCCCACGATGGGCGTGGACATCGTATCGCTCGAGGATCCGGCGAACCCGGAGCTTCTGTACCAGTGGCGCATCGAGGACCCCGAGCTGCACATCGGGCTGGGCGGAATGGATACGAAGTACTTCAAGCACGAAGGCCGTTACTACGTGATCCAGTCGCTGCAGTTCATGGGCGGGCCGGACGCCGACGTGGGAGCGGTCGTCCTCGACGTCACGGGGCTGCCGGATGCGTCCACCGTGAAGGAGGTCGGCCGGATCCGCGCCCCCGACACGCCGACCGGCTTCCATAACATCTTCGCCTACAAGCACTCGTCCGGGACGCCGTTTCTCATCGCGACCACCGTCGGCCCGCACGCCAACGTCTACGACCTGGCGGCGTTTCTGAACGGGGCGGAGGACTACGGCCTGGCGGGACGGGTTCCGTGGCCCTCCACAGCGGTGGACTCTCCGTTCGGCTCCCTGCAGGGTTACCACGACTTCTACGCGGCCTGGGAGCCGGAGTCCGGAAGAGACATCCTCTATGGGTCGGGATTGGATGGCTACTACATTTACGACATCACGGATCCCGCGAACCCGGACCTGATCACGTCGATCGTGGGTGTCATGGGCGTGACCGTCGCCCACACGCTTACGGCCACGCCGGACGCGAAGATCGGGGTCGGGCAGACCGAGTACAGATACTCACCGATCCGGATCTACGACCTCGAGGGCGGGATCCACGGGGACCAGGAGCGGATCACGTCCGAGCTGAGCGCGTGGACTCGTAACTACAAGGCCCTCTCGCATAACAACGAGTTGCGCTACCCGTACGTGTTCGTGTCTTCGTACAAGGACGGGATCGACGTCTTCGACATCAGCGATCCCGAGGACCCGGTCGGCGTCGCCTGGTACGACACCTACCAGGGCCCGGAGAAGGCTGGTCTCGACACCGGCATGGGCCTCGTGTCGGGGGACCCCGTGGGCGAGAGCGACTTCAACGGCGCGTTCGGGATCGACGTCCGCAACTACGACGGCCTGGTCGTGGTCACCGACATGGTCACCGGCCTGTGGGTGATGAAGCTGGATGGCTTCGACGGCTGGAACGGGGCGGACCACGGCATGCCGAACATCTCGAGCGTGCAGGACTGGGATCACGGGCCTCAGGGCCTGGTCCCGTAGCGCGACCCGGTACGGGCTCGGATTCGAGGTGAGGCTCTCCGTCAATCGCTCGATCTTCGGCCGGAGTGGCGGCCTCACGTTCCTGGGCGTGGGGCCGTGGCTCCTGCTGGGGGTCACGCTCGCGGTCGGCCCGCACGTGCCCGCGACGGGATCGGGCGGGTCGAAGTACCCCGACGAATTCCCCCTCTTCCCGACGATGGGAAACGAGGGCGCGTCGGGCATGGCCTACCTCAGGCAGCCGTGGTCCCCGTTCGGAGTCTCGGTGGACGAGTACGGACGCGTGGAGTACGACTTCCGCGTCTCGGTCAGGGACCTTCCACGGTCTGAGGGCGACGTGTACCGCGTGTGGCTCACGACGCCAACTCTGGAGCTGATCGTGGACCTCGGAGCCATCGAGCCGACGGGTGAGCTGACGGGCACGACTGCCTGGCATCAGCTGGTGGTCGTGGTGAGCCGTGAGCCGGCGGACCGGATCGTGACCGAAGGTGAGCGCTGGAGCGGTCCGATCGTGCTGCGCGGATTCTCGGCGGGGGCACGCGTCATTCCGCTGGCCACGCATTCGATCTTCCAGCCGACGCCGATGTAGGCCGGTGCGGGGCCGGTGGCGCGGCTGTCGATTGCCCGACTACCGGCGCCTCGACAGCTTCCATCGGGGAAGCCGCAACTCTTGCCCAGTTCATGTGCCATCCACGGAGAGCGGGATGCGGTCTCACGGACGGCTGCTACGTGCCGGAATTGGCGGAATCCTGACGGGATTTGCGTGTGGGCAGCCGCCCCCGGCGGAGCCTCCCCCGCCAGCCGCGGCCTACGAACATATGCAGGTCCTCGCGGCCGACTCGATGGAGGGACGGCGCACGGGCACGCCCGGCTCGGCTCGCACCGCGCGGTTCATCGAGGGACGTTTTCGTGGAGCGGGGCTGGAAGCGGCCGGCGACAGCGGCTACCACCAGTGGATTCCGATGAGCCTGAACCGGACCCGGTCGGGCCACCTCAGGCCGCGACTCCTGAATGGTTGGGCCGCGTACGATACGCTCCCGCCTAACGGGCGGATCAAGGAAGCCAACGTCGTAGGCGTCCTTCGAGGATCGGACCCCGAGCTGCGGAACGAGTACGTCCTGGTGACGGCTCACTACGATCACGTGGGCATCGGCCGTCCGCTGGATGGCGATTCCATCTACAACGGCGCGGACGACAATGCGTCGGGCACGGCCGCTCTGATCTGGATCGCCGAAACCCTGGCCGCGGCGGAATCGCCCCCGGCTCGCAGTGTGATCTTCGCGGCGATGACGGGGGAGGAGATAGGCCTGTTGGGCACCCGCTGGTACATCGCGAACCCACCCGTTCCGCTCGACCGGGTCGTCGCCAACCTCAACCTGGAGATGATCGCCAGACCGGATACCGCGTTCGGCCATGGAAGGGCCTGGCTGACTGGTTACGACCGAACGACGATGGGAGAGATGCTCGCCGCGGAGGGTCTCGCGGTCGAGCCAGATCCCCGGCCCGAGCAGAACTACTACCAGAGGAGTGACAACATCGCGTTCGCGCGGTTGGGCTTTCCGGCGCACACGCTTTCATCGTTCGGCGACCACAGGGAGTATCACACCCCGGACGACGAAGTGGAGCTGGCAGATCCGGATCACATGGCCGCCATGGCCGAAGTGGCGGTCTCCGCCGTACTCACGCTTGCGAACGGTGAAGTGCCGGTGTGGAAGGAGGGTTTCGGCCCCTGAGGAGGGAGCTGGTGGTTCTGCCAAGGCTGAAGGGCCGGCACCGCGTTCGGTGCCGGCCCTTTGAACGAGTCGCTCGAGCCTGACCGGAGGCCGAGGCCGAGCCTCAGTTGGGATTGATGTGGAACGCCTCCGAGCAGGTGAGCGGGAACTCAAGTCCTGTCGTGTTGGGCTCCAGAAGGGCCCCGTCTTGGTCCAGGTTCGAGACGCATAGCAAATATCTGCCGGGCTTGTCCAGCGCCAGGTCCGTCCACTCGTAGACGAGCCCAAATTCCGCAACGACCAATGGGTCTCTCACCGGTTGTGCCTCCGGGATCAGCGGATACAGGGTCCATGACCCGTTGTTGTCCTCCGCGACGATCGAGAGCCTGACCCTCTCCTCCGCGTCGAGGACGGACAAGCCAGCGGTCAACAGCTGGACCCGGATCCCCGTATTACAGCCTGCAGCCGTGCCACCGGGGTTGTCCCTGTCGCAGATCCAATTGGCCGCGCTCGGATTCCCCTCGTACTGGGGGGCGTCGCCGGGCTGGGTGAGGAAGTTGATCACTCCCTCGAAGTAGACGTCATACCCGAAGAATGGGCTCAACTCGCGGCCTTTTCCGCTGCCCAACTTGCCGGCCAGCAGGGTCGCGTGCAGCTCCTGTGGCCACAGCGGGATCAGCCGGGAGGCGAGATTCGTGATGCGCTGTCCCCAGCCGTCGGCCTTCAACCCGGAACCGCAGTACGACGGAAGTCTCCCGACAGGAAGCAGGCGCTCGACGCCGTTGGCACCAAGATGTGAAAAGAGCGCAGCGTTGTTGCCCGTTGACAGAACGCAGGAACCGACCGCCACGGCTTCGCCTTCTGCAGGCTGCGGCGCAACGGTCCAGTCGAAACCGGTCGGGATCAGCTGATCATCTCCGAGGACGCCGGATTGAGTCAACGGGTATCCAAATACCAGAGCTTTGGCGTATCCGACAACGGCTCCCCAGCTCCCGCCGTCAACGTTCGGCTCGATTCCCCATCTCGGTGGCCCGTCCCAGGTCACGGCATCGGTGTCTGCACCGTCCATCACGACATACACACCTATTTTGAGCGCGCTGGCGACTCTTGCGGCGTCAAGGGGGAGCAGGGTGCAGCCGTCGCACGCTAGCGGCTGCGCCGCAAGTACGGCCTTTGCCTCCGCTCTGAGCATTACGCTCCACACTCCGGCCACGATCTCCCCTCCCGCGGTGGGGTCACCGCGGTCTTCGTCCACCTTCTGCAGGACGTAGAATCCACTGCTCCAGGCGGAGACCGCATTCGCCTTATTGCACTCCGATTGCAGCTCGTGGAGCGCATCCGACACGGGCTTTGCGTTCTGCTTCCCGAAGTAGGCCTTCACGGGCACGTTCTTGGTCGCGCAGAGAGGATCGCCACCGCTCTTGGCAAAGCTGGGGTCCGGACCCTGCAACTGCTCGGTCGGTGCTTCGTCGCAGGCCGACCACGACACGGCGACGGCGGCCACGAGGGCCGCGGCAGTGCCACGGAATCGCATCAGATTCCTCCTGTTGGAGTGAGGGGGGTGAGCCAACGCTCTATTAGCTGCTTCTTAGTCGCTGTCGCGACGGTGTCTTGTCCTGCATGCGTGTTGCGATAATCCCACAGGTCTCGGGTACCTAGGTACTGTTCGCAACATGCGTTCCTGGAACTGAGCCATCGGGCGGGTTAGGTTAATACGGCGGAAATAGTGGACATTGCCGACGGGGAGGCGCGACGTGGATTCCGTGCGGCCCGACAGAATTGCCCCGTGTCGGGCCACAACGACCCACGTCCGTCGTCCGTCGAAGAAACGTGAACTACGCGGGAAGCACTTCCAAGCCAGCTTGAAAGGTCCTGTGCTGGCGTCTCACTCGGCCGCTACAACGATCGCGTAGCGGGGGTCCCTCTCCAGCTCCTGTCGGTACCAGGGCTCCGCGCCACCTCCCTGCCCGTAGGTAGGGTTTGCGGCGACGTGTATGCTCAGTTGCTCGAGGCCTTCATCGATGTCCCCCAGCATGCTGCGGACGGCGGACTCCCAGAATGGCACTTCCCGGGTCGAGTCTATCTCCGGGCCGGCCCGTGCCCGAACCGCCACCGCGCGGGCACTGTCCGCGAGTCCGGCGCGGGTGAGAGCCATGGCCACGAGCATCTCACCTTTATGCTCGTTGAATTCCTTGTCACCCGGCGGACTCAGCGCAACGTACTCCTCGAGCAGTTCCCAGGTGCGGGGAACGTCGGGCTCCGTGTCGCTGAGGGCATAGACCATGATGCCGCATTGCCGGAAGCGTTCCTGATCGGGGAACCGGCGCCGGCTTTCCTCGCACCACCGCCTGGCCTCGACGCCGTCGCCGAGATCGAACGATATGAAGAAGAGGCGCCACAGCGTGAAGTGCACGTTTCGCAGGTAGGGATCAGCCTCGTAGGAGCGGCGCGCAGCATTCTTGGCTTCCGCCGGCCGCTCCTGGTTGGCGAGCAGGTGGCTCAGAAAATTCCACGCAGAGGCCTGTTGCGAGTTGGAAGCGACCGAAGCCCTGAAGTCGGCCTCGGCACGTTCCACAAGGCGACCCAGCTCGGCCGGACCGCTCGCCAGGTTGAGCAGGTACCGCCAGTACTGGAGAATACCGCGCAGCTCCAAGCCATCGGCATGGTCCGGGACCAGGCGGATCGCCACTTCCGCGTGCTCCAGACCCTGCGCGGTCCACTCGTCTGCCGCGGAGCGATCGTCAAACCCTGTCCAGCGAGATCGTTCGTAATCCAGCCATCCCCGTTCGACCGTGGGCTCGACCCACTCGGGAGCTATCTCCTCGGCTTCCGCCAGCAGGGCATCGGCATCGGAAGCCCTCGCCATTGCACCCTCGGAGTCGCCGGACTCGTCGAGCGCGATCGCCTGGATCTTCAAGGCGGAGGCCTGCTGCATCAGCTCCCAAGCTTCCACGTTCTCGGCGCCCGCCTGCCGCTCGATGAACTCAACCTCCTCACCGAGCATCTCGCGGAAAAAGGCGGCCACTTCGTCCGCGAGCTCAGCCTGCAGCTCGAACAGGTCCGCCCGCTCCCGGACGATCCTCGTGCCGCTGAACTGGCGCCCGTTGGAAGCGTTGACGAACGAGACCCGCACCTCGACCTGGTCACCGGACAGGGCCACCGTGCCGTTCACCAGGGTGCCCACCTCGAGGGCCCGTCCGATGCTGTCGGGCGCGACGACGGCATCACGGAACGTCGCCACACCGTTGCTGGAGACGACGTGGAGCGCATCCACCGTGCTCAGCTCGTCGATGAGGGCTTCGGTCAGGCCGGCCGCGAGGTAAGGCACTTCCTCCTGCGGGCTTCGAGGCTCGAAGTAGAGGACCGCGATGCGCCTGGGATCCTCGGTCTCGCTTAGCTGCTCCAGCGCTGAGGAGCGGATATCGCGGGCATCCTGACGCGTGGTGTCACGCAGCACGAAGTCGCGGACCACCAGGCCGCCGCCGAGGACGACGATTACGGCCGCGGCCGCCAAGGCCTCCGGCGGAACGCGTTTCCGGGGTCTTCTCAGGCGTCCGGTTACGACCTTGCCGACCGCGTCCGGATCGAGACGCACCCGATAGACGCGGACAGGCTCGGAGATGTTCTTGAGCTTCTGCTCGCCGAGGTCCTCGAAGCCTAGGTCTACCTTGTTCCTTACGGGATAGAATACGGATTCGGAGACCATTATTCCGCCGGTGTCCGCCAGGCTCTCGAGGCGCGCCGCCACGTTCACGCCGTCCCCGTACAGATCATCGTCCTGGTGGACGATGTCACCGACGTTGATGCCGATTCGATACGAGATGCGCCGGTCGGCCCGGACTTCCGCCTCCCGGTCGTCCATTCCGCGCTGTATCTCGGCCGCGCACATCACGGCGTCCACAGCGCTGGGAAACTCGGCCAGAAAGCCATCGCCCGTCGTCTTGAAGACCCGGCCACGGTGGGCCTGGATCCGGGGATTGACGAGCTCGGCCAGGTGATCGTTCTGACGCGAGAGAGTGCCCTCCTCGTCGCTCTCCATCAGGCGCGAGTACCCGACTATATCGGCGGCGAGTATGGCGGCAAGCCTACGATCCATGCCCTTCTCTCCGAGGGGATGGCAGGCGAACGATCGTGATCGCTACAGTATTCTATCGTGGGGTCCCCGCAGATTCTACCTACATCGGTCGCCGGGCGCGACTTCTGGGGTTCGAATGTGTGCGTTCGTGGCCAAGCGGCCCGGGTCAGGAAGAGGACGCGTCAGGAGCGGGCGCCTCTGTCTCGACGTATCGCTTCAGGCCTTCCAGTCCTATTCGCATTTCCCGTCGCACGAGGCGGCGCACGAGCAGGCGGTCAGCCAGCGCCCCGGCGGCGCCCAGGCGCATGCGGTACTGAACGGTGGTCGTCACGGTCGAGCTGTTGTCCGAGTGCTGGACGCCCCACGCCTCCCTGACCTCCTTCATGGGAAACGGGACCTTGATCACGGCGAATTCGTAGCCCTGGCCTTCCGTCCACTCGATGACCGACTCTTCGAGCTTGAACCCCCAGGCGTGTCGCATGACGCGGTACGACCCGACACCGGTCGCGGGCCCTCCGAGCGACCTGGAACGCCTGACGGACGGAGCCCACTTGGAGACGCCTACGTAGTCACGCAGGACCTCCCACACGTCTTCCGGTTCCACCGATATCTCTATTCGCTCTTCCAGTTTCCGCATCGATTCGCTCTGAATACCGCCCCGTCAGGGGTCGCTGTCGCAGTTAGACATCCTCCGCCAATCCCTATAGCTTTATCGCATATTCCGTTCCATCAAAGGGGCGTGATGAGACTCTCCTCGCAAACGTCGGTTGCCGACTCGCTCTCATCCCTCGTCGTTGATGAGGGATCGGACCTCATTCTGCAGGACGGATCACGGGTAGCCGTCGTCGGCGGTGGCCCCGCGGGCTCGTTCTTTTCCTTCTTTCTGCTCAAGATGGCCGAGGCCATCGACCTCCATCTCGAGGTGGACATCTACGAGCCGCGGTCCTTCAAGCATTGCGGGCCGGCGGGCTGTAATCACTGCGGCGGCATAGTCTCCGAGTCCCTGGTCCAGATCCTGGCCGCGGAGGGCATCAACCTGCCCCCGGAGGTCGTGCAGCGCGGCATCGAGTCGTACGTGGTGCACATGGATGTGGGAAGCGTGGCCATCCAGAGCCCGGCCGGTGAGCAGCGCATCGCGGCACTGTACCGCGGCAACGGGCCTCGAGAGGGGGCCGACACGCCGTGGGACAGCTTCGACGGCTACCTGCAGGAGATAGCCACGGAACGCGGCGCCCGGGTCGTCCGGAAGCTGATCACCGATGTCCAGTGGCGGGATGGGCGGCCCTGTCTCCTGTGCGCCGACGGGGAGGCCGCAGAGTACGACCTCGTGACGGTGGCCAGCGGAGTGAACAGCAACTTTCTCCGCATGCTGGAAGACCTCCCTGCCGGGATCGAGCCGCCGAAGACGACGCGCACGTACATCTGCGAGTTCCGCTCGACGGAGCAGGAGGTGCTTCGAGTGCTGGGCAACTCGATGCATGTATTCCTGCTCGCCATTCCGCGGCTCGAGTTCGCCGCGATCATCCCGAAGGGCGAATTCGTCACCGTGGTCATGCTTGGAGACGACCTGGACCAGGAGCTGGTTCACTCGTTCCTGAACGATCCGGTCGTGCGTCGCTGCTTCCCGACAGATGCCACACCGTGCGTGTGCACTTGCTCGCCGCTCATCAATATGGGTGCGCGGAAGCGACCGTACGGGGACCGCGTCGTGCTGATCGGCGACAGCGGCGTTACGCGGCTGTACAAGGACGGTATTGGCGCCGCGTTTCGGACGGCCAAGGCCGCCGCCTCGACGGCCGTGTTCCAGGGAGTTTCCGCCGAATCGTTCGGTGAGCACTACTGGCCCGCGTGCCGGTCGATAGCGAACGACAACGTGATCGGCAAGGTCATCTTCGGGACCACCACCCTGTTCAAGCACTCCCGCATCTCGCGCCGCGCCATCCTGCGCATGGCGAGCCGCGAGCAGGCGAATGCCGGAGCTCCGCTCCACATGAGCTCCCTGTTGTGGAACATGTTCACCGGAAGCGCTCCGTATAAGGAAATCCTCCGCGGCACGCTGCACCCCGGATTCCTAGGTAACCTGGCGCTCAACCTCGCCGTCGGAGTGTGGCCGACAGGCGGAAACGGAAAGGTGGACTGACCGTGCGCAAAGGAGCTCTCGGCAAGCTGTACGGCGACGGCGAGGCCATCGTCACGCAGGGAGAAGTGGGCGACTGCATGTACGTGGTCCAGTCGGGGCGCGTGGAGGTGCTTCTGTCCACGGACGTCGGGGAACAACACCTCGTCTTCCTGGAGACCGGCGATTTCTTCGGTGAGATGGCGGTGTTCGAGAAGGAGCGACGCTCGGCCACGGTCCGGGCCAGCGGTGAGGCGCGGGTCCTGAAGGTGGACAAGAAGACGCTGCTGCGGCGCATCAAGGAAGATCCACTGCTCGCCGTCAACCTGCTTCAGACCATGTCCCAACGCATACGGAACCTGAACTCCGAGCTGGCCGGGCGGGCGGTTGGGACCGCGTGAGCGGTCTTCCGCGTTCGTCGGGCGGCGCTTCTCCGGCTCCGTTCGAACGGATCACGCCGGCCTTCCGGCCGAGACAGGTCGAGAAGACCGCGCCGTGCCAGACCGGATGCCCCAATTGTGGGGATATCCGCGGGTGGATCGGGACCGTGGCCCAGCGCGAGAAGACGGGCCTGTCGCGCGAGGAAGCGTATTCGCGGGCCTGGCAGATGATCGCGGACGTCAACCCGTTCCCCAGCGTGCTTGGGCGGGTGTGCCCGCACCCGTGCGAGGAGCACTGCAACCGGTCGGAGCTGGACGAGCCGCTGGCCATCAACGCGATGGAGAGGTTTCTGGGGGATTGGGCGATCGACGCCGGCCTGCCGCTCGTCCGTCTCGAAGATGGGCCCGCCGACGAGTGGATCGGGGTCGTCGGAGCGGGACCCTCGGGACTGTCGTTCGCCTACCAGATGGCGCGACGAGGGTACAGGGTCACCGTGTACGAGGGCAAGGACCGGCCCGGAGGCATGCTCCGCTACGGCATCCCCGACTACAGGCTGCCCCCGGAAGTCCTCGACGCGGAGATCGGACGCATCATCGACCTCGGGGTGGAGCTCGAATTGAACACCCTGGTGAGCCGTGACATCAGTTTCGAAGAGCTGCGGACCCGCCACGCGACGCTGTACCTGGGCATCGGAGCCCAGATGGGGCGGGGACTCGGAATCCCGGGTGAGGAGGGCCCCTCCGTGTGGACAGGCACGGACTATCTGGCGCGAATCAACTGCGGTGAGCAGGTGGACCTGGGCGCCCGGGTCCTTGTGGTGGGTGGCGGCAATACGGCCGTGGACGCCGCTCGCACGGCGAGGCGCACCGGAGCGGACGTCACGATTCTGTATCGGCGTTCCCGAGAGGAGATGCCGGCGATACACGAGGAAGTCGAAGACGCGCTGGAGGAGGGGATCGAGGTCGTTCTCCTGGCCGCCCCCGTCAGACTCGAGCGAGAAGCCGACGGTCGCCTGTCCGAAATCGTCGCCTGTCGCATGCGCCTGGGCGAGCCGGACTCGTCGGGCAGGCGACGCCCGATCCCGATCCCCGATTCCGAGTTCAAGATACCGGTGGATTCGGTCGTCGCGGCGGTATCCCAGTCTCCGGTGCTGGAGGGATTCGAGGCGCTGGACGCGGATGGCAACTGGCTGATGACGGACGATTCGGGCGCGGCGGGTGACGGGATCCTCGCGGGCGGTGACGCGCTCGGATTGGGAATCGCGGGCGACGCGATCGTCCAGGGCCGCCGCGCGGCCGAAACCCTGCACGCCCGGCTCCGGAGCCAGCCCGTTCCGGGGCAGAGAGGCGACGGGCGCCCCGTGATCGGACCCGACCAGGTCATGCTCGACTACCAGGCCGAGCGTCCGGCCACGCAGGTTCCGAAGCTCACGGGAGACGAGCGCATCACGATGGCCGCGGCGGAGGTCGCGGGCACGATCACCGAGGAGCAGTTCCTGGCCGAGGCCAGCCGGTGCTACTCGTGTGGCTCGTGCTTCGGCTGCGAGCAGTGCTCGATGTTCTGCACGCCCGGCTGCTTCATCAAGCTCGAGGAAGTGGCCCCGGGAATGTACTTCACGCTGACGCTGGATCAATGCGAAGAGTGCGGGAAGTGTGTCGAAGTATGCCCGTGCGGATTCCTCGAGGTGACCTGATACGGGTGTCTCGGCTCATCCCCTACTCGGGCAGGGGTCCCAGCAGGACGTTGTACATGACGCGGTAGATCTCGGTGTTGTCCATCGTGCCGGAAACCTGGTCCGCGCCCAGGCCCTCGGCTCGCACGAGGATACCGCCGCTCAGGTCGCTATAATCAGCCCAGGTGATGAGGAACGGAAGCCGAACGCCCCTGGCGTCCGGTTGGGCCAGAAACAGCCGGCCACCGGTTCCTTCGACCCCGTCGAACGGCGCCCCGTTACTCGAGGTATGCCCGGCCGTGTCCGCGGTGAAGCCGGCGCCTTTCGCCTGCATCCCGCCGGCGTCGCTGTCCGATGTCATCACCATCAGCGTCCCGGGGTGATGGCGGATGTACTCGCGGAGCACGCCGATCGCCTCTTCCGCCCGTTGACCCGCCTGAAGGGACCCGGAGGCGTTGTTGGCGTTGGGGAGGTTGTCGGTTCCCTCCTCCTCCGCCGCGAGGAAGAAGCGGCGTCCGCTGCGTGTGAGAACGTCGAGGGCGACCTGCGTCATCTCGGCGATCGAAGGCACGTGCTCCGGATACGGTAGCACTCCCTCCTCCGCCAGATACTCCTCGGGACGATCGTTGAACGTGTGATAATCCGCGAACAGCCCGAGTACGCGGGTCACGGTGTCCGGCAGCGAGAGCAGCTCCTCGCGCGTCCGCACGACCGTGTATCCCTTGCTCCGCGCCTCCGCGATGAGGTCGCGACCATCTTCTCTCACGCCGACGCCGTATACGCCCTCGACGCCCGCGGGCAGGAAGTACTTCTCACCACCACCGAGGATGACCTCCGCGCCGGACTCCATGATCTGGCGCGAGATCTCGGCGTGCTCGTAACGCTCCGGCCAGCTGGCGGCGAAAGCGCCCGAGCCCGGTTCGGTGATCGTGCCGCTGTTCACCATGCCGACGGCCAGCCCGGCTGCCCTGGCTTCCTGGAGAATGCTCCCGTGGTAGCCCGATGCGGCTA
>JBDHFS010000024.1:0-18367 GCA_039590285.1 Gemmatimonadota bacterium
CCAGGAAGTAGAACTGGCCGTCCTGGTATCCCGCGTCGTCGAGTATCGTCTCGAAGTCCTGCAGGACCGCGCCTTCACCTCCTGACGTGCCCACGTCCAGTGTGATGTCACGGTCGAGGACGTTGCCCTCCTGCTCGGCCAGAACGCCACGCAACGTGAACGGACCGAACCTGGCGTCGCCCCGGACGCCGAAGTTGCCGGCAGGAATGCCTTGGGAGATGTAGCGTGAGGCGGGGAGCGGCAGCGTCACCTGCCCCACCTCGGCGAATTCGATGATCTCACCGGGCATGCCGCGGTAGAACACGTTGAGATTGTTGGTCGCGTTGAACTCGCGTGTCTGATCAAAATCGACGTTGATGTGGAAGCGCTCCGAAATCGTCCCGCGAGCCAGGGCGCGCAACTGGAACTCAGGTGTGATCGATGGCACGGCGCCGGCGTTGCATCTCTGGCCGATGTTGATCGTACACGGATCGAAGGACTGCCAGCGCGAATTCAGCTGGCCCGAGCCGTCCACCTCGAGCTCGAGGTCCGCGTACTTCTCGAGCGCGTCGGGCAGTATGTCGATCCGTCGTTCCTGCGCCAGTTGCTGGACCAGCGTGTCCTGCTGCGCCAAGCCGCCCTCCGCCAGAAAGCGACGGGCATCGAAATCCGAGGGCAGCTTCGACACGGACATGCCCAGCCACGAAATCGTGTCGGCACGCGCCGACAGCCGACGCTCCAGCTCCATGTCCTGCTCGTCCAGCCACTCCCGGGCTCCGATCCACGAGAACCGCTGGAGATCCGAGCCGTAAACCGCGAGGACACGCTTCAGATAGGTGGACCACGGATACGGAAGACGGGTCATGCCCAGACGGAGGCCCTCATCGGAAGGGGCCCTCTGCTGCGCCGCCGTGTCGGCGGAGAGGGCCACGGTGTCTCCCGCCACGGCGACCGTATCGGAGACTGCGGCGGCGAGCGAATCGGGGGGTACTGCATTGATATCGGACGGGTCGGCAGCGACGGAATCCGTGGCCACGGCGACGCTATCCGGGGACGGCAGTGCGTCCGGCTCCTGCCCGGGCAGAGCCCGGACCGTCAGGGCCGAGAGCGCGATCAGGAGTAAGGGCGCAGCTGCTGTCTGCCGACGCAGCCTCGACGCGTCGGCTCTTCGTCTAAGCGAAACGCTGAGCCTGGACATGGGCAACGGAATATACGGAGGGGCACTCTCCGGCGAAAAGGCGATCCTCTGGGGCGTGCGAAGCCGGCCGCGGCTTCGCGGTGCCGTCCAAGAAACGGGCGACCCGGAAGGAAAGTGACGGGTCAGAAGATCAGGGTGATCTCCGTGTGGGCCGAAACGGCTCGACCCATTCGGATGGCCGGCTTGTAGTCCGCCTGCATGTAAGTCTCCACCAGGCGGCGGTTGAAGCGCGCATTCGGCGTCCGGGGACGCAGCTCGACATCCAGCGCCCGGCCATCGGCGCTGACCAGGACCCGAATCTGGACCGTGGTCCCCTTCACCTCATCCGGCGGATCCCATTCCGGAACGATGACCCGCGGCTCGGGAGCCGTCACGCGGAATTGTCCTTCCGCGTCAGCACCTCCGTCGCCCTGGCCAGTTCCGTCCGGACGCCCGGGACCCGTCCCCGGACCCGGAAAGGCCACTCCACTGCTGAAGTCCGCGAACCTGGCCTGGAGCTGCTGCTCGGCCGGCGTCCGGATCTCCACCTCCGGGGCGTCCAGCTCGGGCACTTCATCCGGCGGCGGCGGGACCACGATCTCTCTCGGAGGGGCCACGGCGATGGCCTGCATGATCCCACCCCCCGCGGCCGCCATTGCGTCGCCCGCCCGGAGGCCGGCGGCGACCGTGCTCGGCAGCGGCTGCAGCTCGCTCTGCCATATCAGGAGAATGCCGACGTGCAGGGACACGGAGACGAGGAAGCCCACCACCGCCGTGCGGCGGTGCCGGCGCGCGTTGTCGCTCGCCGAGGACGGAAAACGCTCGTCGAAGCTCGACCTCTCGGCCACGCTGGAATCCATGTCGACCCTTCCGATACGGCGCGTGGGTTCTGCGTTCCAGATCCGGTGCAGGCTGGCTGCCACCTGTTTCTAACTCTGGCGAGGCCGACAGGTTCCCTCCCGAAAGAGAGTGTTCCCGGACAGGGCGGAAGGCAGACATCCAGCTTGCCGCTCTCCGGAGGCGGGGACAGATTGCGCCTCCTGTCCCCCCCGGCGGGCGAAACGCGCGCGGACCGGACCCCATCGGCCGACCGGATCGGCTTATGCGCAAGGAAACACGCATCGCGCTCACCCTGGCGCTCTCTGCCGCGGCCTGCTGGAGGATCGGCGAGCCGACCGAGAGTGCCGCGCTCGTGACGTGGGCCGCTTACCCCGACACGGTGGTGGTCGGAGAGGTGTTCTCGTTCGAGTTCGCCGGGCCGGTAGCGCCGGACGCGTGCGGCCGCCTGGACACCGCGATCGTTCGCGTGGAGGACGACGCCATCCACCTGTCGGGCCGCCGCAGCGTTTATGATACGATGTGCGCCGACAGTCCAGTGAGCTTCTACGAGGCCCGGCCGCTGACTCTGGAGCGTGCGGGACGGTACCGGATAACGACGTCCGACGGCGCGGATCTGGGCGCTCTGGTGGCCCTCGACTCGGGATCGTTTTCCCCGATGCGTGCCACGGGCGAGGGCACGGTCATGGAGGCCGGTGGCTGTCTCCTGTTCGGCCCGGGCTGGGTGGGGAATCAAAGACCGTTCGCACTTCGCGGAGCGGATGCCGGTGTGCGGGCGGAGAGCGACACCGGCCGTCGGATTCGGATATCCGGCACGCTTTCGGGCTACACGCTGTGCGGGTCGTTCGGCTCGCGGCCGGTGATCTCGGTGGAGTCGGCGACGGTCACCGAGAGCACGGTGAGGGAGTACTACGATCAGGACTGACCGAGCGGAGGCGATACATGGTCTTATACGAGGAAGCGGACGTTTCCGGCAGCCCCGTCAATGCGGCCCTCAACCGCCGGCTGGCCGGTGAGCTGGCCGAGATGCAGGAGCAGGGCGTCTACAAGACCCTTCTGCACATCATGGGAATGCAGGGCGCCGTTGTCGAGCTCCAGGAGTTCGGCGAGACCGTCAACCTGTGTTCGAACAACTACGTCGGCCTGTGCGACGTCCCCGAGGTCGTGGAAGCGGTTCGAGAGGGAGCCGCGAAGTACGGTGCCGGCACGGCTTCCGTCCGCTTCATCTGCGGAACCTGGGACATTCACCGGGACCTGGAGGACCGGATCGCGGACTTCCTGGAGACCGAGGCCTCCATCACCTACACCTCATGCTGGAACGCCAACGGGGGGCTCTTCGCGCCGCTCCTCTCGGAAGAGGACGCGCTGATCAGCGACGCGTTGAACCACGCGTCGATCATCGACGGAATCCGCCTGTGCAAGGCCGAGAGGCATATCTACGAGCACATGGACATGGATGCCCTGGAGGAGGCGCTGAAGAAGACGCAGGAGAAACGGCACCGGCTCGTGATGACGGACGGCGTGTTCAGCATGGAAGGAGAGATCGCTCCGTTACCGGTCATACGCGAGCTGTGCGACCGGTACGACGCGGTCCTCACCGTGGACGACTCGCACGCCACGGGTGTGCTCGGAGATACGGGACGCGGCACGCCCGAGCATTACGGCATGCATGGCGAAGTCGACATCATCACGTCTACGCTGGGTAAGGCGCTCGGCGGCGCCGCGGGCGGTTTCACGGCGAGCAGCCGCCCGGTGGTCGACTACCTCGTTCAAAGGTCGAGGACCCAGCTGTTCACGAACGCGATTCCTCCGCACTCCGCGTGTGGCGCCCTGGCTGCGATCGACTACCTGGAGGCCCATCCCGAGCGCGTTCAGAAACTGCGAGACAATACGGCCTATTTCCGAGATAACCTTGTCGGCCTGGGCTTCGAGCCCATAGAGGGCGACACGCCGATCGTGCCGGTGATCATCGGGGAGACCGCGGCGGCGATTCGTATGAGCCGGGAGCTCCTGGATGAGGGCGTGTTCGTCATCGGGTTCGGATTTCCGGTGGTTCCGAGGGGAGAAGCCCGCATCCGGTGCCAGATCTCAGCCGCGCACGAGACCGGCCACCTGGACCGGGCCCTGGGCGCTCTGGAGAAGGTCGGCAAGCGATTGGGGGTCATCTGATGGCGGGAATCGTGCTGGCACCGTCGATCCTGGCGGCCGACTACGCTCGCCTCGGCGAACAGGTGCGCGAAGCGGAGGAGGCGGGAGCGGGGTGGTTCCACATCGACGTCATGGACGGACACTTCGTGCCCAACCTGTCGATCGGAATCCCCGTTCTGCGGTCCCTTCGGGCCGTGTCCGAGTCCTTCATGGACGTCCACCTGATGATCGACAACCCGGAGTCCTTCCTGGAGCCGTTCGCGGGGGCGGGGGCGGACATGATCACGATCCACCAGGAAGTGGCAGTCCATCTGCATCGCGACGTTCACGAGATCCGGCGGCTGGGATGCAAAGTCGGCGTCGCCCTCAATCCGTCCACGCCGGCCGACACGCTTCGGGAGATGCTTCCCGCCATCGATCTCGTCCTGTGCATGACCGTGAACCCGGGCTTCGGCGGACAGGCTTTCATTCCGGAGGTGCTTCTCAAGGTCCGCCAGGTGCGCGAGATGCAGGCGGATTTGGGAGTCGAGAACCTCCACGTGCAGGTGGATGGTGGGATCGGGGTCTCGAACGCGCGGGAGGCGGCCGCCGCCGGAGCGGACGTCCTGGTAGCCGGATCCTCGGTGTTCCGCGGCCCGGGCACGGTCGCCGGGAACTACATGGCCATTCACGACTCCCTCGCCGTGCAGATCTGATTCGGATCTCGGGTGCGGGTTTCGTGAGGCGGGAGGCGGAATGCCCCTGGTGACCGTTCACGTGCCGGCACCGCTCCGCGAGCTGACCGGCGGTCGGGCGCGGTTGGCCCTCGAAGCCGACACGGTCGATCAGGCCCTGGTCAGAATCCGGACGGACGAGCCTCTGCTCGCGGCACGACTGTTCGCCGATGATGGGACGGTGCGCGGCTTCATCAACCTGTTCCTGGACGGGACCGAGATTCGCCACCTGTCCCCGGAGGCAAGATCGATCGCATCGGACTCCGACCTGTCGATCGTGCCTTCGGTGGCCGGGGGTTGATCGTACGTTGAACCGAAGGGGAGTCGATCAGGAGATGCCGAAAGGACCCGCCGGCAGTGCGGACCATGCCGAGCCGCCTGGCCTGACGCCGGAGGAGGCGCTTCGCTACCACCGCCAGATCATCCTCCCTCACGTCGGGCCGGAGGGACAGGAGCGCTTGAAACGCGGCAAGATTCTGTTGGTGGGAGCCGGCGGCCTGGGCTCTCCGGCGGCCCTCTACCTGGCGGCTGCCGGAGTGGGCCGGCTCGGCGTCGTCGACGGAGACCTGGTGGAGCTGAGCAACCTCCAACGCCAGGTGCTGCACGACACGCCTTCCGTGGGGCGCTCCAAAACGGAATCGGCGCGTCGGAGGCTGGCTCGCATCAATCCGGATGTCCACGTCGAGGATTACCCCGTTCGTCTCGAGTCGGGTAACGCCATGGCGATTCTCGAGGGATGGGACCTCGTGGTGGACGGTACCGACAACTTCCCCACTCGCTACCTGGTGAACGACGCCTGTGTGATGCTGGGTATCCCTTTCGTGTATGGTGCCGTGTTCCGGTTCGAGGGGCAGGCCTCCGTGTTCGGCGCGGAGGGGGGTCCCTGCTATCGATGCCTGTTCCGAGACCCTCCGCCACCCGAATCGGTGCCGAGCTGTTCCGAGGCGGGAGTTCTCGGTGTCCTGCCTGGGCTCATCGGGACCATCCAGGCCACCGAGGCCATGAAGCTCGTTCTCGGCGTCGGACAGCCCCTGGTCGGGCGGCTGCTCCTCGTGGACTCCCTGGGGATGGACTTCCGGGAAGTGGAGGTGCGACGCGATCCGGACTGCGCCATGTGTGGAGAAGTCCCGACGATTACGGGCCTCATCGACTACGAGAGGTTCTGCGGCGGGGAAACGGCGCCGGCGGCCGCGCCTCCCGAGCGGCCGATCGTGCCGGAGATCGATGTGGAGGACCTGAGAGCGAGGATCGGAACGGGCCGGGCTCCACAGCTGCTCGACGTGCGGGAGCGGCACGAGTGGCCGATCAGCAATCTCGGGGCGTACGGGGCCACGCTGGTCCCGCTGGGCCGTCTACAGGCGCACCTGAACGAGCTGGATCCAGGCCGGGAGCTGGTGGTTTACTGCCGCTCTGGTTACCGCAGCGCGCTCGCGGTTCAGCAGCTCCGCGCGGCGGGCTTCGAGTCGGCCGTGAACCTGCGAGGCGGAATCAACGAATGGGCACGGAGAATAGACCCGTCTCTTCCCACCTACTGAGAGGTTCTCGCCTCGCGAGCGCTCTCCGTCAGGTGTCCAGCCGGATTTCCCCGGCCCTCCGCACCGCCGGAATCGCCTGAATCTCCTTGACGAGACGGGGGTCGAGCTCCTCGTCGAGCGACAACACGGCGAACGCCTGTCCCGATTCCGCGTCGCGCGCGTGGTGCAGCTCGGCGATGTTCACTCCGGCCGTGCCGAGCCGGGTGCCCACGTCACCGATCACGCCCGGCACATCGTCGTTTCGAATGATGAGCAGGTTGCCCCTCGGCTCCACGCCGACGTGGTAGCCGTCGACGCGGAGCATCCTGATCTGCCCGTCCGACTCGATCCCTCCGACCACCGAGTGCTTCTCGCCGGGAGTCTCCACTCCGATCTCCACCATGCCCCGGTAGCCCGTCACCTCGCCGACACGCTGTCGCGACACTCCGATTCCCCGGTCGCGAGCCAGGACCAGCGCGTTGATCAGGTTCAACGACGCCTCGAGCCGGCCCCTCAACAGCCCGATCAGCGCCGCGGAGGCGATCAGCCGCAGCCCCCGCTGCACCTCGCCGCCGTAGCTCACCGACACCGAGATCACGCCGCCCCGGGCCACCTCCGCGAGAACGGCGCCCAACCGCTCCGCGAGGTCCAGTACGGGCTCGAGCCGGTCCCGGTCTCTCGGGAGGGAAGGAGGCATGTTCACGGCGGTCCGGTAGTCGCCGTCCACGAGGGCGGCGCGGACGGCCCTGGCGATCTCGATCGCCACGTGGCGCTGCGCGTCTTGCGTGGCCGCCCCGAGGTGGGGGGTCATGATGAGGTTCGGTGCGTGCCTGAGCGGGTGGCTCTCGGGAAGCGGCTCCGCCTCGTACACGTCCAGCGCGGCGCCGGCCAGACGGCCCTCCGTCAGCGCTTCGGCCAGCGCCGTCTCGTCCAGAATCCCGCCGCGCGCCGCGTTCACGAGGATGGTCGTCGGTTTCAGCAGCCTCATCCTCGCGTCCGACATCAGGCCCCGGGTATCGGGGGTCAGGGGTACATGGAGGGTGATGAAGTCCGCGCGCGGCAGCATGTCATCCAGCTCGAGAAGCTCCACCGACAGGTCGGCGGCCCGACCGGGTGTCATGAAGGGATCCGCCACCATCACTTTCATCCCGAAAGCGCGCGCACGAAGGATCACCTCGGCCCCTATGCGTCCTGCACCGATGACGCCGAGCCATTTGCCGGCGAGCTGCGTCCCGCGGTAGGCCTTGCGGTTCCACTCCCCGGCCCGAACCGAGCGATCGGCGGAAGGAATGCGCCGGGCGGCCGCCATCAGCAGGGCGAGCGTGAGCTCCGCCGTGGATACCGTGTTTCCGGCAGGCGCGTTCATCACCGCGATACCCCTGCGGGTTGCCGCTTCCACATCGATGTTGTCGAGTCCCACTCCGGCACGACCGATGACCCTGAGCGAATCGCCGGCCTCGATGAGGTCGGCGTCGGCCTGTGTCGTGCTGCGGACGATCAGACCGGCCGCCCCGGCGAGCGCTTCCTTGAGCTCTTCCCGGTTGCGGGATGAGAAGTCGTCCACCCGCAGAGCGTGCTCCGCCTCGAGAATCGCGACGCCCTCTCGCGCCAGCGGGTCCGCCAGGACCAGGCGTGTCTGTCTGCTCATGGCAGGGTCCCCCATGTCAGCCTCGGGCGGTCGGCGTGGCCGCTGAATCGCCACCGGAGCCGAGCCCCGCGGCGAGGTGCTCCTCTATGACTTCGTCGAGCACGGCCAGAATCGCATCCAGTTCGGCCATCGTGTGGTCTCCCATGTGGCCGATGCGGATCGTCGAGTCCTTCAGGCCGCCGTAGCCGGGCGCCAGGGTGTATCCACGTGCCGCCGCCCCCCGGACGATCGCCGGGCCCGACAGTTCCGGAGGAAGCGTGATCGCTGTCACGGTCGGTGAGCGGTAGCCCTCGGCGGCGAGGATGTCGAAGCGTTCGCCGGATCGGCGGGAGAGCTCCAGCGCCCAGGCCCAGGTTCGCTCCGCCATCCGCCGGTGCCGCGCCCACCGGTTCTCGAGTCCTTCCGTCATGATTCTCTCAAGCTGCGTCTCGAGCGCGTACAGCAGGCTGACGGCCGGAGTATTCGTAGTCTGGTGCCCGCCGGCGCGTCGCTCGAACTCGACGAGGTCGAAGTAGAAGCTCCGTGCGGGAATCGCCGCCGCCCGCTCGAGCGCCCGGTGCGACGCCGCCGCCAGAGCGAGACCGGGCGGAAGGGCCAGCGCCTTCTGTGACCCCGTCAGGAGGAAGTCGAGGCCCCAGGCGTCGAACTCGGTCGGGGAGCCGCCAACCGAGGTCACGCCGTCCACGGCGATCAGAACGTCCTCATGCTCGTGGACGACGGCGGCCAGCTCGCGAACCGGATTCAGGACGCCGGTCGAGGTCTCCGAGTGGATGACGGTCACCAGATCATACCTGCCCGGATCCGCCACCAGTGTCTCTCGCAGCCGCTCCGGGGTGTTGGGATCGCCCCACTCCGCTCGCAGAGTGTCGGCCGGCCGGCCGCACGCGGAGGCGATCCTGGCGAAGCGCTCCCCGAATGCCCCCCCGACGAGGCACAGGGTCCGGCGCCCGCAGAGGTTGGTGATGGCCGCTTCCATGAATCCCGTCGCCGACGAGGTGGAGACGTAAACGGGACGCGTGGTGCGGAACAGGCGGCACAGGTCCGCTTCCATCCCGGAAAGGAGCTCCACCATGTCGGCGCCCCGATGCCCGATGATCGGTCGCACCATGGCTTCGAGCACCTCCGGTCGCACTTCGGTGGGCCCCGGAAGGAAGAAACGACCGAATTCTATCGGGTGTGGCATTCTCCGAACCGCGCTCTGTCAGGGTGTCGGTCCTGTCTCGCGACGGGGGGAAGATCCCCCCCATCCGGTCCCTCGGCAAGCGGGCACCTGAAGCGGGCCGGGACGAGGTTGACGGCTCCCTCCCTCCATCCGAAGTTGACGCTCCGGCGAGACCGGCGGCGCCATCGGCCGCGCGTCTTCGCTGGAGATGGATCACCTTCAGGCGAGCCTGCTCAATGCGCTATCTCGTGATGACCCACGTGCCGCCCGAGGAAGTCCTGCAACGCGCCAGGGACTTCTTCACGGAGCATACCCGGCTCCGGGTCGTCGGCGAGTCGTCGGACGGCTTGCGGTTCGAAGGCGACATCGGCGTCGCCAGCATCCGCGTGGACCGGGAGCACGGACACACGAACGTTCACGCCGAGACCGATCGAGTGGTGGGCCTGGATGTCACGGACATCACCCGCCGGTTCCTCTATACCCTGGAGCACGTATGAGCGACGCAGGCGCGGGCGGGACCTCGGGCGCCGACACGGTGACCGTGAGGCTGGTGATGCCGGATCGCTGGCTGGAGCACGTCGTCGATCTTCCGGCGTCGACGGCCGTATCCGACGCCAAGCGGCTGGGCCTCACCTCGATGCTTCTTCGCGCTTCCGACGATCCGGCTGATTTCTTCGTGGAGTACGCCGAGCGGAAGGTGGAGGACGAATCGGTGAGCCTCGGACAGCTGGGTTTCCGCTCACGCGAGATACTGAGCATCCGCGCCTACGACCTGGGTCACCACAAGCGGTTCGACGGCTGACCCGGACCGCAGCCCGGTTCTCGACTCAGCCCCGGAACCTGCCCGGATCCCCCGTACGTTCCGACGACGCCGGACCGTACCGACCGAAGTAGGACCGGGTCTCCCTGAGCACGATCCCCGAGAGCAGCAGCAATCCGATCAGATTCGGCAGCGCCATCATGCCGTTCATGATGTCGGAGATCGTCCACACGACGTCGAGCTCCACCGCGGCAGCCACTGCCGTGACCATGACGAACAGGAGGCGGTACGGTATGATCGCCTTCACTCCGACGAGGTACTCCAGGTTTCGCTCCCCATAGTAGGACCAGCCCAGGATAGTCGAGAACGCGAAGAAGGTGAGGCACAGCGCCACTACCCGGTGTCCCCACTCGCCCGGCAGTCCGGTCGTGAACGCCAGCTGGGTCAGCGACACTCCGTCCAGCCCGCTCTCCCACGCGCCGGTGGCCAGGATGGCGATGCCCGTAAAGGTGCACACGACGAGCGTATCGATGAACGTCTGCGTCATCGATATCAGGGCCTGGCGGACCGGCTCCCGGGTCTGGGCGGCCGCCGCCGCGATGCCCCCCGTCCCCAGTCCCGATTCGTTGGAGAACACGCCCCTGGACACGCCGCTGCGGATCGCCTGGCCGATCGTGTAGCCGACGGCTCCGCCCGCGGCGGCCCGGCCGCTGAACGCATGCTCGAACACGAGGCGGAACGCGTCCGGCACCCGTTCCAGGTTGAGCAGGATGATCACGCCGGCGGCGGCCATGTACAGCAGGATCATCATCGGCACGAACACGCTGGTGAAGCGACCGATCGACTTCACCCCGCCCAGAATCACGATGGAAACGAGGAACGCGGTGATCAGCCCGACCACCACCTCGGATAGTCCGGTGACGTTGCTGACCGCCTCCGCGACCGAGTGGGATTGCACGCCGTTGCCGATCCCGAAGCTGGCGATCGCGGCAAACAGGGCGAACGCGGTGGCCAGGACGCGCCCCAGCTGTCCCCATCGGATCCCGTTCTCCAGGTAGTACATCGGGCCGCCGGACTTCTCGCCCCTGGCGTCGGTCTCCCGGAAGCGAACTCCCAGAACCGCCTCCGAGTACTTGGTGGCCATTCCCACGAGGCCGGTGACCCACATCCAGAACAGGGCGCCGGGGCCGCCGGCCGAGATCGCCGTGGCGACGCCGACGATGTTCCCCGTGCCCACGGTCGCCGCCAACGCCGTCATCAGGGCCTGGAAATGCGAGATGTCGCCCTCGGCGCCTTCCTCTCTCCGCTTCAGGAAGGCGAGGTACAGCGCGTTCCACAGCTGTCGGAATTGCAGGCCGCGAAGCAGCAGGGTTAGATATACGCCGGTCCCCACGAGCAGAACGATGAGCGGCACGCCCCACACCGCGTCCCGTATCGCGGTCACGCGCTCGAGGATTCCGCCGTCGGCGGCCTGCAACCCGGCCGTGGACAAAGCTGAGAACCTGATCATGCCGTTTCGATAGTGAGGGATGGTAGCGACAGCGCGGGAAAGACTAGGTCCGGCCCGGTGGCAACGTCAAACAGTCCGGAAGCGGGGCGCGCCCCACAAGAGAGTGAGCGTGATCGATCGATGTCCAACGAACTCAGCCTGAGCGACCTCGCGTCCCGCATGGGTTACCGCGAGGTACCGGAAGTCCTCGCGGCAGCCGAAACACCGATCGGTCGCGGACACCATCTCGCCCTGGCGGTAGGGCGTGGCGCGGGAGCGGATGCGGTCTACGCGCGGGCCGTCGCGGCGACCTGCACGGCCGAGGGGCCGACCCGGGCGTTGATCCTCGTCCCCACGCGCGAGCGGGCCCTGGAGGTAGCGCTCGCCGTTCAGCGGGCTCTGGCGCCTCTCGGCATCCGATCGTCCGTCCCCGCGCTGCGGACCGACGGGAGCCTGGATGCAAGCTCCTCAGATGCGACGTGTATGGTGGAGAGGCCATCTTTACTGCTTCCCGAGGTCCGGCTGGGACGCCTGCCGCTCGGTGATCTGAAGCTGCTCGTCGTGGACGGCGTCGCGGACCTCGAGGACCTCGATGAGTGGGCGTCGGCGGAGCCCATCATCGACACACTGTCGGACGAGGCGCGTCGAGTGGTGACGAGCCGCCGCGTGGACGGACCGTTCAAAGAGCTTCTCCAACGACACCTCCCGCGAGGACGTCGCTGGCCCGAGGAGGCGTTCGACGGCAGCGGCGAGAAGGATTCGCGGGCCGGCGGACTACCCGAGCCTCTCTACGCGGCCCAGTCAGCTTCGGAACGGGAACGTCTGGGTCTTCTGCTGCACGCGATCCGGGACTTCACGGGCCCCACGTCCGTGAGCGTTCGCTGCCGGTCCGAGACCTCCCTGCCGGGCGTGGCAGCCGCCCTGGAGAGCGCCGGATTGGAGCTCACGGAAGCGATGCACGGGTGGGATGTGACGGGTGTGCCCGGCTCGACACCCGACACCTCGGATGGGGTCGACGAGACGGCCGCATCGGCCGCGGGCCACGCCCGCGTCTGGTTCGGCCTCCCTCTTTCAGCCGGCGCCCTGGAAACGGAGGGAGAGAATCTGAGACGGGTGGCGATCGTGGATCCCGTGCATGGCCCCCAGCTCGAGCTGCTGGCCGAGCGGGCGGGCCTGGAGCTGCGCGCGCTCCCGGGCCTGGCGCCCACGGTCGACCTGGATCCGCTATGGCGTTATCGCAGCCGGGTCAGGGCCCGCATCGAGAAAGGAAGCACGGACGCCGAGCTTCTGGTACTGGAGCCCCTGTTCGCGGAGTTCGGGACCGTTCGCGTGGCCGCCGCCGTCTCGGACATCCTGCGACGGTCCGGCGCCACCGAGGCGGGGGGGCGTGCGTGGGCCGACGTGGAGGCCGCATCGCTGGACGCCGAGCGAGCGAGCGCCACGGGTGGTGCGAGCCATAGGGGCGTTCGGGGCGCCTGGTCCAAGATCTTCGTGGGGGCGGGCAGCCGTGATTCGGTCAGGGCCGGCGATCTGGTCGGCGCGATCACGGGGGAGACCGGAATCGCGGGCGCCCAGATCGGCAAGATCGAGATCCGGGGGAGCTTCTCCCTGATCGAGATCGACTCGCAGGTGGTCGATCAGGTGATTCAGAAGATGGACGGCACGGCGATCCGGGGACGCGCGGTGATGGTCAAGCCGGACCGCGAAGGTTGAGCGCGGCTCCGACGCGATCCCTACCCCAGCGTTTCGCGGAGCGGCTTCCCGGGCCGGAAAGCCACCGAGGTTCCGGCCGGGATGCGAATCGGCTCACCGGTGCGGGGGTCCCGGCCTATCCGGGCCGCCCGCCGCCGGGGCACGAAAGTGCCGAAGCCGGTGACGCGCACGGTGCGGCGACGGCGCAGCGCCCGGGCGATCACGCCCTTTCGCGGATCGAACAATCCTTCCACGGCCCGTCCCGCGTCCGCCTTCGACAGGCCCGTCGCGAGGGCCAGGGCATCCGTGAGCTCCGTCCGGTTCATTCGCGCCTCCATCCCGATTGCAGTGCGCCCCACGGCGAATCTCCCTGTGTGAACGTCCGCGCGGCGGATCGCGGCTGCAACCCCGGACCCGCAGGGCTTCCAGCCGGAGCACGCCTGCTGACAGGACCGCCGCGGCTTCCATATATTGCGCCGATGGTGTCTCCTGACCTGCCCGGCGATCCCGGATGAACACGTTCAAGCGTCGATTCCTGTACCTGATCGGTGGAGCCGTCGCCCTCATGGCGATCGGCACGGCGGGCTTCCTGCAGATTCCCGAGTACGACCTGTCGGATTCCCTTTACATGACGGTCATCACGCTGACGGCCGTCGGATACCAGGAGGTGCACGACCTGCGAGAAGGAGGGCGGATCCTCGCCGGTTTCCTTCTCGTCGGCGGCATCACCCTGATGGGGGTCTGGTTCGCGCTCCTCACCTCGGCCCTGGTCGAGATGGACCTCGCTCACGTATTCCTGACGCGGCGCACAATGAAGAAGATCGAGACGCTCAAGAACCACTTCATCGTTTGCGGCGCCGGCCGCACGGGACGCCAGGTAGCCCGCGAGCTGGAGAAGGCGGGCAAGTCTTACCTCGTCGTCGAGAAGGTTCCGGCGCGCATCGAGGCTCTTCGGGAGGAGTATCCCGATGCCCTGGCCCTGGAGGGCGACGCGACCAGCGATGATATCCTCGTTTCGGCCAGCATCGGGACGGCCGCCGGTCTGGTGACGTGCCTGAGCGCCGACACCGACAACTTGTTCGTGTGCCTCAGCGCCCGGGATCTCCAGCCCGGCCTGACCATCGTGGCGCGCGCCTACAACGAGCAGACACTCCAGAAGCTCTACGTGGCTGGAGCGGACCACGTCGTCAGTCCCAACCTCACCGGCGGAATGAGAATGGCGGCGATGCTGCTTCAGCCGCAGGTCGTGAGCTTTCTGGACGTGGCGACGCGAGGGGAGGGACTCGATCTGAGGCTGGAGGAGGTTCGCGTTCCGGCGGGGTCTCCGCTGGAAGGCCAATCGCTGGCCGAAGCGAAGATCCCTCAGAAGACCGGTTTGATCGTGATCGCCGCACGGCACGCGGACGAGGCCGGACGGGAAGAACCGTGGGTCTACAACCCGGGGTCGGAGCAGCGCATCCTGGCCGGTGACATCCTGATCGTGATGGGAAACACCGGACAGATCGATTCGCTCACGCGAGCGGCGCAGGCCTGAGGCCCGGCGGGGACGGGCTCAGCCCTTCCCACCCTCGTCCTTCATGCGCCGCTTCAACTCCTCGAGCTGGAGCGCCGCCAGCTCCTCGCGCGAAAGAGTCCCGCGGGAGCCCACATCATCGAAGTCGTCCGAGTCCGGACCCGTGGTCGGATCTCCGGCTCCGCGCAGGTCGCGCTCCACGGTTCGCTCGGCGGCCCCCAGATCATCCTCCCGCCCGATTTCATCTGCCAGTCGATCGAACTCGTCGACCGCGGAGTGGCCACCCCCCCGCATGCGTCCGGTGGCTCCCGCGCGACGCGCCTGGATCTCGATGGCATCCCGCCTGGACCTGGCCGTCTTGAGCTGCTCGGTCATTTCGTCGACGTTCTGCTTCTGCATCGCCAGCTCGGCCTCGGCGGCCTCGATCTTCTGAACCCAGACGTCCAAGGCGACCCGGTGCTTCGCCTCGAACCTGAGCGCCACCTCTACCGTCTCATCATCCCCTATGCTCTGCGCCTGAACGGCCCGCCGGTGGCATTCGTCGGCCTTTCTCGACTCGAGCTCGTGCGACGACCTCAGCTTCCGGACCTGCTCCTCGAGAAGCGGGATCCGCGCCCTTGTCTCGATCAGCTCCTGGCGCATGCCCTCGAGAAGCCTCTCGATGTCCGCTCGCGGGGACTCCCCGGCCTTGCCCTCCAGAGCGCCGAGGGCCGATTCGATGGCCTCTTTCAGCTTGTTGAACATGCCTTGAGTGTAACGCCAACCTTGTCCCGGTGGAACCCGCCCGGGTACCATCAGATTGTCACGATCCGGATCGCCTCGCGGAGGCTCCTCGGGCGAGTCCCGGGTCGGACGAGAGGCACGCACGCCGGGGCGCGGAGACACCACATGGATACAACGGAGACGATCGGGCGCGACGCGCCGGGGAACCAGCGCATCGATGTGTATCCGGTGGAGGGCATGCATTGCGGAGCATGCAGTGCCGCGGTGGAGAGGGCCCTGAACCGCGTGGAGGGCGTGCAGGCCGCGGTCAGCCTGCCGGCGGAGACGGCCACCGTTCGGTACAGCACGGACGACGTCTCCTTCGAGCAGTTGCAGCGCGCGGTGGCGGACGCGGGCTACGCGCTGTCAGCGCCCCGTCCGTTCGAGGACCGGGCGGAGAGGGAGCGTGAGCGCCTGCGCCGCGACGAGGAACGTGTGGCGACGGCCCGGCGGCGGATGGTCGTGGCATGGACGCTGACCGTCCCCATCATGCTGTGGATGATCCCAGAGATGTTTTTCGGGAATCCGTGGCCGAGCGCCGCTGCATTCAATGTAGGACTGGTGGTCCTGTCACTTCCCGTTCTGTTGGGGCCCGGTCGCGAGACGATGGCCAGCGGCCTGCGGGCCTTGCGCCACCTGCGGCCGAACATGGACAGCCTCATCGCGCTCGGCAGCGGCGCCGCCGTGCTCACGAGTCCGGGAAGCCTCCTGCACCACCTTGGGGCGGGACCCATGATCATGAATTACGCCGGCGTCGGCGCCATGATCATGGCTATCCACCTGACCGGCCGGTACGTGGAGACGAAGGCCCGGGGACGGACGTCCGCGGCCATTCAGAAGCTGCTTGGCCTGGAGGCGCGCACGGCGCGCGTGATGAGGAACGGTGACGAGGTCGAGGTTCCGATCGCGAGTGTCGTCGTGGGCGACGTCATGGTGGTCCGCCCGGGCGAGAAGATCCCTACCGATGGGATTGTGGTGTCGGGGCGAAGCGCCGTCGACGAGTCGCTGGCCACCGGCGAGTCGATGCCCGTGGACAAGGCGACGGGCAACGCTGTGATCGGCGCGACGATCAACCGTCAGGGGCTCCTGCGGGTGCGCGCCACGGGCGTGGGTGAGGACACGTTCCTCGCGGGCGTCGTCCGCATGGTCGAGCAGGCCCAGGGTAGCAAGGTCCCGATTCAGGAATTCGCCGATCGGGTCACGGCCGTCTTCGTCCCGGTGGTACTGGCGATCACGCTGGCCACGCTCGTCGGGTGGCTGCTGCTGCCGGACGTGTTTCACGCCGTGGTGGAACGCGCGGCGGAGCTCGTTCCCTGGGTCCAGCCCGACCTCGGACGGGTGTCTCTGGCCCTCTACGCAGCGCTTGCCGTGCTCGTCATCGCGTGTCCGTGCGCTCTCGGTCTGGCTACCCCGACGGCCCTCATGGTGGGCACCGGCCTCGGAGCCGAGAACGGAGTCCTGATCCGCGATGGGGCCGCGATCCAGACGCTCGAGGGCGCGCACGTCATCGTGTTTGACAAGACCGGCACGGTCACGCGCGGCGAGCCGTCCGTCACCGAGATCGTTCCGGTGCCGGACGAGAACGAGGCGGACGTGCTGCGAGCCGCGGGCTCGCTGGAACGCGCCTCGGAGCACCCACTGGCGCACGCGGTATCGCAGGCGGCCGCGGATCGGGGGCTCGAGCTCGAGGGGGTACGGGACTTCGAGGCGATGACCGGGCTCGGAGTAACGGGGGTGGCGGGAGCGCATACGCTTCTGGTGGGCAGCGGACGACTCATGCGGGAGCGGGGGGTCGACATCACCCTGCTGGAGAACAGGGCTGACGAGCTCGAGGAGCGCGGACGGACGGTGATGTTCGTGGCATCGGACGGACGACTCACGGGCCTCGTGGCCGTGGCTGACGCCATAAAGGACGACAGCCGCGATGCGATCTCGCAGCTGCGGGACCTGGGTCTCCGCACGGTCATGCTGACGGGAGACAACGAGCGCACGGCGCGCGCGGTCGCGGAGGATGTCGGGATCGATGAGGCGAGGGCCGGCCTGCTTCCCGACGGCAAGGTAGAGGCGATACGCGAGCTGCAGAACGCGGCTCTGGTCGTGGCCATGGTGGGTGACGGTATCAACGACGCCCCGTCGCTCAAACAGGCGGACGTGGGAATCGCCATCGGAACCGGTACCGACATCGCGATCGAGTCGGCCGACATGACGCTCGTCCACGGGAGTCTCACGTCCGTCGTGCGAGCCGTCCTTCTGTCCCGCGCCACGTTCCGCAAGATCCGCCAGAATCTGTTCTGGGCGTACTTCTACAACACCGTCGCCATTCCCGTGGCCATACTCGGTCTCCTGCACCCGATACTGGCCGAGGCCGCGATGGCCATGAGCTCGATCACCGTGGTGTCCAACGCCAACCGCCTTCGGGGAGCGCGACTGGAGCCACGGGGCTGAGCCGAGACGTATCCGTCCCACCGAGCTGCCGTCTCGATGCCGAACGGCCGCCACGTGACTCGCGGCGGCCGTTCGCGTTGCGCGACTGGACCGGTTGGAATCAGATGCGCCCGGTGGCTTCTCTCGCCCGTACGGCCTCGCTCTCCAGCATTCGGTCGTGCATCTCGTATTCGGGCTTCCCCGAGGCCAGACCGGCGGGGAGCACGTCGAGGAACGTCTCGTAGGTGGCCACCCGCGCCGCTTCGTCCCCGCGCGACTCCGCCGCGCGTGCTTTCACCGCCAGGGCGAGCAGGTGCTCGGGGTCCACAGCCAGGATCAGATCCGCCTCGCGCTCCGCGGCGTCCACTTCGTCGAGCACCAGGTGCAGCAGCCCGAGGTGGAACCGGGCGTCCAGGTCCACCTCATCGGGCGGCAACATGCCGTACGCCTGGACGGCCATGGTCGCGAACTGCCTGGCCTCCGCTTCGTCGCCGGCCTCGTCGACCCGCATGACCCTGTCGAACAGACGATCGGCGGCCTGCCTCGGCG
>JBDHFS010000025.1:0-31267 GCA_039590285.1 Gemmatimonadota bacterium
CCTCAAGTTCCAGGACACGAACTCCGCCAAGCAGTTCGTGGGCCGGGGACAGCTAGCGTTCGACGCGGGGCCGAAGAAACTGAGGATCGCTGCGGCCGCTGCCGCGACGGATGCCGAGTACGAATCCGTCACCCAAGGAATCCAGTCGAAGTACTACTACAACTACGAACTATTCGCCGACTGGGGCGACTTCGACGACGGTCCTCACGCGCAGCTCGGATTCGTGTTCGGCGACAACCCGTGGAAGAACAGTTCGGGTGGCGACATAGACCTGGAGGCGGGCGAGGACTTCGCGAGCATCGCGACCTGGCAGGTGATTGTTTCCTGGAAGTTCCAGGTGGGGTCGGGAGACATGGCCCTCGAGCCCGTGTTCCGTGCTACGAGGGCGGACGGAAACACGGATATCGGTGAGAATGAAGTGTGGGGCTTCACGCCGGGCCTGCAGATCTTCTTCTACGGCAGGAACAAGTTGGCCCTGAACTGGGATATCGCGAATCCCACGAGCGACTCGCTGCGAAGCGAGAGCTCTTTCAAGGCCCGGATCCAGTTCTACTTCTGACGATTCCGCACACGTGGCCGTGTGGGAAGGGCGGGTCGAGGTAGCGATTCTCCCGGGCCGGGCCGGTGCCTAGAACGCTACCTGAAGGTTGAGCAGGAACTGGTTGTCGGCCAGCGCCGGCCCCGTGTTCGTCCCGTCGATCGCCTCGGACACGCCCACCATCGAGTCGCCCATGCCGACGGCGTACTGCAGCCCGATCCTGGCGTGGAACCCGGGGTTCAGGTTGAACCCGAATACGAGGAACTCGTAGCGGCCCGGCTCCGTGCCGATCCCGGCCGCCGGAAGGAATGAGTCGTAGCGCAACAGCAGGTCGAACGCTCCCCACAGACTGTAGGCGCCCTCCACGAACCACGCTTCGGACGAGACCTTCTCCGAGTCATCCGCCGGGTCGTACTCTGCGCGTCCATACTCCGCCGCGAGCGACCAGCTGCGGTACCTCAGGCCGGCGTCGGCACTCCACACGAAGCGGTTCCCCGTGTACTCGGCGTAGCCGGGAATCGTCGCGCCCGGCTCGTCCTCGAACCCCGCCGGACGGCTCACCGGGAGCACCTCGTTCGCGCTGTCGCTGGCGAAAGCCAGATCCGCCCCGAACTCGTACACGAAGTCCTCGAAGAACTCGACCTCTCCGACCGAGTTGTACTGGGCTCGCGTCGAGAACAGGAACCCCCTGTCATCGTTGCCGAAGCGGGCGCCCTCCCCATTGTACAGTCCACCCCAGTACCGCAACCGCTGCTCGAAGGCTTCTCCCTTGAGTGCCGCGCCGACCTGGCGGCCCGGCGCGAGCGCGAGCGACCCCTGGGACCTTTCAACCAGTGGAAGGAGCTCCTTCTGTTTCATCGCTTCCCGCCCGAAGCCCGACATGAGCAGTCCCACGTCGAGGCGCAGGAGCTCGTCGCGCAGTGGAAACGAAAGCCGCGCGTCCAGCAGGCGGACCGCGTCATCGTCGAACTGGTACTCGGCCCGCAACGCGTAGTCGAACACGATCCCGACCTTGCCCGACAGGCCGAGCCGCGCGTCGAAGATCTCGAACCCGCTCGCACCTTCGTATCGGGCCGACTCGATGCGGAGACCCGTTCGGAGAAGGCCGTCCAGCTCGAATTCCGGAAGGTCCTGGGCGCGCGCCGTAGCGGGCGCCAGGATCGTGCCGCCGGCCGCGAGGGCCAGAGCGGTGAAGGCGCCGGCAAGTCTCGCTCCGGAACTGGCGGGCGCGCCCGCTCGCGAAATGTGAAACATGGTTCTATCCGCCGTCCTGCGGGTTGTCGGTATCGGTTTCCGCCGCCATCGTGCCGGCCGCGACCTCCTCCGGGAACAGGCGCTTCCAGCCACCCAGACCCATGGCCGCATTGATCCAGAAGTGCGCCACGATGGAGGGAAACAGGCTGCCTGTCCACACCACCGGAATCACGAGCAATACCCCAAGCAGGCCGGCCCGGGCCATGCCGATGGTCTTCTGATACCCGTGCGCCACTCCGAACGACACGCTCGTAATGACAGCGGCGAGCCACGGACCGCCCAGAGTCTCCGCGAAGACCTGGTACATGTAACCTCTGTACAGGTACTCCTCGCCTATCGCGGCGATGCCCGCCACTATGAGGAAGGCCCTCTGTTCCCGGCTCGTTCGAGGCATGAGCTGGAAGGACAGGCGACTTTCGGGGAGTCGCAGAGCCTGTCCGGCCCGGACGACGAGCCAGATTACGGCCAGTCCCGCGGCCGCGACGACGACGGCCCATACGAGGGCCGGGCCGGGTGCGTCCACCCTCCACCCGAGATCCGACGGCGAGAGGCCCTGCCACACGGACACGCCGAAAGTCACGGCCGCGAGAATCCCGATGGAAATCGCGGCCGAGAAGTAGACCGCGGACCGTGCGGACTCCACTTCCTCGATGTGCTCCTCCCGCAGGCCCGTGCGGAAGGCCAGAACAGGCAGCCCAATGGCGAGCGCCGCGGCGTAGGCCAGGGCGATGGCGCTGTATGGCAAGCGAGCTCCTCGTATGGTTGTCCGGCGCGCCCGGCGCCCGGCCACCGCTGGGGAGGCGGCCACGGCGCCTGTCACGGAGCTTACCATACAGAGACGGCCCGGTGCGGGAAACGGTTGGCGGATTGACACCGACCCGTGCGCATCAGACGTTCCACTCCCGAAGCTCACAGCACTCCTTCCGGCTTGTCGATATGCGCGTCGAGATCGCCGTTGCCCAGTTTCGTCCCTCCAAGGGGAATCCCGGAGCCAGCATGGACGGGATCCAGGAAGCGTTCGGGCGTATCAAGACGCGGGATCCGGCCCCCGATATTGCACTGTTCCCGGAGACCGCGCTCACCGGGTATTTCCTGGAGGGGGGCGTCCGCGAGCACGCCGTCACGGCCATGTGGCTGGCCTCCGAGCTCGCGGCGCGGTACGCGCGGGCGAAGGGAGCCGAGCGCCCGCTGGACGTGGCCATCGGGTTTTACGAGGTGTGGGGGCACCGGCTCTACAATTCGGCCCTGTACGTCTTGCTGGGCGACGGCGAGCCTCGCATCCAGCACGTGCACCGCAAGGTATTCCTTCCGACGTACGGGGTGTTCCAGGAGGAGCGATTCGTGGAGGCGGGCCATTCGATCCGGGCCTTCGACACCAGGTGGGGTCGGGCGTCGATGCTCATCTGCGAGGATCTGTTCCACTCCATATCCCCGATGCTGGCGGCCCTGGACGGGGCGCAGCTCCTGCTCGTCCCGAGCGCCTCCCCGGCGAGAGGCGCCGAGCCCGGCAGCGGTATTCCCACCAACCTCGAGCGCTGGCGGCGGCTGGCGCAGGGCGCGGCAGAGGAGCACGGCGTGGGCATCGCCGTCTCACAGCTGACCGGATTCGAGGGCGGAAAGGGCTTCGCGGGAGGCTCGGTGGTGTTCGGACCGCGCGGACACCTGCTGGCGGAGGCGCCTCTGTGGGACGATGCCATCGTCAGCACGGGTCTGGACCTGGAGGAGCTCACGGCGGCCCGTATGGATCAGCCGCTTCTCGCCGATCTGGAGAGGGCCCTTCCCCGTCTTCTGCAGAGCCGGCATCTGCCGCCGGAAGAGATCGCCGACGAGCCCGGCATCGCCATCGAGAGTGCGCCCGCTGAGGAGGAGGGCGAATGGGCGGGCCGCCCGCCGCGGCCGGGCATGGCGCGGGCGCTGGATGCGTCTTTGATCGCCATCGACCCCGAGCTCGTAACGGAGTGGCTCGTTCGATTCCTGCGAGACGAAGTGCGGGAACGGCGGGGATTCCACCACGCGGTCATCGGTCTGTCGGGCGGCGTGGATTCGGCGCTCACGGCGGCGCTGTGCGCTCGCGCCCTCGGACCGGAGAACGTGACCGGCTTCCTGCTGCCCTACCGCACGTCCAGCCCGGAAAGCGCCGAGCACGCGCTGCTCGTGGCCGATAGCCTGGGGATCGGGACGCGCACGGTGGACATCAGCGACGCGGTGGACGGATACCTGGAGGAGCACGAGCCGGACGCCGATCCCACGCGGCGCGGCAACGTGATCGCCCGGCAGCGGATGATCGTGCTGTTCGATCAGTCGGCGAAGCACCACGCCCTTCCGATAGGCACCGGCAACAAGTCCGAGCGTCTGCTGGGCTACTTCACATGGCACGCGGACGACTCGCCCCCCATCAACCCGCTCGGTGACCTGTTCAAGACGCAGGTATGGTCGCTGGCCCGCCACCTGGGTCTTCCCGCCGAAGTGGTGGACAAGCCGGCTACCGCCGACCTGATTCACGGACAGACGGACGAGGAAGATCTCGGTGTGTCCTATCCCGAGGCCGACCTTATCCTGTTCCACCTGCTCAGTGGGCGCTCAGCGGGCTGGCTGGCGAGGGCCGGCTTCGAGGCGGCAAAGATCGAGATCGTGCTCGGCCGCCTGGAGAGCACGCATTGGAAGAGGAACCTCCCGACGGTGGCCATGCTCTCCGGCACCACGATCGGGGAGTGGTATCTGCGGCCCGTGGACTACTGAGCCGTCTCCTTGCGCCCGCTTCCGATCGGCTGCGGGGCGGTTCGCAAAACGGGCGCCCCGACCGGGTCGGAGCGCCCGCTGATACCCCCTAGGGGAATCGAACCCCTGTCTCCTGGCTGAGAACCAGGTATCCTGGGCCACTAGACGAAGGGGGCCCTGCCCGCTGCGCGGGGACGCCTATTCTACATTCTTCGGCCCTACTGTCAACCCCGATCGGGCGGCCACCGGCCCCTTGCCCGTGAGGGCCGCGGAGGCCGTATCTTCAGTCCGTCCAGAGGGTCACGGCGACCCGCACAACGTACGGAGCGACCGAAGTGAACTGGGAATACCTGCACCTCATCTCGCACCCCTTCGCGATCGTGCTGCCGATCGTGGGTGTGGCGGTCGGCCTGTCCGGCTGGATCGCGGGCCGCGAGGAGCTGGAGAGATACGGATTGATCTCGTTGCTGCTGGGCGCCGTGGCCGCGATACCCTCGTACATAACGGGAATCTCGACGGCGGACGATGTGGTGGCCCGCACCTTCGTGGAGCCCGGCCTGGTGCAGGACCACAGGACGTGGGCCACCTGGGCCGCCATCGGGCTGGTCACGTGCGGGATCTTCGCCGGTTTCGCCATGGCCCAGCCGAAGGACCAGCGTCTGCGCCGGTTCGTGCTCATCCTGGGCGTCTTCGCCGCGGCGCTGGTCGGATACTCGGCGTTCCGCGGAGGTCAGATCGAGCACGGTGAAGCCGGGGAGGAAGCGGAGACCGTGGTCGAGTCGGGCGACCCTGACGAAGCTCAGCGGAGCAAGCCATGAGCCCAACGATCCCGGATCTCCCGGTCGTCGTGGGAAGCGGCCGCGACGAGACTCACACCGTCGGGCACTCCCAGGTCACGATGACCCAGCTCATGGCACCCCAGGACACGAATCTCATGGGCAACGTGTTCGGGGGAGTGATCCTGGCCGCCGTGGACCGCATAGCCTACGTGTGCGCCACGCGTCACGCCGGGCGGCCGTGCGTGACGGCGAGCTTCGACCAGGTCGACTTCCGGTCGGCGATCCAGATCGGCGAGGTGGTCACGCTGCGGGCTTCCGTGAACACGGTCGGCCGGACATCCATGGAGATCGGAGTGAGGGTCTCGGCTGAGCCGGTGACCGGAGGCGAGAGCCGCCATACGAACTCGTGCTATGTGACCATGGTCGCGTTGGATCCGGACGGGAGGCCGTGCGCCGTGCCCAGGCTCGATCTGGAGATTCCGGAGGAGTACCGGCGGCACCGTGACGCCGAGGAACGCCGGGAAGCGCGCCTCAGGCTCGCGGAGCGCAGACGGTCACGCCGTGAGCGGGAGCGGTCCTAGAGGAGGTTGACCAGTCCGTAGAACAGCAGCGCGGCTCCGCCCATCGCCACACACTGCGCCACGATCTGCTTCGGCGGCATCTTCGCCAGCAGCCCCAGGATGATCCCGAGTCCGATCGCCGCCGCCAACAGGATTCCGAGTACCATTCCGTCTCCCTCGCTCGACGACGCCGGCCGGCGTCGCCATTCTCGTAGTCTAGCTAGGAAGGTCCGAACCGGGCCGAGTCTTCACCGCGTGTGCGCCCCTTACGCTGGAGCTGCACCAGGTCCGTCATTCCCGCGCGGGCGGCAATCTCCTGCCCTGCGGGCGTCGCCGCCAGTCCGCCGAGCGCCGTCTCCCTGAAGCGAACGTCCATCTTCCTTCCCACATCGCCCATCACGTCGACCACTTCGTCCACCGGGATCGGGAAGTCGAGGCCGGCCAGCGCCATCTCGGACGCCGCGACGGCATGGACCGCCGCCGTGGCGTTCCGATACGCGCACGGAATCTCGACCAGGCCAGCCACCGGATCACAGATGAGGCCCAACATGCCCTGAATCGTGAGGGCCACGGCCGTGCCTACCTGGCGGGAGTCCCCTCCCTCGAGCCAGGTGACCGCCGCCGCAGACATGGCCGCGGCGCTTCCGGTCTCTGCCTGGCAGCCGCCGCCCGCTCCGGCGATGGAGGCCCGCTCGGCGATGATGATCCCGGCCCCGCCGGCCACGAGCATGGCGTCGATCAGTCGGTCGTCGGCCCATCGCCGCGCCGGGGCCAGCGTCAGGAGGACCGCCGGCACCACGCCAGCGGCACCGGCCGTAGGCGTGGCCATGATCAGCCCCATTCGGGCGTTGGTTTCCAGCGTGGCGATCGCTCGCGACAGCATGGCCGTGAAGTCATCGCCCAGCAGTCGCGGGCCTTGCGCCACTAGCCGTCCCGAGCGCCCGCCGGTGAGGCCGGACGGCGTGGCCTCCGCATCGCTCAGTCCCTCCTCGACCGCCTGCCGCATCACGGAGAGGGCGTCGGCGATCCGCCCGCGCACCTCGGCGCGAGCCGCGCCCGTTTCCTTCATCTCGCGCCTCTCGACGACCTCGGGCAGATCCAGTCCCTCGGTCGCGGCCGCCTCGAACCATTCGGAAAACGAGCGGATCACTCTCGCGTCTCCCCGCTCACGTGTTCAGGCGATGCACGTTGCGGATCCAGTGCACCCACGGCTGACCCGCGAGCTCGTCGAGTACCTCGGCGGGGACGTCCTCGTCCGTCTCGATCGTCATGAGAGCGCGCTCGCCGCGACCCGTACGATCCACTCGCACCGTGGCCACGTTGAGCCCCCGCTCGGCGATCATGCCCGTGATCCGGGCCACCGTGCCCGGCACGTCGTCCGCCACGACAACGATCGTAGGCAGCGAGCCCGACAGATCCACGGGAAAGCCGTCAACCTCCAGGATCCGGATGCGTCCACCGCCGATGGAACATCCCGTGATGGAGATCCGCTCGTCACCGCGCGTCACCTCGAATGCGGCGCTGTTCGGGTGCGCATCCTCACCTAGGTCCACGTTCCGAAATTCGACCGTCAGCCCCCTCTGGGCCGCCTCCGCTTCGGCCTCGCGCAGCGTCTCGTCGTCCGGTCGGTGCCCCAGTAACCCGCCGGTGATCGCGATGCGGGTCCCGTGTCCCTGGCCCGTCATCGCGAAGCTGCCGTGCAACCCGACCTCGGCTCGCTCGGGCATTCCGCCCAGGATGGCCTGCACGACGTAGCCCAGCCGGCACGCACCGGCCGTGTGGCTGCTCGAGGGACCCACCATCCGGGGACCCAGAATGTCGAACAGGGTCGTCATGATCGGTTCAGAACCGCGGAAGTGGTGAACCTCGGCCGCTCGCCGGCCCGAATCGCGCATGTCGTCCTGACCTCGCACGCGAACGCCCCGGCCAGGCCCCTGCCCACGGCGGCCGAAACCGATTCCCAGCGATGCTCCGCCCCTTCGGACTCCAGCGTCGTCATCCGCACCTCATCGATACCGCACGGGACGATGAGATCGAAGCTGCGCAGAGGCTCGTCCGTGACGTTGAGTGCGAATCCATGCCACGTGACCCAGCGGCTGACGTGCACGCCTATCGAGGCGATCTTGCGCACGAGTCCGGCCGATCGACCCGCCGTCGTACGCTTCGTCGCGTCGCCGACCCAGACTCCCGTGTATTCCGGATACGTGAACGCCGTCAGATCGAGCTGAGCCAGGGCATCGGTGAGGGCACCCTCGAGCTGCCTGAGATACCAGTGGAGGTCCCGCTTCCAGCGGCCCAGGTCCAGGATCGGGTAGCCGACGAGTTGCCCGGGGCCGTGGTAGGTCACGTCGCCGCCCCGTTCGACCTCGACCGTTTCGATGCCCGCGTCCGCCAGGAGATCCGCCGGGGCCACGGCGTGGGAGTCGCGCGCTCCCCGACCTAGCGTCACCACCGGTTCGTGCTCCAGCAGCAGAACGAAGTCCTCGGTCAGATCTCCGGCGATCCGGGCCCGCGCCAGCTCACGCTGCCACACGAGCCCAAGGCGATAGGGCACCTGTCCCTCGACCGGAACCACATGAATGATATTCACTTACCGCCCATCGGAAGGTGGCCGGGAGCGATCAAATGTGTATCGCGCGATCCATGACCGCGAGCGCCGCTTCCATCACCGCCTCCGCCATGCTCGGATGAGCGTGGGCGTGGGCGGCGATCTCCTCCACCGTCGACTCGAGGGCCCTGGCCATGCCGGCTTCGCCGATCAGCTCGCTCACGTTGTACCCGATCATGTGGACGCCCAGAATCTCGCCGTACTTCGCGTCGGCGATGATCTTCACGAAACCCTCGTTGTGGCCGGCGGACAGCGCGCGGCCGTGCGCGGTCAGGGGATACTTGCCAACCTTGATCTCCCGGCCGGTCTCCATCGCCTCGTCCTCGGTCAGGCCGATGCTCGCCACCTCCGGGTGACAGTATCCGACGCTCGGGATGTTGTCGTACCGCATGGGGTGGCGGGCGACGCCCGCGATCTTCTCCGCCGCGACGATGCCCTCGTGGGATCCCTTGTGGGCCAGCATGGGCTGCCCCGCTACGTCGCCGATGGCGTAGACGCCCGGGACGTTGGTCTCGCACCATTCGTCGATCTTGATCCACGGGCCGTCCATCTCGACACCGAGCTCCTCGAGACCCAGGTCCGAGGTCACCGGCTTCCGGCCGACCGCCATCAGGAGAAGGTCGGTCTCGATCTTCTCCTCGCCCTTGCTGGACTCGACGGTGAGCACCATCGGGCTGGCTTCACGGTCCAGCGACACCACTTTCGTGCCCGTCCGGATGGTCATGCCGCGCTTCTTGAACGAGCGCGCGAGAGTCTTCCCAACCTCCGGATCCGAAGGCGGGACCAGCGTGTCGAGCATCTCGACGACCGTGACGTCCACGCCGAAAGCGCTGAACACATCGGCGAACTCGACGCCCACGTAACCCCCGCCCACGACGACCATGCGCTCGGGAAGCTGCCGCAGAGCCAGCGCTTCGCGGCTGCCGATCACCCGGTCTCCGTCGATCTCGAAGCCCGGGAACGACATCATCACGGCGCCGGTGGCGACCACTATGTTCGCGGCCTCGACCGTGTACGGCTCGCCCTCCTCGGGAGTGACCTCGACCGAGCCCTTCCCCGTTATCCGCCCACGGCCCTCGAACAGCTCGACCTTGTTCTTCTTGAACAGGAAGCGGATCCCGCCCGTAAGCTTGTCGCTGATGAAACGGCTGCGGTCCACGGCGGCGCTCATGTCGTACTCGACGTTCTCGGCGCGCACGCCCATCTCTTCGCCGTGCATTTTGAGGTTCTGGGACAGCGCGGCGCTCTCGAGCAGCGCCTTGGCCGGGATGCAGCCCCAGTTGAGACATGTGCCACCAAGCCCGCCTTCGTAGTTCGACGCCTCGACGCAGGCGGTCTTGAGACCGAGCTGGGCCGCCCGGATGGCGCACACGTACCCTCCCGGACCGGCTCCGATCACCAGGATGTCGAACTTGTCAGCCATGGATTCGCCTCGTTCGTCTCGGACCGCGCGAAGACGCTAGAGAACCAGCTCCAGCGGATTCTCCAGCATTGCCGTGAATGTCTGCAGGAAGCGGGCGCCGGTCGCACCATCGATCACGCGGTGATCGCACGACATGGTGACCCGCATCCGTTGCCGAATCTGGATCTCTCCGTCCACCACCGCCGGCTTCTCGACCGTGCTTCCGATCGCGAGGATCGCTGCCTCGGGCGGGTTGATGATCGCCGTGAACTCGTCGATGTCGAACATGCCGAGATTGCTCACGGAGAACGTGGCGCCCTGGTACTCCTCGGGCAGCAGCCTCTTCTCCCGGGCGCGGTCGACGAGCTCGGCTGCCTCGGCCGAGATCTGGAGCAGGCCCTTGCGGTCTGCCGACCTGAGCACCGGTGTGATGAGTCCGTCCTCGATCGCAACGGCGATCCCGACGTCCACCGACCCGTGTCGTTGGATGGTGTCGCCCTGCCAGGACGCATTGATCTCCGGATGACGGGCCAGGGCCTGTGCCGCCACCTTCACCAGGACGTCGTTGACACCGATCTTGCCGGAGTCGAGCCGCGCGTTCATCGCCCCGCGCAGCTCCAGCACCCGACCCATGTCGATCTCGGTCGTGAGGAAGAAATGGGGCACCGGGCCGATCGAGGTGACGAGCCGCCTGGCGATCGCCTTCCGCATCTGAGACGGCTCCAGCGTCTCGTCGACCAGGCGCGGCGCTCCCGCCGCAACGCTCGGAATGCCCGGCGCCGGGACCGCGGCGGGTGCGGGCTGCGCCGCGGGGGAAGCCACTCCCAGGGCGATCGCCACTTCGACGTCGCGCTTGACCACGCGGCCGCCCGGACCGCTTCCCGGGATGTCGGACACGCGGAGGCCGGCCTCGTCCGCCATGCGCCGGGCCACCGGTGAAGCCTTCACCCGACCCGTGACCGAGCTCTCTCCCACATAGCTGTGCGGCAGCTCCGCCCCCGCTGGAGGTTCTGGAGCCGTGGGTGCCGGCGAGGCATCCAGCGGCGAGGCCGGCGGCGCGGCCGGCGGTACCGCTGGCTCCGCTTCGGGAGGTGGTCCCGGCGGAGCGGGCGGCACGACCACTTCCTGCGCTGGCGGCTCTTCCGCGGGAGCGGACGCGGGTGTTCCGGCGGCCGCCACCTCGGCCTCGGCCATGAGCGCCGAGACATCCTCGCCTTCCTCCCCGATGATCCCGATCAGGGCCCCGACCGGCACCGTCTCACCGGCCTGCACGAGGATCTTGAGGACGACACCGCCGCCGAGGGCCTCGATGTCCATATTGGCCTTGTCGGTCTCGATCTCGGCGAGGAGGTCGCTCGGCTCGACCCGATCCCCTTCGGCCACCTTCCACTCGAGCAGCTTGCCTTCCTCCATCGTCGGGCTGAGCTGCGCCATCACGACTTTCGTAGCCATGGCTAGTCCAGATAACAGACGTGCCGGACCGCGTTCACCACGGCATCGGCATCGGGAACGATCAGCTTCTCGAGGGCCCGGGCGTAGTGCATCGGAACGTCCAGGCCCGATACCCTCGCGATGGGCGCGTCGAGATCGTCAAAGGCCTCGCGCTGGATGTCGTCGACGACCTGCGCGCCGATGCCGGCCACCGGCCAGCCCTCCTCCAGCACGACGGCGCGGTTCGTCTTCCGGACGGACGCCACGTAGGTGTCCAGGTCCAGCGGCCGCAGGCTTCGCAGGTCCACGACCTCGGCCTCCACTTCGTGCTCGGCCGCGAGCTTCTCGGCCGCCTGCATCGCCACGTGCACCATCTTCGAGTGGGTGACGATCGTCACGTCCGGACCGGTGCGCTTGACGTCCGCGGCGCCGATCGGCACCAGGTGCTCACCCTCCGGCACCTCGCCCTTCACGTTGTACAGCAGCTCGCCCTCGATGAACACGACCGGGTCATCGTCCCGGATCGCCGTCTTCAGCAGCCCCAGCGCGTCGGCGGGCGTGGCGGGGGCGCACACCTTCAGTCCCGGAATGTTCGCGTACCACGGATCGGGCGACTGCGAGTGCTGCGCCGCCAGCTGCAGGGCCGAGCCACCCGGCCCGCGGAATACGATCGGAACCGTGAACTGACCGCCGGACATGTGCCGAATCTTGGCTGCCGAGTTGACGATGGCATCGTATGCCAGCAGGGCGAAGTTCCACGTCATGAACTCCACGACAGGGCGCAGGCCGGCCATCGCGGCCCCTACGCCGAGGCCCGCGAAGCCGTTCTCGGCGATGGGCGTGTCGCGGACGCGCATCTCCCCGAATTCGTCGAGCAGGCCCTTCGTGACCTTGTAGGCCCCATCGTACTCGCCCACCTCCTCGCCCATGACGAAAACGCGGTCGTCGCGCAGCATTTCCTCGCGGAGCGCCTTGTTCAGGGCCTCGCGGTACGTGATCACCGCCATGCGTCCCTCCGGTCGAGACCGCCCCGGAACTCGTCGGAGTAGACATGGGCGTAGAGCTCGTCACGGCCCGGCACCGGGCTCGCCTCCGCGGCCTCCGCCGCTCGCTCCACCTCGGCAATGACCTTCTGGTCCATGGCCCGATACTCCTCTTCGGTCAGGAGTCCCGCCTCCTCCATGCGGTCCACCAGGCTGTTGATCGGGTCGTTCTCCCTCTCCGCCTGGACCTCCTCCCGACTGCGGTACGTGCCGTGCGCCGGGTCGGACATCGAGTGGCCGAGATAGCGATACGTCCGGGCCTCGATGAATGTCGGGCGCGAGGTCTCGCGCGCCCGCCTGGCGGCCCGTTCCACGGCGTCGTGTACGGCCAGGACGTCCATGCCATCCACCTGCTCCGCCTTCTTGCCCTCGTAGGCGCACGCGCGCATGAACAGGTCATCCACGGCGGACACCCGGTCGATGTCGGTGCCCATTCCGTACGAGTTGTTCTCCACGACGTACACCACCGGCAGCTCCCACTTGGCCACCATGTTGAAGGCCTCGTGGAACGGGCCGCCGTTGACCACGGAGTCGCCGAAGAAGCACAACACGATCTGGTCGCCGCCCCGGTATTTGATGGCGTAGCCCACGCCGGCCGCCAGCGGGAGGTGGGTGCCCACGATGCCGTGGCCGCCCATGAAGTTCGATTGCCTGTCGAAGATGTGCATCGAGCCACCGGCGCCGCGGGATGCCCCGTCGATCCGTCCGTACAGCTCGGCCATGACGGCTTCGCTGCTTACCCCACGAACCAGGGCCTGGGCGTGATCACGGTAGGCGGTGAACACGTAGTCGTCCTCGCGTAGAGCCGTGATCGCCCCGACGGCCACCGCTTCCTGTCCGATGTACAGGTGGCAGAAACCCCCGATCTTCCCCATCTGGTAGGCCTCGGCCGTCTTCTCCTCGAAGCGGCGCGAGAGCACCATCCAGCGGAGCATCCCGAGGAGTCGGTCGCGGGGAATGCCCTGGAGATTCGCCTGCATGATGTCGTCTTCCGTCTTCGCCAAGTATCTACTCCCGTGGAAGCCCGGGCGTGACACGCCAGGTCACGCGATGCCGGCCCGAATCCTGAGTTCCTCCACCTGCTCCCTCGCATGATAGCTGCTCCGCACCAGCGGACCGCTCTCCACGTGCAGGAAGCCCAATGCCTCGCCCAACGTCTTCCAGGTATCGAATTCCCCGGGCGACACGTACCGATCTATGGGCAGATGTCGCTCCGAGGGTCGCAGGTACTGTCCGATCGTGAGGATCTGCACGCCGGTTTCCATCGCGTCGTCCATGAAGTCGCGGACGTCGGCGGCGTTCTCGCCCAGGCCGAGCATGATCCCTGTCTTGATCAGCACGTCGCCGTCCATGGCGCGCGCCATCCGCAGTACTTCCAGCGAACGATCGTACCGGCCGCCCGGCCGGGCCATCTTATGCAGTTTCCGCGTGGTCTCCATGTTGTGATTGAAGATCTCCGGTTTGGCGGCCATGACGCGCGCGATCGATTCCGGCGCACCCTGGAAATCGGGCGTCAGGACCTCGATCGAACACTCGGGCAGGCGGCCACGGATCTCCTCGATCACCCAGGCGAAGATGCGCGCACCCCCGTCCGGCAGGTCGTCGCGATCCACCGACGTAATGACCACGTGCCGTAGCTCGAGCTTCTCGATCATCTCGGCTACGCGGCGCGGCTCGTCCTCATCCAGTTCGTCGGGACGGCCGTGCGCGATCGCGCAGTAGGGGCAGTTGCGCGTGCACTCGTCGCCCATGATGAGGAACGTCGCGGTCCCCGAATCCCAGCATTCGCCGATGTTCGGGCAGCGGGCCTCTTCGCACACCGAGTTGAGTCCCAGGGTCCGCATCATCTGTTTCAGGTCCCGGTACCGATCCCCGCCGGGAGCCCGCACCCTGAGCCACCGCGGCTTTCTCTCGGGCCAGAGCGCCGCCGAATGTCCGGTCGGGCCGGGTCCTCCGCATCCGCCTCCGGAGGACAGGTCCACGTGGCCGGAGGCTACATCGTCCGGCTGTATGACGTTCAATCGTCGCATGATCATCCGTTGGCCTGGTAAGGCTTCCATGCCGGCCGTCGTACCGGACGACGGCCCTTCCGGAGCCCGCAGAAACTACCCGCTCGTCAAGGGATCGTCCACTTGGAGCACGACATACCGGTGGTATTTCGGGCGTTGCCGCAGGAGCGAGGCGTGCGTATTCTGCTTGCCCGTAGCCGGAGACACTGGTACGGGCGGAGTACCGAAAGGATCCGTCCGAGTTCGGACGCCGGTCAACGCGCAGAGGAACCATGACTTACATCATCGCCCAGCCGTGCCTCGAGGTGAAGGACGCGTCCTGCGTCGACGTGTGCCCCGTGGACTGCATCTACGAGGGCGAGGATCAATTCTACATCCATCCCGAAGAGTGCATAGACTGCGGGGCGTGCGTTCCCGAGTGCCCGGTCGAGGCGATCTTCCCGGATGATGAGGTGCCCGAGCAGTGGACGGAGTTCATCGAAAAGAACTACGTGCACTTCGACGTCCCGATGCCGTAACCGCCGGCACAGGAACGACCAGGCGACCGTCCGCGTTTCCATCGGGTCGGGCCGGGCGCCACCGAAGACGCCTGCCATCACAGCAGGCGTCTCTCTTTTCTTGAGAGATCGGCACGATCTCTCTATATTCGGCGCGCTTTGCAGGCTGGTGCCGGAAGGGACCGAAGCCGGCGGGCACCTGGAGGTCCGATCGACATGAAACGCCTGACGGAGATGCTTTGATATGAGGACGCGCCCCATCCTGGCACTCGCCGCGACTGCCGCGCTCGTGCCCGCCTTTCTTTCCGCGCAGGACGCGGAGCACGCCCAGCACGTGGCGCAGGCCGCGCCGGAGCTGCCCGTGCATCAGAACGAATACGTGACCATCGAAAACCACGTCGACGATCGCATGGTCGACTACCTGATCGGCCCGCTCGACCTGCCGGCGGACATGGGGCATCTGCGCCTTCCGATCCAGATGGCCGAGATTCCCGTTGACGGCTGGCTGCACGGGTTTGCGGTGGCCATGCTGGATGCGGATGGCCACGATCTCCCGATGGACCTGCTGCATCACGTCAACTTCATCGATCCGGACAAGCGGGACGTGTTCGCTCCCATCGCCCGGCGGGTGATCGCGGCGGGTCGCGAAACCGCGGAGAAGGAGCTGCCGGGCATTCTCGGGTACCCGGTCCAGACCGGTGACCGGATGATCATCTCCACGATGTTCGCCAATCCGGTGGGAACGGACTTCGCGGAGGCCTACCTTCGCGTCAGGCTGACCTACAGCCTCGAAGAAGACGGCTTCATGCAGCCGCGGGACGTGTACCCGTTCTATCTCGACGTGATGGGACCCGTCGGCGCCAAGGACTTTCCGGTGCCCCCGGGCAAGACCGTGCTCTCCTACGAGGCGAGTCCCGTCATCGAGGGCCGCATCCTCGGAATCGGGGGTCACCTGCACGACTACGCCACGCTCCTGCGCCTCGAGGACGTCACAGACGGCGAGGTGATCTGGGAGGCCGAACCGGAATACACGGAGGACGGGCGGCTGGTCGGCGTGCCGGAAGGCCAGCTGTGGAAGAAGGGCGGAGTGAAGGTCAGCCCGGACCACGTGTACCGGATTTACGTCGAGTACGACAACCCTATGGCTCACCCGACGCCGGACGGCGGCATGGGTGAGATCGGTGGCGTGATCTGGGCCTCGAAGGACGTCGTCTGGCCCGAGTTCAACCGTGAGGACCCGGTCTACGTGGCCGACCTGATCAACACGCTCGAGGCGCCCGAGAAGCTGGGCGGCCACGGCCACGGCGAGCACGGCGGCCAGGGCGAGATGGAGGGGATGGACGACGGAGCCATGGAAGGCATGGACCACGACGCCATGCAGCACGAGCACGACGGCAGGTAGTCGGCCCGCACCTCCCGTGGATCGTCCGGGGGCCGCTGCTCGGGGCAGCGGCCCCCACGTGCATCCGGGTTCCTCTACGGGTTCACGATCGTCGATCGGCGGCGCGGCGCCTCCGTCCAGTGCGTGTCGCGTACCGCCGGCCGGTACACAGGGGTGACCGCGGGCAGGCTCTCGATACCGGTGAGCCGATCCGTCACGCGCACGGCCAGCAGGTAGGCGCCGGTCGGTGACTCCTCGAGCTCGATTCGCAAATGGTGCCGGCCCAGTCCCGAGCCCGCGGCGTCCGCGCCGGCCTCGGACGGGAATCTGAGCGCAAACGCGGTCTCGTCACGACTCACGGCGAAGATCCGATCCGACACGGAGTCGGCGACCACGCGGACCTCCACTTCATAGTCGCCACCCGGCCGCACACCGTACACCTCGAAGTAGATGTGAGCGGTGCCGGTCTCGCCGACGACGTGCGTCGGATCGATCCGGAGGTAGGTGGCGCCATCCCGGGACCACGTGCCTCCGGAATCGGGCGCGACGGCGATGTCGCTCACCGAGGGCAACCCTGACTGGCGAGCGGACACGGTGACCGTATCCAGCACCCAATTCCCGAGGTCGCCACGTTCCGCGCCCCGGTCCCGCAGCGCCAGCGTGTATGGATAGCGCCCTGGATCGAGGGTGACCGGCAGGCGGACCGGCACACCGTCGGCGGCGAGAAGCGGATCCGGGACGACAGGCCGGCTGGCCGCCTTCACCTGGCGCATCCCTTCGGGCGTGAGCCAGGCGAGGTCGGCTCCCAGGTGGTATTCGACCGCTCCCCCTGCCGCCGCCGCGGCGAGATCGCCAACCCGTGTGGACGCCAGGAACCAGACCGTCATCCTGTCGCTTCCGGGCTCCCGGAAACGGAGCGTCTCGTAGGCGAACTCGATCGCCGCCGTGAGCTCCGGCGCGTCGGGGATTCCGGACACCGCGTACCGGGCATCCGCCTCGTTGATGCCGCGTTCCCACGCCAGAAAGCCCTGAAACCCGGGATCGAAGCGGCCGCCCGAGGCGCGAATCCGCGTGTCCATCCCACGGAAGTGGTAGTCGTTGTAGAGGAAGTCGAGCACCTGGCGTGCCTGGTACAGGTACGCCAGGCGACCCCCTCCGATTCCGAGCAGCTCGGTCGGCATGGTAAACCCGCTGGCGTGAGCCAGGTTCTCGAGCAGCCGGTAGTCACCCAGAGCCCTCAGGCCCGTCCTGGATACGGGCGCGAAGTGGAACACCCGCGGCCCGTCGGGCCGATAATAGGCCCACGTCTCGTTCAGGTCCATGAACGGTTCGACCGTGGCCAGGGACTCTCCCATTCGCAGCAGGATCAGGCCCCGATCGTCGATCTCCAGGCTGTCCGCGCGGCCTAGCCGGTCGGCCAGGTCGTCCGTGAGGCGCGGGGTCCGGATGTAGTAGCGATGACGGGCATCGTGCAGCCGCGCATAGTGGATCTGGAGGCGCTCCTCCGGACTGACGGCCATGCGGAAGGCTCGCTCGTCCACGAAGCCGCGAACCCAGTCGCACGCCCCGGGACCCGCTTCGAGATCCGCCCACTCCGCCTGTTCCTCCGGGGTCGACAGGCCGCGCAGGTCCCATCGGCCCGGCGCTCTTCGTACGTGCCGGGAATCCCGGGGCCGGACGGGGGAGCCTGCAGAAGGATGCGGGCCCGCTCGAGCTCAGCCCTGGACCGGTACGCGCCGGCGGGACCCACAAGGGCGGGAAGCGCGGCCAGGGCGGAGCGGTACTGTCCGGCCCGCCGCCAAATGGCGGCGACGGCGATGGAATCTGCGGTCGAGACCGGCCCGCCATCGCGATCCCATTCCTCGAGCTCGCCGCGAACCTTCCGGACATCGGGATGATCCCGGTACAGAGAGAGCGTGGATCGTATGTGGCCTGGGAGCGTGTCCTGCCCGGCGATAGAGGCGATCGCTGCCGGCGGGACGAAGAGAAGGCCCAGGGCGCCGCCGGCGATGACGCGGGCGGCCTCCCATCGCGTCCACCTTCTCGAGCCCCGGTTGCGCCCTATCATTCGGCCTCCCTCATGCCCCTCCGATGCCCCATTGATCGTCCAGCGCCCGAAGCAGAGCCTCCGGATCCCGCCCTTCCTCGAGGATCGGTGCCAGGAGCTCGTCGGCCTCCGCCTCCCGGCCCTCCTCCCGGAGCAACGACCCCAGCAGAAGGCGCGCCGCCAGATACGAGGGCCTCATTTCGAGGGCCTCACGGGCCGCTCGCTCCGCATCCTGGAGCTCGCCCACGAGCTTGAGCGCCACCGCTTCGCCGTACCTCGCCGGCACCCACGAGGGCTCCCTCTCCAGCGCCGTTCGAAACCGCTGCAGGGCCTCCTCCGAGGCCCCCTGGTGCAGGTGGCAGATGCCCAGGTTGGATTGCGCCGCGGCCTCGTAAGGGTACGACCGGCCCAGGTTGAAGTACGGTTGAACGCGCCGGAAGTTCGATTCGCGGGCAACCTGGAACAGGAACGCCTCGAACTCCGAGCGCGCCGCTCCCGCGTCTCCCTTCCGAAGCGCCTTGACTCCGCGACGGAACCGGCGGGTCTTCCATTGCCACCACCGGCCGGGAAGCAGCAGCAGGATGAGAAACACGACGATCACCCATCCCGGGGGGCGGAACAGGAGCAGGACCAGAAGCAGGCCCAGGCCGGCGATCAGGGCTGGAGTGACCAAGGCTGCGCTCGTGCCTCCGTCGAGAGTATGATGGGGCCGTGATTCGCTTTCATTACCATACTGCGCCGCGCGACATCCCGCGCCTCGATGTGAAGAAGGGCGACACTCTGGTGCACGTCTACAGCGATACGTCCGTCGAGGAACTGATCGAATGGGGGGCCGCCCACGGCCTGAAACCTGAGTGGATCGATCGTCGCAACGCCCTTCCTCATTACGACCTGTTCGGAATGTCCGTGGAATGGGCCGGCGAGGGCGTGACGCGGCCAGAGCTGGTTGCGGACCTGAGGAAGTGGCGTAAGAGGCGAGCGGAATGACAGCGGCTCTGGTGGCGGCCATCTCGATCGGGCTTCTCGCTCAGCTCGCATTCACACACCGAAAAGCCGTGCGCCGGCTCCGCTCGCGGGAGACGCAGCGCCCTCCGGAACTCGGCGACTACCCCGCAGTCACGGTGATCCGGCCGGTCAAGGGCGCCGATGTCGAGCAGGAAGCCAACTTCCGGGCGGCGCTGCGCACCGGCTACCCCGGACGTGTCGAGACGATCTTCGTTCTCGAGGATGAGGACGATCCAGCTTATCCGCTCGTGCGAAGCGCCATCGAGGAGCACGCGGGCTCGGGCGCGCCGGGGACGGCCCGCATCGTCCTGGCAGGCGCTCCACCTTCCGGCCGTACAGGCAAGATCAACAACATGATCACGGGCGAGGCCGAAGCCACGGGTGACGTCATAGTATTCGGCGATTCCGATACCAGGCCCGACGCCGAGGTGCTCACGAACCTCGTCGAGCACCTGTTGAGCGACGAATCGGCCGGCGCCGCCTTCGCCCCGGCCGTGAACCCATGCCGTCCGCGCTGCGCCGGCGACGTCGGATACGCGATCATCGTCAACGCCTATCTCGTCGCGGCGATGGAGGTTGCACACGGTCCGCGACGCACCCTGCCCTTCCTGATGGGCCAGACGATGGCCTTCCGGCGCCGGGCGCTCCAGGACATCGGCGGCGTCAGGTGCGCAGAGGGCCAGCTGGTAGACGACATGTTCCTGGGCGCCCGTATCGTCGATGCCGGCTACAGCAACGTGATGGGCACTCAGCCGATCCAGGTCATCAACCACGGCCTGGGCTTCGCGGGGTTCCTGAAGATGTGGCGACGCTGGCTGTTCTGTGGACGAGGCGGGATCCCGGGTTCCTTCGCACGTCCCTTCGTGGCGCGAGCGGTCAGCTACTTCGTCTCTCTCGGGCTGGCCATCGCCATGCTCGCCGCGGGGCAGGAGTGGCTCGCCGTCCTCCCGGCGCTCGTGTGGATCCTGGAGGGAATGCACTACGTGAGACTGCACCGACTGGTGGGCGGCGCGGTCGTGCCCGCGAAGTACCTGTGGATGGCCTGGATGCCGTATCCAACGACCATCCCGATCGGCCTGTCGATGCTGATCCGGCCGGAGCTCGACTGGCGTGGCCACACGTATCGCCTGGATTCGTCCGCCCGTCTGCGGTCCAAACGGTCGCCCGCGGCGTCGCGCACCCCCTCGACCCGGACCGACGAATGATCGATCGGGGAGGTCGCGTGGGACGGCTTCTCGGATCCTGGGCGGTGGGTTCGGCGCGGCACGCCCGCCTCGTGGCCGCGCTGGGCTTCGGCCTGATCGTCCCGGCGGCGTGGTACGGCTACACGCACCTCTATGTGGACGCGGACACGGGGAACCTGGTCTCCGGTCAGCTCCCCTGGCGGCAGGCCCACGAAGCGCTCGGGAACAGCTTCCCTCACCTGCTCGAGGACCTGCAGATCGTCATCGATGCGGCGTCGCCGGAAATCGCCGCGGAAGCTCAGAGCAGGCTGGCGGAAGCCCTCGAGGCTCGGACCGACGTGTTCAGCGTCGTCTACGCGCCGGGCGGCGGTGAGTTCTTCGAGCGTCACGGGCTCCTGTTCTCGAGCGCCGAAGAGCTGGAGGAGCTCCGATCCCGCATGCGTGATTACCGTCGGATGTGGCTCGACCTGGAGAGCGAGCCGACCCTCGGCGGACTGGCCTCGGTCGTGGAGAACGTGGCGGGGGACTCGGCGAACGGCATGGACGTGAGTCCGATTCTCCTGGCGATTGGAGGAGCCTTCTACTCGAGCCGATACGGCAACTTCTTCACGTTCCCGTGGTCGGACCTCATGCAGGGTCGACCCTCGGAGCGGTCAGAGCGGCGCCGTTTCGTGCTCGTCAAGCCGATCCACGACTACTCGCAATCCAGGCCCGCCGCGGCAGCCATGCAGGCGATCCGGGATGGCGCGGACGGTCTCGGGCTCGACTACCGGGCCGTTCGGGTCCGTATCACGGGTTCCGAGGCGTTCGAGCACGAGTCCATCGATGCCGGCCTCGCGGACGTGCCCCGCCTGCTGATCGGAGCGCTGATCATGGTCGCCCTCGTTCTGTACGCGGCCATGCGCTCGGTCCGCCTCCTCGCCGCCAGCCTGTGTGTGCTCGCCGCCGGACTGGGCGGCACCGCAGCGTTCGCCGCGGCGGCGGTGGGCGGGCTGAACATGATCTCGGTGGCCTTCGCCATCCTGTATGTCGGACTGGGGATCGACTACGCGATCCACTTCTGCCTGAACTACGTGGAAGCGCGAGGTGAGACTGAGTCACACATCGAAGCTCTGAGACTGACGGCTGAGCGGGCCGGGGTTGCGCTGCTCCTGAGCGCTGTGACCACGGCCCTGTGCTTCTACGCGTTCATGGTCACCGATTTCACCGGCGTGGCAGACCTCGGAAAGATCGGTGGAACAGGAATGCTGATCAGCTTCGTCGCCACGGTGGGCCTGCTTCCGGCCCTGCTCAGCCTGCGTCCCTTCCGACTTACCGATCGGCAACGGACGCGGAGCTCGGAGGCCGACACCCGGTCCACGCCGCGTGGCGTGGCCATGCGGTGGCTCGACGGGGTGGTTACGAGAAGGCGACGGCTGATCCTCGTCACGGCCCTGGGGCTCGCCGCGGGATCGGCGCTGCTCATTCCGCGGGTGCGCTTCGACCAGGACGTGATCAACATGAGCGACCCCGCCGCCGAATCGGTGGTCACACTGCGGGAGCTGCTGGAGGATCCGAACACGGCAGTGCGAGCCGTATCGATGCTGGAACCCGACTCGGCGCGCGCCGCCGATGTCGCGGCCAGGCTGGAGGAACTGGACGTCGTGCGTGGAACCATGACGCTGAGCACGTTCGTCCCCTCCGACCAGGAGGCGAAGCTCGGGATCATCGCGGGGCTGGCCGCGGACCTGGGGCCGGCACCCACCATCAGTGGCGAGGCCCTCGCCGGCCGCGCAGACGGGGATTCGGAGCACGAGAGGCGCCTGGCCGCCATCGAGCGCCTGCGAGAGACGGCCACGGATCTGACGCTGGAGGGCGACTCGGCGACCAGCGCCGCGGCTCGGCAGCTCGGCTTTCTGATCGACCTGTGGCGGTCCTCGATTCGCGTCTGGCCGGCAGGGACGCAGGCCTCGATCGCCGCGGGCCTCGAGGTATCGATGGTCGGGACCCTGACGTGGGTGCAGGCCCGTTTCCGGCGGGCGTTGAGCGCCGGTCCCGTGACCCGGGGCAGTCTCCCGAGCTCGCTGCGCGAGCGATGGGTCGCGGTGGACGGCGTCGAGCGTGTACAGGTGCTTCCCGCCGAGCGGCTGGACACCCCCCGGAGGCTGCGTGGCTTCGTGGAGGCCGTTCAGGCGGAAGAGCCGGCGATCTCGGGGATGCCGGTCGAAAACGTCGAGCTCGGGAAGGTGACCGTTCGGGCTTTTCAACAGGCCTTCGCACTGGCGCTGCTGGCCACGGCGGTGATCCTGCTGGTCTTGCTGGGCGACCCCCGCTCGAGCGCGATCGTGATGGTCTCGCTGATCCTCGCGACACTGCTTACGGGAGCGGCGGCCGTGGTCTGGGACATCCCGTTCAACATCTCCAACATCATCACGCTGCCGCTGATGCTGGGGATCGGTGTGGACGCGGGAATCCACATCGTGCACAGGCGCCGGCAGACCCGTCACGGAAGCCGGCTGCTCGACACGGCCACCGGCCGGGCCATCTTCTACAGCGGATTGACCACCATGGTCGGGTTCGGCAACCTGACGTTCGCCAGCCACCGGGCGATCGCCGGCATGGGAGCCCTGCTCGTGGTGGGGATGATCAGCGTGCTCGTCTGCACGCTGATCGTGCTTCCGGCCATCATGGCGCGACCCGCGAAGCGTGCGTGACGGTCACGCGCGTCGTCAGCCGGTCTTGGATCCGGTCGATCGTACTCGGATTCCGGCGGGGCTGGCGCGACCCGCCGCCCCGCGCGACCATGGGCGGATGCGAACCCGGCTCCTCTTATTCGCGCTTCTCGCACCGGCCCCGGCTCCGGTCCTCGCTCAGAGCTCCGGGGTCGATTGTTGCTCACGATTCGACTACGTGCTCGAAAAGACTATCCTCAAAGTCGACGCCGTGCGGATCGAGATGGAGATCAGGGACGAGGCTGCCGATCGCGTCGAAGCCCTGCTGGGTGCCTGGTCGCGATCACGGAGTGTCGAGGATTCAGTCGCCGCGCTCTACCTGAGCGCGGATGACGCGAACATCCGTATGACGTTCCTGGTCTCGGTGAGCCTCGGCAGGTTTCTGGGTGGGGTCCGGAACACATTGGAGGGCCTCGCCGAGGTCGGAATCCTGAGCCGCGCAGAGGCGGATCGCGTGTACGCCGGATACGTCGAACGCTTCTCGGTCCTGGACGGGAGGGGGATCAAGGACGGCGACGTGATGGAGCGGGAGCTGCGTGGTGATACCGTGTCCACTCGATTCACGGCCGTCACCGGAGAGACTCCGATCGACGAGATCAGCGTGGGTTCTGAGCGACGACGAGAGATCCTCGGCGCCTTCTTCAGCCGGAAATCGGACTTCCGGGACGGGCTGATCGACCAGGTGTTCGATCGAGTCGAGAATTGATGCGGAGGCGCTCGGACCCCGCCCGGCGCGCCGTCCCTACCCTGCCTAGTATGCCTTGAGCTCGGCCATCGCCTCCGCGAGATCCGGCACCTGGGGAAGGATCTCCGCTTCGAGCTGCGGCGCGTAGCCCACGAAGGTGTCCGTGGCCGCGACCCGGCGCACGGGGGCGTCCAGCCACTCGAACAGCTCGTCGGCGATGCGGGCGGCGATCTCGGCGCCCCATCCCCACGACTTCGAGTCCTCGTACGCCACGAGGACCCTGCTGGTGCGCTTCACCGAATCCGCGATCGCATCCATGTCGAGCGGGTTCAGGGTGCGGAGATCCAGCACGTCGGCGCTCACCGGGCGGTCTTCCCTCTCGAGCGCCTTGAGGGCCTTGCGGGTCCGCTCGACCAGGGCGCCGTAGGTCACCACGGTCAGGTCGTTCCCCTCGGCCACGCGGCTCGCTTTGCCGAACGGGATCATGTAGTCGGGACCCGGATAGCGGCCCTTGTTGTAGGTCTGCCGGTACAGGTGCTTGTGCTCGAGGAACAGGACCGGATCATCGCACCGGATCGCGGTTCGCAGGAGGCCGTTCGCATCCTCGGCGTTCGAGGGGCAGACGACGTGCATGCCGGGGGTGTGCGTGAACAGCGAGGCGCCCGTCTGCGAATGGTATATCGCCCCGCCCGACAGGTAGCCGCCGTACGTGGTCCGCACGACGACCGAAGCGGTGAAGGCCCCGGCCGAGCGCCACCGCATCGCGGCCAACTCGTTTCGCAGCTGGTGGAAGGCAGGCCAGATGTAGTCGAAGAACTGGATCTCGACCACGGGCTTCATCCCCCGGAGTGCCATGCCGACGGCCCGACCGACGATGTTGGCCTCGGCGAGCGGAGAGTTGAACACGCGCTCCGACCCGAACTCGCGCTGGAGACCCCAGGTCACCTTGAAGACGCCGCCCTTCCCCTTCACCTCGTCCAGATTCTGGTCGCGGGACACGTCCGCCACGTCTTCGCCGAACAGCACGATGCGGGGATCCCGTCGCAGCTCGTCCCGCAGGCACGCGTTGACGAGGTCCACGACCGTGGTCGGGTCGCCTTCGAATGCGGGCTCGGTGGCGAAGTCGCGGGACGAGGGGTCCACATCGTGCGAGAACACGTGGTCGTACACCGTCTGCGGGTCGGGCTGCGCCTGTTCGGCCGCTCGCTGGCTGGCCTCGATGACGTCGGTATCCACGCTCTCCCGCAGCGCTTCCAGCTCGTCCTCGGTCGCGATCCCCGCGCTGACCAGGAAGGCCGCGAAATTCGGGACGGGGTCGCGCCTGGCCTCGGCTTCTCGCTCCACGGCCGGTTTGTACGTCCGTTCGTCGTCGGACATGGAGTGGCTGTACGGTCGGGTCACGCGGGCGTGCACCAACGCCGGTCCGCGGCGCGCGCGGCAGTGTCCGACCGCCCGCCTCATGGCGGCGTAGCTGGCGATCGGGTTCGTTCCGTCCACCTCGAGCACCAGGAGGTCGGGGAAGCTCGACACCAGACTCGAGATGCTGCCGCCGGCCGTGTTGACCTCCACCGGCACCGATATGGCGTAGCCGTTGTCCTCCACCAGGTAGATCACGGGCAGTTTCAGGTTCGACGCCGTGTTGAGCGACTCCCAGAACTCGCCCTCCGAGGTAGCGCCGTCCCCCGTGGTGACGAGTACGACCTCGTCGTCGTGGAACTCGACGCCCGCATCGGCCAGGCCGAGCCGAGCCGCGCGCACACCGGCCTCCGCGCATCCGACGGCCTGCAGGAACTGCGTCCCGGTGGGACTGGAGACGGACACCAGGTTGTGATCCTCGTGGCCCCAATGGGACGGCATCTGCCGCCCGCCGCTCGCCGGATCATCGGCCGCCCCGACGCCCTGAAGGAACATCTCGTACGGGGTTACGCCCAGCTGGAGAGAGAGCGCCCGGTCGCGGTAGTAGGTGAAGAACCAGTCGTACGCTGACCGCAGGGCCATGCCCGCCGCCACGCCGATCGCCTCGTGACCCGCGCCGCTGATCTGAAAGAAGATCTTCTGCTGTCGCTTCATCAGCAGCTCGCGGTCGTCCATGCGCCGGGACAGGTACATCGTCCGGTACACGGAAAGAAGGTCGGCGGGCTGCAGGCCCTGCCGATCCTCCTCGGGAGTCCTGTCTTCCATGTTCTCCGTCGGTGTGACCATTCGTGCTTCCCGCATCGCGCCGGGGCGCGGTATCGCAGATCGGGCCGCCGCCGGCACGTGTGCCCGCCAGACCGCAGCCCGATTTCTAGAGCGGGGAATAATAGCGAGTGGACGGGGGGGTACCAAGCGGAAGGCGGCGGAGGCGGAGAGCCCGGGACGCCGCCCCCGGTTCAGAGACTGGCGGAAAGTCGGAGTGACGATCGAGCGATCGCCTTGACAGATCAGGACGATAATGCGAGCCTTAGTTGATTTTTAGGCAACGCTAAATTTCTACCGATCAGTGGAATGAACCAGACACTCACATGCGGGATCATCTTCGCGCTCACGGCGTCGGGAGCGCTCCTGCCCGGGCGGGCGGACGCTCAGGAGGTGGCCCCGATGGTCACGGACCGACCCGACTTCACGGAGAGCGCGTCCACCGTCGCCCCGGGCCGGTTCCAGTTGGAGCTCGGGTACACGTTCACGAAGTCCGGGACGGAGGAACGGCACGACTTCGGTGAGCTCCTGCTCCGCCTCGGGATCCTCTCCTGGCTCGAGGGCCGGCTCGGCCTCAACTCTTTTTCGCAGATCCGGGCCCCGGGCGAGAATCGCGAGGGGCTGGAAGACGTGACGGCCTCGTTCAAGGCCATCCTGTTCCGCAAACTGGATGATAGCCCGGCCGCGCCGCAGGTGGCCCTGCTGTTCGGTGCCAGGATACCGACCGGCGAGAGCGGCTTCGGGGAGGACGAAGTCCAGCCGGCCGTGCTGGTCGCCATGGATTTCGCCCTCACCGAGCGCCTGAGCCTGGGCTCCAATCTGGGGTGGTCGTACCTGCATTCGGATGGCGAGCGCTTCCACCAGGGCCTGGGCAGCGTGGTGTTGGGGTTCGGCATCACCGATCCGCTGACCGCGTTCATCGAGTGGTACGGATTCTTCCCCGAGAACCGTGGCGGCGGGTCCAATCATTACCTCGATACGGGCCTGGGCTGGGCCCTCGGTGCGAGCTTTCAGCTGGATTGGCGGATCGGAGTCGGCCTGCAGGAGCCCGACCCCAACTGGTTCACCGGCGCGGGTCTCTCCTTTCGGCTGTAGAGGCCTCCGGCCACATTGGGCGAGGACCCATCAAGGACGCGCCGATGAACGACGTTGCGCAGTCCATGCGTCTCGCTGCCATCGATGTCGGTACGAATTCGATCCGTCTGGTCGTGGCCGAGGTGGACAGCGCGGCCTCCTACCGGGTCCTCGACGAGGAGCGGGCCCAGACCCGTCTCGGAGAGGGCCTGTACGGGACGGGGCGTCTCGGCGGGGAGCCCATGGAGCGGTCTCTCCAGGCCCTCGGCCAGATGCGGGCGATCGCCGACGGCATGGGCGTGGAGGAGTTGCGGGCGATTGCGACGGCCGCCGTCCGGGAAGCCGAGAACGGACGGGACTTCCTGCGGGCGGCGGAGGAGGTCCAGGGCGTTCACCTGGACGTGATCTCGGCGGAAGAAGAGGCTCGCCTCGCCTTCAGGAGCATACGCAAGCACTTCCCGCTCGCCGATACCCCGACGGCCATCGTGGACATCGGGGGCGGGAGTCTCGAGGTGATCCTCTCCGCCGGCGGGATGATCGAGGAGACACACTCCCTTCCCCTCGGCGCCGTTCGGCTCACCGAGCAGCTCGTCGAGTCCGATCCGCTGACTGACCCGGAATGGAAGGCGCTTCGCAGGACGATCGACCGCATGCTGAAGCAGGGGCTCGGCAAGCCGGCGTTCACGACTCCCCGCATGATAGGGAGCGGAGGCACGTTCACGGCCATGGCCTCGATGGCCATGTTCGAGAGACAGGGAGAGCTCGGACCTCCGCAGGGCTATCGCATGACCCGGGAGGAGTGGAACCACCTCACGCGTCGGCTGCGCGCCGCCCCACTTCCCGTGCGACGCAAGATGCGGGGGCTCAATCCGGACCGGGCGGACATCATCGTCGCCGGAGCCGCGGCCGTGGCCCGTCTGGCCCGGCGGCTCGGTACACGTGAGATCCTCATCCACGACCGCGGGATCCGGGATGGGCTCCTGCTCTCGATGATCGACGAGCGTTTCCCCGAGGGAGAGGTTCTGGACGCCGGCGACCGATTCGAGTGGGCCCTGCGGCTGGCGCGGCGCTGCCGCATCAACGAGAGGCACGCGCTGCACGTGGCGGCCCTTGCCGGACAGATATTCGACGGCACACAGGACCTGCACGGCATGGGCGAAGACGAGCGGGAGCTTCTCGCGGCCGCGGCCCTGCTGCACGATATAGGGTACCTGATCGGTCACGCGAAGCACCACAAGCACGCCTACCATCTCATCGTGCACGCCGACCTTCCCGGATACTCGGCGCGGGAGGTGGAAGTGATCGCGAACGTGGCCCGCTATCACCGAAGGGCCCGCCCACGGAAGAAGCACCCCAACTTCGCGCGCCTGGGGGCCGAAGATCAGCGACGGGTCCGGTACCTGACGGCCATCCTGAGATTGGCGGACGGGCTGGACCGAACGCACGCGCAGGCGGTCCGGGAGGTCGTCGTGGAGAGGGGCGACGGAACGCTCAGGCTCCGGGTGGATGCCGAGTCGGAGCCTCGTGTGGAGATCTGGGACGCCGACCGGAAGAGCGAGCTGTTCGAGGAGGTCGTCGGGCTCGGAGTGGAGATCGGGTGGACCGCGGCAGTCAATCCTGAGTCGGATCCTGCCTCACCGTCCTGAGAGAAATCTCCGGCGGTAACGCCGCCCGGGCCATGCGCTTACAGAAGTAGTACACCCGCTTGAGGTTCTCCAGTAGATCCACTTCCATCGCGTAGGCCGCCAGGCGCCCCGGCTCCGCCGCCACCAGGCGCCGAGCCTCGTGAACGGCGGCGGAGTCCGCCAGGCGATTGACCTCGTCCTTCATCTCGACGACCTCGGACGCCGCGCGCTCGTTTCTCTGCGTCACGGCCATGAGGGCCATGTCCAGCGCCCGGCTGACGACCGCGTGGAACTCCCGGATCACCCTGCGCGTCTCGTCACTCACGCGCACGCCGTCGTCCAGGCGGCTGTGCCCGAGACTCACGAGATTGGTCTCGATCACGTCCCCGATGTTCTCGAGGTCGTTGGTGGCCTCCATGAGCCTCACCAGTTCCTCGGTCTGAAGCTCCGTGAGGTGCTCCTGACTCACCCGGCCCAGGTAGGTCACGATTCGACCGTGCAGGGCGTCCACGGCATCGTCCCTCTCCTGGAAGGAGTCCAGATATTCACGGCCTCCGATCAGGACGGCCGGAAGAATGTCCCGCAGCATCTCCCGCACCCGGTCTCCCATGTGCAGCAGCTCGAGTCTCGCGCGGTCGAGAGCGAATGCCGGCGTACGCACCAGGCCTTCGTCCAGGTACCGGGCTCGAATCTCTCCCTCGCCCTCGGGTCGGTCAGGGATCAGGCGACGTGACAGCCACACGAATACGCCGGTCAGGGGCAGACACAGCAGGGTGTTCGCCACGTTGAACAGCGTGTGGGCGTTGGCGACCTGGCGTGGGGTCTCCGCGGCGAGACGCGCCATGCCCGTCAGCTCGGGGTGTGAGGGCGACACGCTGGTCGACAGCCAGATCAGCTGGTCGATGAGGAACACCCAGATCATCACGCCCAGGACCTTGAAGACCAGGTGGATCACGGCCGCTCGCAGCGCTTCCCGCGGTCGTCCGATCGATGCCAGCAGGGCCGTCACCGTCGTGCCGATGTTGGCTCCCAGGAGGAGGGCGATACCGGCCTCCAGGGTGACCAGCCCCTGGCTCCCGAGCACGATGATGATGCCGACGGTCGCGGATGAAGATTGGATGAGAGCCGTGAACACGGCGCCCACCGCGATCCCGAGCACGGGGTTCTCCATGCCGGCCATCGCGTTCAGGAACGGAGGCCAGGCACGGAGCGGCTTCATGGCCTCCCCCATGATCCCCATTCCGAGGAACACGAGCCCGAGCGCCATGATGGCCGTGCCGTAGAGACGCGCGCGGTCCCGGCGCGAAACGAACATCACCAGGAAGCCCGCCGCCACCAGCAGCAGCGAGTACTCCTTGATGTTGAAGGCGATGATTTGGGCCGTGATGGTCGTGCCGATGTCGGCGCCCAGGATCACGCCGGCCGACTGGGTCAGTGTCATGAGGCCGGCCGAGATGAAGCCGACGACCAGGACCGTGGTCACGGAGGACGACTGGATGACCGACGTGACGAAGGCGCCGGTGAGCACGCCGGTCACCCGGTTTCGGGTGAGCCTTGCCAGGATGGACTTCATCCGGTCCCCGGCCACGACCTTCAGCGAGTCGGCCATCTGGCCCATACCGTACAGGAACAGCGCCAGCCCGCCGAGAAGTCCGAAGATCAGCTGGAGGGGGCCGGGATCCGTGAATCCCGCGCCGTGCATTCAGCGACCTGCTCTATTCTTCCGGGTTTTGATCGAACACCCGGATGCCGCGAGGTTTGCGCCGCTTGAGCCGGGTGGCCTCCCTGTGGCGGTCCTCGGCCCAGCGGATCAGCTCCGACTGCGAGCTTCTGCGGTCCCGGTCGCCCGAAGGCCGCTGCTGCTCGTAGCTTCCGTCCGCGAGCATCACCCACGCCGAGCGCCGGTCCTCGAGCTGCGTGTCGAGCAGGAAGCGCAGTTCTTCCTGAAGATCCGGGTCCTCGACCGGAGCCAGGATCTCCACGCGGCTGCGCAGGTTCCGTCGCATCGCGTCCGCAGAGCCGAGGTAGTACTCCTCGTCACCGCCGTTCCGGAAGTAGTACACGCGGCCGTGCTCCAGGAAACGACCGACGACGCTTACCACGCGCACGTTCTCCGACAGGCCCTTGATTCCAGGACGCAGCCGGCACGTGTCGCGGACGATCAGGTCCACACGCACACCCGCACGCGAGGCTTCGTACAACGCGCGCGTCACGTCGACGTCCTCGAGCGCGTTGAGCTTGAGCTGGATCAACCCGTCGCCGTGCTCCTCGTGCCGCGTCACTTCCCGGTCGATCTTCTCCAGGATCGCCGGCTTCATGATCTTCGGGGCCGGCAGGATCTTCCGGTAGTTGCGGCGCGGTTTGTAGCCCGTGGTCAGGTAGTTGAACAGCTCGGTAAGGTCGCGCCCGATCTCCTCGTCGCACGTGATCAGTCCCATGTCCGCGTACTGCCGCGCGGTGCCCGCGTGATAGTTGCCCGTCCCGATGTGCGCGTAGCGACGGAGCCCGGAGTAGTCCTCCCGCACGACGAGGATGGCC
>JBDHFS010000026.1:0-17610 GCA_039590285.1 Gemmatimonadota bacterium
TGCTCCGCCCACTCCGGGTCGAAACCGGGAATGTGGATCTCCTCCCTTCCCACCGCGTCCATCAGGAACATGGCGAGTCGGATGAAGAACCGCATCATGAAGAGAATCACGATCAGGGAGGCGAGCCGTGGCAGATACCTGAGCATGGCCAGTCCGAGATCGCGGGCCGGCCCGATCACCACGGGCATGACCTGTCCGGCGAGCGGCCGGGTGACGGGAATGAAGCTGAGGACCAGCGGGACGTAGACATACAACAGGACGATCGTGAGCACGAACCGCGCGATCTTCAGCCCCAGCACCGCGAAATGTCGTACGCGCAGAGGTGTGATCAGCGTCTTTCCCTGGAGTCGGACTCCCCTGCGAGCCTCCTTCCAGGCGTCCAGCCGGCGGATGGACCAGCGAGACACCCGGCCCAGAATGACGAACAGGAAGATCAGGAAGGCCGTCGCGATCACCGCGTTGACAGCTCCCCCCAGCCAATCCACGAGCATCTCGCGCTCCTGTACCGTCATGTCCGCCTGAATGGCCAGGTCCCGCAAGCGCACGCGCCAGATCACGGTCACGGCCGTGAGACTCACCAGGAAGGCCAGCATCCGGGAGGTCTGTCGTCGCACCTGTTGAGCCGCCTCGGACTGACCTTCCTTGAGCGCGGAGCGGAGGTACAGTGACCGGAGACCGTAGATGAGGAGCACGGCGGCAGCCGGGAGCAGCGCGACGTCCAGGACCCACCGAATCGGTCCCGGCTCGTTGATCCATCCTAGCAGAGTGTCCATGGGATGCCCCTTTCATGCGGTCATCGGCGAATCCGAGCGGTTCGAAGTCCTCCAATCTCGGGAGAAGATGGCCGCATCGCCAACACCCACGTTGACACAAGCTTGATCCGAGGCTTCGTGATCGGCGGGGAAGTTTTGGGTCTTCGTACGTGCAGAACAGTTTGACCATGGTCATTGACCATGATTAAATTTGCACACATGGAAGAGATGGCTATCTCCAGGTTCAAGGCCACGTGCCTGGCCGTGATGGAACGGGTCAGGCGGACACGCCAACCGGTGCTCGTGACCCGGTTCGGAGAACCCGTAGCCGAGATCGTGCCTCCATCTCCCCCGCCCCGGCCAAAGGCCTGGCTCGGGTGCATGGCAGACACGGCCGAGATCGTGGGCGACGTGGTCTCACCGGCCGGAGACCCCGAGGACTGGGAGGCGGTGGATCCGTGAGGCTACTGCTCGACACGCACATCTGGCTGTGGAGTCTCCTGCAGCCCGACCAACTCACAAAGCGCGTCGCGCGAGAGATGGAGCGGGAAGACGCCGAACTGTGGCTGTCGCCGATCAGCATATGGGAGATGTTGACCCTGGTGGATAGGAGCCGGGTTCGCCTCGCCTCACCTGCCCACGAATGGGTGACGACCGCGCTCCAGCGAGTCCCGCTTCATGAGGCGCCGGTGACGCACGAGGTCGCTCTCGAGACGCGGAACGTACCGCTGTCTCACCGCGATCCAGCCGACCGTCTCCTGATCGCCACGGCTCGCGTGTTCGACCTCAATCTGGTGACGGCAGACGAGCGCCTGATCGGCCTGAAGGCGGTCCCGACTCTCGCGAATCGCTGAAACGACGTCGCCTCCGGTGTGCCGCGGATCCTTGGCACACCGGAGGCAGTCACACAGAGGCTAGCCCTGCTGTCTTTCCCTGCGCTTCGTGATGTAGAGCCACAGGATCACGACGATCAGTCCGCCCAACAGCACCCATACCATGCCGGAGACCCCCCCGGCCGGCTCCTCCACCTCGGCAGCTTGCGTCTCCACCGGCTCGGCCTCGGCCGGCGCAGCTTCCTGCGGCGCTGCTTCCGCCGGCTCCGCCTCCTCGATCTGCTCCTCCGCCTCCTCGACTTCGACAGGAGCGAAGTACAGCTCGGCAACGGCAGGCATCTCGACGTCGGCCATCGCCACTTCCCACCGGCCTTCGGGCACGAAGATGTTCATCACCGTGCCTTCCTGGATCTCCTCCACCGATGTGGGAGTGCCGTTGACAATCGCCGTGAAGCCCTCGGGAGGAGTCACGGTCTTGAGAAGCCCCCATGTGCCGTCCGCGTGCTCGTAGCGAATGGTCATGGAGCTGATCCAGTTGTTGAGCACCTTGGCCCGCAGGTGCACGTAGCGAACGCCCTGATCCTCGACGACGCCCAGGCAGGCCTCCTGGACTTCGGGGTAGTTGGCTACGATCTCGGCATCGAACCCGACGTCGGCGCAGTCGATCTCCTGCGCCGACAGGGGAGTCGCCAGCAGGAGCGCCAGCACCGCGGCGGCCAGCGTGGTCAGCGTCTTCGGCATGTGTCCTCCCTGGATACAGGATGTGTGGTCAGTCGTGTACGCGAGCCATGAAGGAATGCGGTCGATCGCCGCTCCTACCCCACCCACTCCCTGCCGACGGCGACAAACTCCCAACGGTCCGGCGGCACCCAAGATACACTCTTCGTCCGCCTGAAAGCACGCCCCTCAGTCCGCTTCCGTCTCCACCTCCGGCAGCACGGGCCACCCGCCGCCGAGCGCCTTGTAGAGCTCGACTACCGAGGCGAGCTGCTGTTGGAGCGCCGCCGAGGCCTGGAGCTCGGCCGAGAACTGCGATCGCTGCAGGTCCAGGACCTCCAAATAGCTGGTCATCCCGCCCTCGTAGCGCACCCACGAGAGCTCCGCGGCGTTGATGGCCGATTCCACCTGCCGCTGCCGGGCTTCGTACTCGGATCGGTAGGTGTATGTCGCCACGATGGCGTCCTCCACCTCGCGGAACGCCGTGAGGATCGTCTGCTCGTACTGATTCAGGAGCTGCTCCGTGCGGGCCACCTCGACCTCGACGCGGCGCTCGTTCTTGCCCGCGTTGAAGATGGGACCGAGCAGGTTGGCACCCAGGTTGAGGAAACCCGCGGCGAGGCTTCCGTCCGTCAGGTCACCGCTGACACCGGCCGACCCCGTCAGGCTCAGCGAGGGAAACTTGAGCGCCTCGGCGACGCCGATCCGGGCCGTCTGGGCGGCCAGCCGGCGTTCCGCCTGCAGAATGTCCGGACGGCGCTGCATCAGCTCGGACGGGAGACCCACGGGAATCTCGGGGGGGAACACCTGCTCTGTAAGACTGAGGCCGCGCTGGATGGACTCCGGGGTGCGGCCCAGGAGCACGCTGACGGCGTTCTCCGTCTGCGCCCGGCTTCGCTCGAACACCTCGACCGAGGCCTCGGCGTCGAACACCAGGATCTCGGCCTGGTTCACGTCGACCTCGTTGATCACACCCGCGTCGTGACGCACCCGGATGATGTCGAGTGACTCCTGCCTCGCCTGTACCGTCCGCTCCGCGATGTCGAGCCGGTTGTCGAGGTCCAGAAGCTGTAGATACAGGCTGGCCACGTCCGCCACCAGCGTGATCGTGACCGAACGGTACGCCTCTTCGGTGGCCAGGAGCTCCTGCACCGCCGCTTCATTGGCGCGCCGTATCCTGCCCCACAGGTCCACTTCGTAGAACACGTCGGCCGCGACGAACACGCCGCGCGTGGGAATGTGATCACCCTCATCCGTGAGCGCCTCGCCGAGGTTCGCTCCGGCCGCGACATCCACCCTCGGGTACAGATCGGCCCTCGCGAGCCCGGCCTGTGCGCGGGCTTCGGCGATTCGGGCAAGAGCCACTCGGACGTCGCGATTCTCCTGGATCGCGATCTCGATCAGGTCTTGCAGCACAGGGTCCTGGAACAGGTCCCACCACGCCACGTTGGCGATCGACTCTCCCGATGGAGCCGGATCCCGGTACGTCTCGGGCTGTGGGACCGGAGGCTGGACGTAATCCGGTCCCAGCTTGCAGCCGCCGAAGATCAGCGTGGACAGAAGCGCAACGCGGACGAACCTGCCCCGGCCGGGGCGCCTGATCTCGAGCTTCATGCCGTACCCACCCGTTTGCGTTGGAGATACTCGAGGAATCCGAAGGCCACCGCGACGTAAACAACGGCCAGTATGATCTGCGCGATCCGCGTGTAGAACTTCGACGCGGCGTCGGCTCCGGTGATGGTCACGCTCATTCCCACGAGCAGCACCACCGAGTTGAACGCCGTCTTGAACAGGGGCGCGAACGGCCTATCCGAGAAGATCACGTCTCCGAACAGGAGCCCCGTCAGGAGCGTGAGGAGAAGGAACATCGTGATCTGGGGATACACGATGAGGAGGTTGTAGAACACGATCGCCCCGGCTCCCCCGATCACGTTTCCCAGGATGAGCGCCTTCCCCTGCTTCCAACCCGCGGCGAAGCTCGGCAGGAGCGACAGCAGGCCGATGAAGACGAGGATGACCGCATCCGACGAGAGATCGAGGTAGAAGAACGCCACGAGCACAGGGAACACCACGGTCACGGTGCGCCGGGCGTAGGCGGCGCGTGCTGAAGGCGGGGGCGGCTCCTTCGCCTGTACCGCGGAGCCGGGACCCGGCACCGGCCCCGGCAGATCGGGCAACAGCGCGTGCGCGAACCAGGTTACACCCACGGCGATGACCGCTCCGTACACGAGCCCGACGGCCACTCCGATCGCGAGACCCATCGACGCCATCCCCATCAGCGGGATGATGAGGGCAGCGATGAGAAGCCACACCATGCGCAGCGGTCTCGCCCCTCCGGCCAACGCGTAGAAGATCCGGTACAGGACCAGTACTTCGATGAGAAGGAAGATCCCCTGGTACTGCAGGAAATACCGGGTGAGCACCACCCCCACCAAGGCCCCCACCGCGACGGGGAGCACGAAGCCGGAAGCGACGCGGAGCGTGGGCCGCGGCGCCGGCGACGCGAGCAGCATCGCGATGAGGATCGGGACGAGGAAAGGGAGCTCGAAGCCGATCAGGTAGGCGAAGCCGGACCCGATCGTCGTGCCGACCGAGAAGCGGACGATACGGCGCGTGCGCTGATCGGCGAGGGCGCGGTTCGCGGCACCTGCTGGGGCCGCGACCGCGGCCTCAGCGGACATACGACAGGAGGGTCGTGAGCCGGATTCTCAGTGCGGCTGCGGCATTGAGGATGGGGTTGGAGCCCGCGTACACCACGACGCTCGCCTGTCCACCGACGCGCAGGAAGCCGCGGGCTCCATCTCCCTCGAACCGAATGATCACGGGGAAGCGCTGCGGGTCCTGCAGCCAACCCTGAGCCGATTCCGCCGTGGGCAGGCCTCCGCGCGCCCCCTCGCCGGTATCCACGCCGGCACTGACGCTCGCCACGCGGCCCTCGAAGATCCGGCCGGGGGCCACGTCCAGAGCGACTTCCGCCGGATCTCCGACCTCTATCTTTCCGAGGTTGTTCTCGCGCATGTCCGCCCGGACCCACACGTCCTGCGCCGAGATGAACGTGGCGAGTGGTTGTCCCGCCGAAGCGAAGTGCCCCTCCGCCAGTTGCAGGTCGCCCACCACCCCACGACCCGGGGCCAGGATCACGGTGTTCTCGAGGTTGAACTCGGCCTGCTCGACAGCCGCAAGCGCGGCCTGGATCGCCGGGTTTTCGGAGCCTGCCACGCCCAGCGTCTCGCGCGCCTGATCGAGCTCTGCCTCGGCGCTCACGACTCCGGCCTGCGCCTGGGCGAGCTGGGTGGTGGCGCGATCGCGGTCGGCCTGGGAGAGGGCCCCCGGGTTGGCGGCGTTGATCGATTCCACGCGGTTAAAGTAGCGCTCGGCGCGGTCGAGCTGCGCCCGCGCCACTCCGAGGCGGCCTGCGGCGGATTCCACGGCAGACACGCCGGCTCTCACCTGCTGCCCGGCAAGCTCGAGCTGGGCACGCGCCGAGTTCACCGCGAGCTGGAACGGGAGGGGGTTGATCTCGAGGAGCGTATCACCCTCATCCACGATCTCGTTCAGGACGACGTCCACCCGGGACACGTAGCCGGATACCTGCGGGGCGATCGGGACTACGTAGCCATCCACCTTGCCGAGCTGCGTGTACGGGGTGGCCCGGTCGGACAGGAGGTGCCAGGCGAACAGCGCCGCGATGATGACCGAGACCATGATCGTGACGCGGCGGGCCGGGTCCATGGCCTTCAGACGCCCACGCACACCCGTAGGTGCGAGCTCGGTGTCCGATGAACCGGCCGACTCGCCGACCGGCCCGGCCGTGCCCTCGGCCGCGGTCGGTTCTTCCGTCACGCGTCACCCTCGGCCGGAACCGGGACCCCGGTGGTCGAGAACATGCCGAGGTCGGCGTCCTGCTCGAGCCACGCCATCATGAGCTGGTAGGCGACGGCCAGAACGACGGCGCCCACGAAGAGCCCGATGATCCCCGACATGATCATCCCACCGATCGCGCCGAGCAGGATCACCAGCATCGGCACGTCCACCCCGCGGCCCAGAAGCAGCGGCTTCAGGAACGAGTCGCTCACGCTGACGAACAGACCATAGACGAGGAAGATGATCGCCGCCGTCGTGCTCTGCGTCGCGAAGGCCCACACCATGACCGGGCCGAGCACCAGGATCGGCGGGAGCTGCATGACCGCCAGAATCATGACGAGAAGGGCCCACACCATGGCTCCCGGAACTCCGATCAGGAGCAGTCCGATCGCGGACAGCGCGGCCTGAATCACGGCAATTCCGAGGACGCCCTGGAATACGCTCCGAATGGTGGCAACCGTCAGGCGCACGAAGTCCTCTCCCGGCGGCCCGGCGAGACGGATCGCGAACTTGACCGAGAAGGCCCGGCCCTTCTCACCGGTGGAAAGCAATACGCCCGCGATCAGGATCGAGACGAAGAACTGGAGCACCGTCCCGGCCAGCCCGGCCAGCGCGGAAAGGGCCCACTTCCCGAACGCGGTCAGCTCCGGCTTCAGCCGCTCGAGCGTGGCCTCCAGGTTGCGGGAGGCCCCGTTCCAGAGCGCGTACGTGCGCTCTCCGATCAGCGGCCAGTCCCGCACCTCGCCGGAGGGCGGGGGGACCTGAAGCGTGCCGGCTTCCGCCTTTTCGGCTACATCCCGCGCCTCCTCGACCGTGGCCCCGAAGAACTTCCAGCTCGGAACGAGCAGGATGGCGAGGGCGACGACCGTGATGAGGAGGGCGGACAGCTTGTTCCGTCCGCCGAGCCGCCTGGCGAGCCCCGCGTACAGCGGATAGACCGCGACGGCGAGGATGATCGACCAGAGGACGATCTGTACGAAGGGGGCCACGATCTGCAGGGACCATACGAAGATCAACGCCAGCACGCCGATCCGGATGGCCGCCTCCACGGACAACTTCAGGAATTTACCGCTCTCGGCCTGCCCGGCACTCGTTTCCATGGCATGACTCCTTCGTGATCCGCCTGATCCGCCCGTCCTCGATCCGCCTACGTTGTGACAGAAACCCCTCGTTTGCCAGTCCCGATGCCCAGGCCTTCCAGGACGTGCATCAGGTCCATGGCTCTCATGTCGAGCGGCTCGACGTGCTCCGGGTCCAGGAACACCACCTCCCCGGACCAAGGATTGGGGCCCCCGGAAGGAGAACCGCGACCTGGCCCGATGGCAAGCTGAAGACGGCGATCGCGTTCTCGTCGGCGCGTGGCGGACGGCCAAGATGCACGAAGGCCGCCGGCACCCACGGCACCGGCGGCCAATATTGACGTGGCAGCGATGGGTGGGAGCCTAGAAGGCCCCCGCCCCAAACTCCAGCACGTACGTGAGCCGGTCGATGTTCGAGAACCCGTAGTTCTTGATTCCGGCCCGGAAACCCCAGAACGGAGTGGCCCAGGAAAGCCATTTGATGGCCTCCACGTTCGCCCGGAACTTGATGCCGGTTTCCAGGACGAAGTCCGTCCGGACACTCTCGTTGTCCGGGTCTTCCGCGGTGGGATCGTCGTATCCGTCCCACTCGACGCCCATCCCGAAATACCCGTCGAACCACCGGGAGGCCGAGTTCGTGTACATGGCCTGCCAGCCGAAGTCTCGGAATCCCTCGTCGTTGAGATACATTCGATGCACGACGAACCCGCCGCTCAGGCTCACTTCCCAGTTCTTCACGATGAAGAACGGGAAGGCCCATGCGAGTCCGAGGTCTCCGTCGTAGAACAGCGAGAGGGCAAACGACCTGAGAGCCGTGCCGTCCTGGTTCCAGTCCAGGAACCCCTGGAGGTCGCTCTTCTCCGTTTCCTCCGGCCAGTTCTCGACCTCCTTGCTCTTCATGAACCGGTGCAGGTGCCTGTCGTACGCGCCGAGTTCCGCGGGCGGCAGGGGCCGCAGCTCGTACACTGCGTTCTCGGTCTCCCAGTTCTCCGCTCCCCGTCTGAGGGCCAGCTTCTCGCGCAGCGGACTGTCCTCGGGAAGGGGGGGGAAGATGCGGTATTCCGGTTCGCGGACCTTGGTCATCCACGACTGGTAGCCACCCTGCAGAACGGAGCCCGAGGAGATCACGTCGCGTGTTCCCCAGGCGTCGTTGACGCGGACGTTGACGTCGTAGCTGGGGGTGAAGTAGCCGTCCCCGTTCTTGTCCGTCCCGACCGCGTGCTTGCCCTCCTCCACCAGGAGCGTGAACGGCATCTTGGTCTCGGCGTCGACGTCGCTGATGTTCCAGAACCACTCGATCCCGTGCGCCTTCCCTACAACCCGGGTCACCGCGAGCACAAAGTTCTCTTCTTCGCATCGGGCCTGCGTGATCTCAGACAGGAGTTCCCCCGTCGTCCGCATCACGGCGATCTTGACCTCCGCCGCCTCCAGGTCGTGCTGGTGCGCCCCCAACCCCGCCTCGGATGGATAGTAGGCGAAATAGCCCATGCGCAGGAGGCCGGTGGAACGGAATCTGATTATGGACTGTCCCTTGTCGTCCTCGTTCAGGACGAACTCCCCCACACTGTCCGTGATGGTGACCATCTCGTCCAGCTGGTAGTACACGACGGGACTGGAGGCGCTGTCCTGGAAGGGCAGGTGCTCCGGCATCATGATGTCCCGGCCCTCGGTGCCCCGCAGGAGGGGCTCGTCCGGCGAGAACCAGTAGATCGGCGCCGCCAGCTCCGCAATTCGCTGGACCGTCATCTCGGTTTCCGTGCCCCACCAGACGACCCCAGGCATATTGCTGAAGTTGCATTGCCCCGCGTAACGGGAAGGGTCCAGGGGACCCACGACACCCGCCTTCTCCAGGCTCTGCAGGAGCCCGAGTGCGTCCTGGGCGGAAGCCGAGAGCGGGATGGCCAGCGCCAAGGCCGTGAGGCATCCCGCGACTGTGACCATGCGACTGAATTGAGACGGGACTCGTCGTGTCATGGGATACGGGCCTTCCGTTTAGCCTGCCCTGGCTACCGCTCGTTATTCCGGTCTCTGATTCTACGTGTTCCGGTCCACATACTAAGGTCAGTAGGCTCTTGAGGCGACAGAAGCGGCCCGACGGATACGGAATCCGTGTAGGCCAAGTCCGGACCATTATACCGCACGTCGACGTCACGGCCACTGGCCGTGAAGAACGTGAAGGTCGAGAAGCCCGGGGAAGCTTGGTTTTCGTTGACGTGTGCCTATTAGCATGTTAGCATGCTGTTATGAGTCATCGACTGCAGGTGTTGATACCACAAGAGCTTGATGCCAGGATCCGCAAGGCGGCGAGCAGGGATCGTATCTCCAAGGGCGAATGGGTGCGTCGAGCCATTGAAGCGGCTCTGCGGCACGGAACGGGCGCGCGCGGCGGAACGGATCCACTCAGCAGGCTGGCTTCCCTGGAAGCGCCAACGGCGAATATCGATCAGATGATCTCCGAAGTCGAGGCGGGGCGGACGTGAAGGCGTTCATCGACTCCAACGTTCCCATGTACGTGGCGGGTGCGGCCCACCCGAATCGAGATCCGGCGCGTCGCTTCCTGGAACGAGTGCGCTCGGGAGAGATCGAGGGTTGCACCAGCACCGTGGCTCTGCAGGAGATCCTCGGTCGCTACTCGGCGCTCGGGCGTCGGGACCTTGCCTGGGAAGTGTACGACCTGTTCGTCCAGCTGTGCCCGACCGTGTTCGATGTGACGCTCGCGGACACCGACGGCGCTCGTCGGCTTCTCATGGACTATCCCGGGCTGACGGCCCGGGGATGTCTGCATGCGGCGGTAATGAGGAACCATGAGGTCGAGGCTATCGCCAGCTTCGACGCGAGCTTCGATCAGGTCGCGGGAATCCGGCGGGCGGAGCTGAGCTGACGCGGCCGGGGACCCATCGAGGGCCCCTGGCATGTCTCCGCCAGAGGATTTGCCGAATCGCGCGCCCTGCTCTACTCCGTGCGAAGCGCGTCCAGTGGATCGATGCGAGTCGCCCGTAGCGCCGGCAACCAGGAGGCGGCCAGGGCCACGACGATCAGCACGGCCGAAAGGGCCGCGAACGTCAGCGGATCCGTAGCGCTCACGCCGAACAGCAGGTTCGACAACACTCGCGACAGCGCGACCGCCGAGACCAGGCCCACGACCACGCTCGCCAGGATCAGCTTGAGGCCCCGCACCACGACCAGGTTCTGAATTCGGCTCGGACCCTCGCCCAGCGCCATCCGGATGCCGATCTCCTTGGTCCGCTGGCTCACCGAGTAGGCGATCACGCCGTAGATTCCCACCGCGGTGAGGGCCAGCGCCATGAGCGCAAACAGGGCCATGATGAACAGGCTGAAACGGGACTGTGCCATCCCGTCACGCACGAAGGCCTCCATCGGCCGCACATCGTTGACCGGGAGGTCCGGATCCAGCGCCTCGATCTGATCGATGATCATGTTCGAGATGCTGGCCGGCTCGATGCTGGAGCGAACTGCGATGCTGGCCTCGAACGGCGCAAACTGGGTCATGGGGAAGTAGAACTGTGCCCGGACGTCGCGCGTAAGGTCGTGCATCCGCACGTGTTCTACGACCCCGACCACTTCGGCGAACGGGTTGTCGTCGCCGTTCGGCTGGATCTGCAGTTGCTTTCCAACGGCATCCTCACCCGGCCACGCCAGCTCCGCCAGGGTCTCGTCGATGATGATCGCCGGCGAGCTCTCCGGACCTCCGTCGGAGTATCCGAACATGCGGCCGGCCAGGAGCCGTGTTCCAACGGCGTCGAAGTACTCGGGGCTCACACCTCGGATATCCGCCGTGGCACTCTCCCAGTGCGTGGCCGTCTCCTCATCGTAGGCGAATGGAAGCAGCGGGCCCGTCCCGGTGAGGGGCAGCTTCGAGGTGATCCCCACCTGCTCCACCCCAGGGAGTCCCGTGAGCGCCGTGCGGATCTCCTGGAAGAATACGGATCGCTCCCTGGCGTTTTCGTATTCCGATCGCGGCAGCGTGAGCGAGAAGGTCATCACGGACTCCGGTTGGAACCCGGGCCTCACGTCCTGCAGCGCGATGAAGCTGCGCAGCATGAGACCCGTCCCGATCAGGAGAACCAGCGATAGGGCCACTTCGCCGACGATCAGGACGTTGCGAAGGCGGAGATGACCACGCGTGGCGGTCATCTTGCCGCCCACCCGCAGGCTGTCGAACAGCCGGGACTTCGAGGCCCGGATCGCCGGGTAGAGCCCGAACAGGATCGCGGTGATCAGCACCGCGATGCCGGCGAAGCCCAGGACGGTCGAATCCACGGTAACCGAGTCCAGCCTCGGGAGGTTGGCCGGACTGAACAGGCGCAGAAGGGCGATGCCCCACATGGAGAGCCCCACGCCGAGCACGCCACCGAAGAGCGCCAGAATCACGCTCTCGGTCAGCAGCTGGCGGACCATCCGAACCGGTGTCGCCCCGACCGCTGCCCTCAGCGCGAACTCGCGCTCGCGGGACATGCCTCGGGCGAGAATCAGGTGCCCGACGTTGGCACACGCGATCAGGAGAACGAACCCCACAGCGCCCAGGAGAATGATCAGACCGCGCCGCGAGTGCTTCACTATGTCGCTATGTAAAGGGATCACGCGGATGCGCATGTCGGACGTCTCGTGCACAGGGTGCTCGGCCCGCAGCTCGCGCTGGATGCGGCTCATCTCGTCCTGCGCCTGCGCGATCGTGACGCCCTTCTTCAGCCGGCCGAGGACGGTGAACGAGGTGTAGTTGCGAGGCGGGAGGTTGTCCCAGTTCATGCGCAGGGGCTTGTAGATCTCGGATTCTCTGAACAGGAAGGTCTCGGCCGGGAGATGCATGCGGAAGTCCGCCGGGAGCACTGCGACGATCGTGGTCCCAACACCGTCAACCGTCACCGTGCTGCCCACGATGGATGGGTCCGAGCCGAATCGCCGGCGCCACAGCTGGTGCGTGATCACGGCGACCTCCGAGCCACCGATCAGCTCCTCGAATTCGTCGAAGTATTCGCCGAGCGCAGGCTCGATTCCGAGCAGCGGGAAGAAGTTCGCAGTGACCACGGATACATCCAGCTGCTCGGGTTTCCCATCGCCTGTGAGGATACCGGCGCCCGTGCGGAACGTGCCTCCCGAGGCGGCGGCGAAGTCCTCGAAGAGCCCTGCCCGCTCCTGGTAATCCCGGAAGTCGCCCGGGTGTACCGCCGGCAGCGACTGATTCCCCACGCCGAGATCCACCCAGATGTTCACCAACCGGTCGGGTTGCTCGTACGGAAGCGGTTTGAGCAGCACGCCGTTCACGACGCTGAACATGGTCGTGTTGGCGCCGATGCCGAGTCCGAGAGTGAGCACCGCTACGAAGGTGAAACCGGGAGCTTTGCGGAGACTGCGGAACGCGTATCGGATGTCCTGAATGAGAGCCTGCACCTCACCTCCTGAGCACAATGGGAGAGCCGTCGCTCTCCGCCCCTGTCGGCCCTCGGGTCGGCCCACGCTCGACCCGATATAGACGTGCTGATTAGGGCAACGTTCGTACCGAAATCTGAATTCTCGGGAAACTACGTGCAATAATTACAGATAGGGGATTTTAGGAAGGCGATCGGAGACGATGACAGTGTCCGGATCCGGGACTGGGACGCCCGGATCCGATCATGGCGAGAGTCCTATTTCAGCCACACGAAGAGCGAGTAAGCCGTGAACACGACCGGATACAACAGGCGTCCGGCGCGATCGATCTTCTTCACCAGGGCCTCCTGCTCGCGGCTGATGAGATAGGAGGTCCCCGCCATCGTGAACAGCGTGAGGATCACCAGCACCGTCGCACCCAGCATGAACCAGTCGAGCCTTGTCAGGTACGAGAGGCGCGGGACGTGGTTGGCGAGCATGAAGCGGTAGGCGATGAGCGTCAGCATGGTGGTCACCACGACGCCCACGCGCGTCGGGACCACGGTCGGTGCGACCCAGAACACCGCGTAGGCCATCATCACGATCGCCACGAGCGGTATCAGAACCTGGATCGTGTAGTAGGTGACCCGCCGACTCCCCTGAACGGTCAGTTTGATCCCCGGGTTCTGCGGCGCCCCCGGGGCGACCTGGAATGGCTCCATGGCGACGCTGGCTTCACCGATCTTCCAGTCGCTGATGGAAAGCTCCCCGACGCGCAGCGCCACGACCCTCTCGTCCGGGACCAGAGTGACATTGGCTCCGGCTCGTGTCGGGGCCACCAACCACACGAAGAACTCCTGACGGTCTCTCGGAAACTCCCGCAGGTTCATGGGGATGGAAAACAACCCCGTGAATCTCTGAAGATAAGTCACGGTTCCGTTCGGCCGGACCATCACCTGCTCCGGCATGGTCGCGGCAACCGACCGGCGGTTATAGATGAGGAGCGTAGGGTGCCACACTTCGTCCAGGTCGAAAGTCCGCAGTCCTTCCGATCCGCCGGCCAGATCCGGATCCTGCCACGTTGCCAGTACGAACACGTCCGCGGAGAACGCCTGTTCGGCGCCGCGGACCTCGGTCAGGTCCGCCATGAGAAGGCCAATCTTCACCTCGCGAGGTGGTCCCACGGGCTCCTGCGCCACCGCGGGTGAACCGGCTGCAACGCCTAACGGCAGGATGGCGGTAAGGATGCGTGCTGTTCTCAGTCTATCGAGCATGAGCATATCGGCGCTCCGTGCACAGGTTTGCTCTCGCCTGCGTCGCATTTGCAGCCGCGAAAACGTAGCGGCGGCTTCATCGGGGAGCCAGTGAAACCACGCTTCTCCCTCGACAGCTCACTCCGAAACGTCGACATTTGAACAAGATTAGCTACCCACAGTCGAGTCGCCCCGTGGCTACGCTGACGCGAGCGGATCTGGAACCTCATGAACGACGAGCCCACGGCCGAAGGTCCCCTGCCCGACGCTCCCGGGAACGGAGAGGTCGAGCCCCGGGAATCAGAATCCGGGGACGCCTCAGGCGAGGATCCCGGAACCGGAGAGAACCAGCTCGATGCGCCCTCATCGGCCCCGGACGAAGGACCTACCGAAGGCCCAGACGAAGGCCCAGACGATGGCCCCAAGGACGGACCGGATGAGGAACCAGGCGACGGAACGAAGGATGGACCGGAAGCGGGCCTCGAGGACGAATCGGCTGTTGGCTCCGAAGACGGACGGGCGGAGTGGCTCCGGCGACTTCGGCTGGCCGGGATCGCCGTGGCGGCGGCCCTGGTGATTTGGCTGGTGTGGACGTGGGTCACGTGGCCGGATGTTGCCTCCCTCCGCACAATCAACCCGGAAGAGACGGCCTTCATCGTCATGTACCGGGAGGCCAGACGAGATGCTGGGCGAAGCGATCACGTAGCCTGGACTCCGGTTCCGTATGACCGCATTTCCTCCAATCTCAAGCGCGCCGTCATCGCCAGCGAGGACACCGAGTTCTTCTTCCACGATGGTTTCTCGTCGCACGAGCTGCGGGAGGCGCTGAAGAAGGCGATACGGGAGCGGGAGGCGCCGCGGGGCGCTTCCACCATCACACAGCAGCTGGCAAAGAACCTGTGGCTGACGCCGCGGCGTAGCCTTACGCGAAAGCTCCGCGAGGGGATCCTCACGAAGCAGCTCGAGAAGGATCTGTCCAAACAGCGCATCCTGGATCTCTATCTGAATGTGGTGGAGTTCGGGCCGGGCATCTACGGAGCGGAAGCAGCGGCGCAACACTACTTCGGCATTCCGGCATCCGGTCTATCGCCGAGGCAGGGCGCGATGCTGGCAGCGGGACTGCCGAGACCCGGGAGCTGGAACCCGTCCAGCGAGAGCGAATCCTACGGGCGAAACGTGGACCGGATCCTGGCAGTCGAGCGGCAGCTGGGATACCTCGACCGATACGTGGGACCCGAGGCTCCGGGCCTGATCCGCGTCGCTCCGCCCGACATCGAGCCGGAGAGGGTCGTCCCTCCTGAGGAGGACTGAGTTGGGGATCGTTCTCGTCGTCGCCGGAATGCTGTTCCTGTGGCTGGCCACCGAGGCCGGATGGTTTGGCCTGGACTCCGACGTATTCTCCGGGATCCCCATGGTCCCGCTGATGATCGGCCTCATCGCGCTTCTGTTGATCTGGCTGTGGCGGCGCCGGGCGAAGTGGCACTGACCGTCCGGTGGCTGTCGATCCGGTTGGTACTTTGCCCGGCGCAGCTCGCCGCACGCGACAGGGGAAGGAGCTTGCAGGACCATTGATTCCTTGACTGTCCACCTGCCGAGCACGATGTTCCGGGAACAATGAACGGTCTGCCCCTCCTACTCCTCGTGGGCGTTGCGGCCGGCGTCCTGGCGTTCCTCGCGTGGCGATTCGCTCGTTTGATAGAGATCGAGCAGCGGGGAAGAGCCGGCCTGCCTATCGAGGATCTGCTCAAGGAAAGTCGCGGGGCCCGTGTGCTCGGGTGGGTGTTCGCGGCACTTCTGCTTATCGGCTTTGTCGTCGCCGTGCTCTTCGCCGCCTATTCGTGATCACGTCCGGAGCTGATGGCTCGATCCCATCGAGATAGCCGTCAGTGCATACACTCCGGGTCGGTGAAGCGAATGGCCACTGTGTTGTATTGGACGCACTTCCGCGTACCACAGATGTTCTTCCTGGGGTCCGTTGGTCTTGCCTTCGCCAGAGCCGTGCCGATTACGGCGTGGGCGCCCATCTCACTCGCACGCTTCTTGGTGGCCTCGACGCTCTCCGAAGCGATGATGCCCACCTGCTCATACGGACACTCGGGCAGGTCTTCGGGGAAGACCTGAATCTCCTGGTCGGATGGCAACGCCGGAAACTCGGCGAACGTCTGTGATTCGATCTTCGGGCCGCAGCCTAGCAGGAGCGCGACGAGCCACACGGAGCCTCTTCTCGACATCGATCCTCTCGAGTCGGGGTACGTCGGCGTGGACTCGGAAAGTTAGTCGAGAGGCGGGTGGAATGCGACGTTGGTCGGCCGAGCTAACCTGAATAGAGCGGGCAACAAAGCCAAGCGCCCGGTGTCCACCGGGCGCTCAACTCGACAATCGTGCAGAGGGCGCGCCGAAGCGGTGCACCCGCGGGAGCAGTCCATCATTTAGCTCTTCGCCGCGCCGCGATCCCCACAACGATGAGCAGCAGGCCGGTGGCGGTCCCGAGGATTTGCCGGAAGCCGAAGCCCGGACTGCCTCCAAGCCCTATCGCGTCGGCCAACATGGAAGCGATGACAAGGAATATTCCGAAGACCAGGATGACGAGAGTGAGATTCTTTCGGTGCATGGCGCTACCTCAAGGTGTGGGCCAGCATCAGTATACAAGAAAAGTCACACGCTCGCCGACGCCGGCCGGATTCTGGGTCAGTCGGCCAGTGCGAGGTAGCGCTGTGCGATCGGTTCGATGGCGAATCGGCGAACGCTTGGCTCGGTGATCGTCGGTGGACTCCTCAGGACGCGGTCGACAGCCTCCGCCAGGCTCTCCTCGGTGAGGTCGGCCAGACCGATCGACAGGTCCCCCGTCAGTATCTCGTCCGGCCCCGAAGGACATCGGGTGCTGGCCACTGGAGTACCGCAGATCAGAGCCTCGACGATCACGTTACAGAAGCCCTCGTAGTCCGAGCCGACCACCAGGGCGCGGGCGTGCTTGATGAAGGGGTACGGGTTCAACTGGAAGCCCACGAGCCTCACTCGATGTTCGAGTCCCGAAGAAGCGATCATCTCCTGGAGCCGCTGCCGTTCCTTTCGCAGGCCGGTTCCCACGAGCACCAGGTCTCCCTCGAAGCTGCTCCGGCCAAAGGCGCCGAGGAGACGATCGAGTCTCTTCGACATGCCGAACCGACCCATGTGAACGAGGTAGTCACTTCCCTCCAGCGCGCACGGCTCGGCGGCGAGCCGGCGGATATGGTCAACGTCGAATGGATTGGGGATCACCACACAGGAGCGCGGCTGGATGCCCAGCGTTTCGACGAGGTCCCGCTTCACACCCTCCGAGACGGCGACCACCCTGCGCCCAGCGTACGTGCGACGCAGTCTCCGGTGCCTCCTTATCCGCTTCAGCCCACGGTGGTCCCCCAACTGTGCTTTCGACGGCGTGGTGACTACTTGATGCCATACATCAGAGCCGACCATGCTTCGGTTCGCGATCCGATCAGCGGACATCAGTGACGAGATCACCAGGTCCCACGGGGCTCGGCCCGCCAGGTGCCGATTCAGAACTCGAGCCTTGCGCCCCAGTTCACCCGCACCCCATGGCGCACGCGATTCCGGGTCGAAGGCGCGGATGAACTCCACACCATCAGGCACCGGATAAACCTGCTCATCCTTGAGGCTCGCGATGGCGACCGAATGTCCGGCGCGGGACATATGCTCGGCCAGGCCGAGGACGGTCTTTTCCGCCCCACCGCAGTTCAGTCCGTCG
>JBDHFS010000027.1:0-17513 GCA_039590285.1 Gemmatimonadota bacterium
GCGTCCGTGGAACCTGGGATCTCGACCGTGAGCTCGTGGTTCGGGGCCGGTCGAATCGAGGAGCGCCCGGCGTCAACGTGGTGACGCCCGTGCTGATCGCGCCGGATCGGGCTGTGCTGGTCCTGCGGGGCTGGCTTCCGGCCGCCGACGGTGTGAGCGCGGATGTGGCGGGCGCCCGCCCCGACGTCTCAGCCGATCCTGCCCACTATGTCGATCTGGATGGTGTGGCATTGCCGGGGGAGCGAGCCCTGTCCATACCGCCCAGGACGCGGTCCATCGGTGGCCTGGATCGACTCGTCCTCGGAACTCTGGTGATCGAGCAGGCCTCGGAGTCGCTGCCCTACGAGCTGCTGCCGTTCTACGTGCTGGCCGCTGACCGTGGAAGCGAAGCGGGAGCCCCGGTACCCGTGCCCCTGCCGGAACCCTCAGACGGACCGCACCTGTTCTATGCCATCCAGTGGTTCAGTTTCGCCACCATCGCTCTGGTCGGGGCCGCCGTCTACTATTGGACGCGGCGGCGGACCGTCCAACAGGCAAGGAGTGCTTCATGAGCTACCGGAAATTCGTCGATCGCACGGGGAGGGCATGGAGCGTGCGCGACCGCAGCCGCTGGGAGTGGCACTTCGAGCCCGAGGGCGGCAACCCGGGGCCGACTCGTGTCGCCCGTGCGCCTGGTCACCAGGATGATCCGTTCGAGCTCAGCAATGAAGAGCTTCAGAGGCTGCTGGATTCGGCCGAATCCAGCCAGCGGACCCGTGCCCCCAATCCGTTCAAGGACTGATTCCGCGAAGTGAGCGCTCGGGAACCGAGCGTGCGGTCCGCTCCACCCTCGTTCTTGCCATTTCATCCCACTCAGTGCCAAATTGTCACCTTCACTGACCTTGTGGGACTATTCGTCGCGGCCGACGCGGTTGCCCAACCCACGGAGCAGGTCTCCCAATCGGCCTGAAACCAGCATGAAACGGGGGCTTCGGCGCCGGGCGACTGCACCCGAACCGGAGTGGGCCGTGCTGGCACACTTCCGGCAAGGGTGAGTCGGGACACGGAATACGCGTCTGGCGCGGTCGAGGGTCGATCGTGCGCGGGTTCGCCGGCCGGGGAGATCCCCCCTGACCCCCGGTCGCGCGGGCCCTTGCGGCTGATAACCGAGTCGGATGGGCCTGCCGGTAGGGCTCCATGACGGAGTAGACATGACCGAGGAATACACGAAAAGCGACGTAGCCCCCCGCGTGCTCGTCGTGGAAGACGAGGAGAACGTCCGCGATCTCCTTCTCACGGTTCTCGCCGAGAACGGCTATCGAGTAGACGCGGTCCGATCGGGAGAGGAGGGTCTGCGGCAGCTCGATCAGCAGCTTTACGACCTCGTGCTCCTGGACCTCAACCTGCCGGGAATGCACGGCCTGAACGTACTGGGCGCCGGGCCAGCCTTGCAGACCGATGCGCAGTTCATAGTGATGACGGCCTTCGGCTCGATCGACAGCGCCGTGGAGGCCATGAAGCTTGGAGCCGTCGATTTCATCAAGAAGCCGTTCCGGACGGAGGAGCTTCTCCACATCCTCTCGCGCGCGAGAGAGGAGCTGGAGCTCAAGCGAGAGGTGGCCCAGCTTCGCAGCCAGACCAGCGCCGGAGTGCGGGCCCACCTGGTAGGCAAGTCCCAGGCAATGCAGAGGCTGTACGGCCTCATCGAGAGGGTGGCCCCCACGCGCGCCAACGTGCTGATCACGGGCGACACGGGGACGGGTAAGGAGCTGGCCGCCAGGGCGATCCACGACCTCTCGGGCCGCAGCCGAAGACCGTTCGTGGCCATCAATTGCTCGGCACTGCCCGAGACACTCCTCGAGTCCGAGTTGTTCGGCCACATGAAGGGCTCGTTCACGGGAGCCGTGCAGAGCAAGCGCGGCCTGTTCGAGGAAGCGCAGGGCGGGTCCATCTTTCTGGACGAGATCAGCACGGTGTCGGAGGGTGTCCAGGTCAAGCTCCTGCGGGTCCTTCAGGACCGGAAGGTCACCCGTGTGGGCGGACGGGAGCCGATTACCGTCGACTTCCGTCTGATCGCGGCCACGAACCGCGATCTGGCCGATCTGGTTGAAAAGGGCGAGTTCCGGGAGGACCTGTTCTACCGCCTCAACGTGTTCCCCGTTCGCGTGCCGTCCCTGCGGGAGCGCCGGGATGACATTCCAGTCCTCGCCCAGCATTTCCGGCAGCGCTTCGCGGATGAGAACGGTCTCGAGCCACCCGAGATCCCACCGAAGACCATGACGCGGCTGATGTCCTACGACTGGCCGGGCAACGTCCGCGAGCTCGAGAACTTCATCGAGCGAGCCGTGATCATGCACGCCGGGGCGCGAGCCATACCGTTCGAGCCGCCGGGACAGCGCCCCGATCCGGAGCGGAATCTCCTGTCACGGGCCCGAGAGGAAAAGTGGGACCTCGAGCGACTGGAGCGTGAGTACATTCTGGACATGCTCGAGCAGACTCAGTGGCATCAGAGCTCGGCCGCCGAAGCGCTTGGAATCAGCCGCCGGACGCTTTACCGAAAGCTGAAGCGGTACCGGGAGCAGGGAATCCTGCCGGAACCCCATCACGTGGCGCTTCGCGCCTGACGGACGGCCCGGGCGTCCTCGCGGACGTCCGGGAGACCAGGCTCTCGAATGAGAAAGGGGCGCCCCCGGGCGCCCCTCGGTCATCATACGATGCGCCGTGCGGAGCTCGGCGAGCCGGGTCAGCCGATCCAGCCACTCCTCTGCTCGGGCTCCCGTCCGTGCGGCATCCACAGCGTGAAGGTGGAGCCCTTGCCCAACTCGGATTCGAGCGTGAGCGCTCCCCCCATGTACTCCGCGAGTCTACGGGACAGGGTCAGGCCGATTCCCGTTCCCTTCGCGGTACGGCCGGCGGCCGCCTTCTGGTATTCGCCGAAGATGCGCTCCTGGTCCTTCTCGGGAATCCCGGGTCCGTGATCCGTGACTCCGATCGCGATCCATCGCTCCGCCTGGTCCATGCGCGGCGGACCGTCGCGGCGGAGATCCGCCTGCATATGCACCTGCGTTCCCTCCGGAGAGTACTTGATGGCGTTGCTCAGCAGGTTCGTCACGATCTGCAGCATTCGGTCGGGATCGGCCACCATGCGCAGGTTGGCGCGGTTCCTCTTGAGCCTGAACTGCATGTTCTTCTTGTCAGCCTCGGGGTGAATTCCGTCCATGGCCGCCTGAAGCAGGTCGTTGACCACGATCATGCGAGGCCACGTTTCCAGCCTTCCCTGTGACAGGCTCTCCAGGTCAAGGACGTCCTGAACCAGTCGCATGGCGTGATCGCTACCGCGTCGGATCTTCTCGGCTATGTCACGATCGTTGCCCTTGACCTCGCGGAGGAGTCTCTGGGACCACATGAGCACTCCACTGCACGCGTTCCGGAGGTCGTGGTTGACGAAAGCGTAGAAGCGATCGCGTTGCTGCTGCGTTGCCCGCAACTCGTCCAGCAGCCGCTGGAGGGTGCGGAACTGACGAGCATTCTCTATCGACACGGCGGCCTGAGCGGCCAGCATCGTCACGATCGTCTCGTCGCGCTCGGTGAACGGCCCCTTTCCCCCCGTATTGGTCAGGTAGAGGTTACCGAACGCCCGGTCACCGATCCGAATGGGGACACCCAGAAACGATCTCATACTGGGGTGGGTGCCCGGTATTCCGGCCGAGCGGGGGTCTTCCTGTAGGTCGTCCACGCGGATCGGCTCGGTTGCCTCCGTGACCGCGCCCAACAGCCCCAGACCCTGGGGCTGTTCACCCATTCGCTTCTTCTGGGCTTCATCCAGGCCGCTGGTAATGAAGCGTTCCAGACCATCGCCCTCCGGGTTCAGGACTCCGAGCGCGCTGTACGCCGCGCTGGTCAGCTCCCGAGCCTTGTCCGTAACCGTCTGGAGGACTGAATCGAGCTCAAGGTCAGAAGACACCGCGACCTCCGCGGCGTGCAGATCCTCGAGTATCGTGATGTGATCGGCGTGATCGGCGCGCAGGGAATCGGAGAGCTCGGCGCGCGCCATCTCCGCCTCGAGAAGGCGGGCATTCTGGATCGCCAGGCCAGCCAGATGTCCGAAGGCGTACAGCAGGTCCGCATCCTCCCGGGCGAAGCCCTCGGGCGACGCGTTGCCCACCACGACCAGCGTCCCGATGGCACCGGACCTCTCCCTGAGCGGTACAGCCAGCGCGGTGCGCGACTCTCCCGGATCCAGCACCAGTGCCTCGTAGAAGGGCTCGTCCGGCACGTCGTTGTCGATGACCGCCCGGTTTTCTCGGATCGCGACGCCGCTCAGCGTGCCCTCGATCGGATACCGAGCTCCCCGGGCCCCGTTCAGGGAGCCGGTGGCTCCCGCGACGACCAGCTCCAGCGTCTTTCTATCGAGGAACGCGACCGCGGCGCCTGAACCGTCGAACAGCCTGCGGCTACGGTCCGTGACGATGGACAGAATGTCCTGGAGATCGAGTGTCTCGAGGATGGCGCTCCCCGTCTCGCACAGGCCGGCGAGGCGGGATCCGGTGTCGCCCGGGCTGGTACCTTTCTCGCTAGTGCCCAATATAACCGCTAGTCGGAGAGTCGAGGTGAAGCGGACCCGAACACGGGCGCAATCGCGGGACGTGCGGCGCGTGAACCCGGGGTCCGAAGCGTGAGACAATATTTCACATCGGGTGGGGGGCCGCCAGAGCGCTGGGACTGTCTCCCGGCGGCGGAAGGCTACACCTGGCGCAACGAGGGTGGAGGACCCAGGATCTCCGCGTACACGATCGCTCGCGCCGGCATCGGAAGCCGTTCCAGCCTGGCCAGAGCGGCCGCCACCGAGGAGCCGGACGGCTTGCGCCCGGCTCTCGGTTCTTCGACGCGCGACCCGGGCGACGACTCCCGGTCGCGGTCGCGTGCCTGGTCGGCCCGATCCCGTCGATGGCTGTTCTCGGCACTTTCAGCGGTCCGGGTCGGCTCGCTACGCTGCGCTTCTACCGGGACGCTTGCAAGCGGCTCGGCTGAGCGCGACTCATCTGGTCGCAACCCGAGCCTACTCTGTGGTTCCCGTCGGCCCACACGCTGCATGCGCTGCGGGTCCAGCATGCCGGCGATGTCGGCGTATGCTTCCCTTCTCTCTCTGACGGCGGTGCTCCTGCTCATCGACACTCGAGGTGAGTGCTCTGGAGTCGCCCGGGGGAGCGGCTCTCGACGCGTGGGCGTGGTCGTCGTCCCCACGCCCGGGTCAGCCCCCTTCCCGAGGCCCTGCCTGGCTTCCCAACGCTGAAGCGCATCGAGCGCCCGCTGCTGTGCATCCTCGATCGCGTCATCGAGACCACCGCGAGTGAACGGACCCTGCTCGTCAGGGACCTGGCCGGGAGGCCTGCGCTGGGCGCCCGATACTCCCCTGAAGATCCAGAAGATGACGAGCGCGATGATGACGAAGACCTGCTCCATGTCAGGCCTCGGTCTCGTCTCCGGTTCCGGCGATGGCGCCACGCATGCGGGTGTCGGCCTCGACGTTGCGGAAGCGCATGTAGTCCATCACGCCCAGCTTCCCTGCGCGGAACGCCTCAGCCATGGCGAGAGGTACTTCGGCCTCAGCCTTGACGACCTCCGCGCGCATTTCCTCCACGCGGGCCCGGTTCTCCTGCTCGTGGGCCACGGCGAGAGCCCGTCGCTCTTCCGCCTTTGCCTGAGCGATCTGCTTATCCGCCTCGGCCTGATCGATCTGCAGCTCGGCACCGATGTTCTTTCCGACGTCCACGTCAGCGATATCGATCGACAGGATCTCGAACGCCGTACCGCTGTCCAATCCCTTGGCGAGGACGGTCTTCGAAATGGCGTCCGGATTCTCCAGCACGGCCTTGTGCGAGTCTGCGGAGCCGATCGTGCTTACGATCCCCTCGCCTACACGGGCAAGGATCGTCTCCTCCCCCGCCCCACCGACCAGGCGGTTGATGTTGGCCCTGATCGTGACGCGTGCGATCGCTATCAACTGAATGCCGTCCTTGGCCATCGCGGCGACCCTCGGGGTCTGGATGACCTTCGGATTCACCGAGACCTGCACGGCTTCGAGGACATCACGGCCGGCAAGATCGATCGCGGCGGCCTGCTCGAAACCCAGAGCGATATTCGCCTTGTCAGCCGAGATCAGGGCGTTGCCCACACGGGCCACGTCCCCGCCGGCCAGGTAGTGCGCCTCGAGCTCGTTCACGTCCAGCGATATGCCTGCTTTGGTGGCGGCGATGAGGGGGCGGATGATGCCCGCCGGATTCACCTTCCGAAGGCGCATTCCCACGAGGCTGCCGATGCCTACCCGGACGCCGCTGGCGAACGCTTCGATCCACAGGCGAACCGGCACCGCCCACGTGATGATCATCAAGAGGAAGAAGGCGAGAAAGACAACGAGAATCGCCCCCACGGCAGTGGTTTCGTTCATGGCTTCAGCTCCCGTAATTTATGGTCCGCCGCCGGGCTCGGGACGGGCCAGTGTCAACTCGGTCTCCCTCCATACCTACACTCGAGACGGCCGATTCATCGGGGCCGCGCAGCTACCTCTTCACACCGGCTCAGATCCGTCGGCGGCTGTCCCATCTTCCGCCTCGTCCGGCTCCGCCTTCCGGACCACGTGCCGATAGCTCTCGGCCCGCAGTACGACGACCGTGTCTCCCTTCTCCACCCACGGCCCTTCTGTCACGACGTCGATGCGCTCCCCGTCGATGGCAACCGTCCCGGATGGACGGAGGTCGGTCAGCGCCTCACCCATAAGACCTTCCAGGTCGCCTCGGTCAGGTGCCGACAGGTACCCGGCCTCCTGAGAAGTAGCTCGGTCCAGCAACACGCCCGACAGCGCACGGCTGAAGGGAAGGTGTCTGAGAACGGCGAATGCCAGTACGCCGATCACCAGAATCGACACGGCGATGATGCCTAGAGCGCTGATCACCTCTGTCACGGTCGGATAACTCCCTAGCATGCTCAACGTGAGGGCGGTGAGGATGGCCACACCGCCCGCGAGCCCGGCCACCCCGAACCCCGGAATCACGAACACTTCCAGCGCGACGAGTCCGGTGCCGACGCCGAGGAGGATGAGCTCCTCCATGCCGGCCAGGTGCACCAGGAAACGCGCTCCGAAGAACGCCGCCAGACATAACAGGCCGGCGGCTCCGGCCAGCCCGAAGGTGGGTGTCTTGATCTCCACCATCAGGCCGATGAACCCCAGACTGAGCAGGAACGGCGCCAGCATCGGATTCGTCAGAAAACGCACGATCCGCTCGGCCCAGTTCGGCGTGACGTCCTGACTGACGGCCCCGGCCAGATCCACAGACTCGAGCAAGGCGGGCCAGTCCTCCACCTCAGCGTCGGCAACGTCCAGCTGAATCGCCTCGGCCGTGGTCAGCGTGAGAAGCCGCCCCGCCTCCGAAATACCCTCGATGGCCACGCTCTCATCGACCATGGCCTCTCCGATGCGCGGATCGAAGCCCCGTTCCTCCGCCAGCGCGCGGAACTCGGATCGCATGGCGCTGACCATCTTCTCCGATGCTCGCTTTCCTTCTCCGACCACGGGGGTGGCGGCTCCGATGGTGGAGCCGGGGCGCATGTAGAGGCGATCGGCCGACAGGGCGATCATCGCACCGGCGGAGAGAGCCCGGCGGTTGACATACGCATACACGGGAACGCGAGCATCACGAACCGCGTCGATGATCTCCCACGCGGCGTCCACCCGGCCGCCGGGCGTGTCGATGTCCAGCACGACCGCCGATGCGCCGGCCAGAGCCGCCTGGTCCAGGGCCCGGGAAACGAAGGGCGCCAGGCCCATCTCTACGGTCCCGGTCACCGGAACCCGGTAGACGACCGGTTCCTGCACGGGTGTCTGCAGCGGTCCGGCGGCGGCCATCGCCACCAGACCCAGGGCCCAGAGCGTCGCGATCAACCCGCGCTGCCGGTTCATGGGTGTAAACTAGCGGCACCGCGGACGCTTACCAAGACGCGTGCAGGCACGACCGGACTGGACGCCCTCGTGGATTGTCCGGCCGACACATCCTGCGCTAGGTTTTAGGGCTAAGGGATGAACGGCAAGCAACGCGAACGGAGAGACTCACGAATGGCGGACAAGCTGATCCAATACGAGGTAGTCGATGGCGTGGCGGTAATCACGATGGACGACCCGCCGGCGAATACCTACACGCACGAGATGATGCGCGAAATGGACGGAGCGATCCTCGACGCCCGTTTCGATGAAGCCGTGCACGTCATCGTAATCCGGGGCTCCGGTGACAAGTTCTTCAGCGCCGGCGCCAACATCGGAATGCTCCAGACGTCGGATCCCTATTTCAAGTACTTCTTCTGCCTGCACGCCAACGAGACCCTCAGCCGGTTCGAGCAGACGCCGAAGCTGGTGATCGGCGCGCTGAACGGACACACGGTCGGCGGCGGGCTGGAGATCGCGCTGGCGTGTGATATCCGGATCGCCAAGGCGGGCGGCGGCAAGATCGGCCTGCCGGAGGTGAACCTGGGCGTACTTCCCGGAACGGGCGGCACGCAGAGACTCGGCCGCCTGCTCGGCAAATCGAAGGCCATCGAGCTCATGGTCGAAGGCGCCACCTTCGATTTCGACGAAGCGCTCGAGCTGGGGCTGGTCAACAAGATCTACGATGCGGAAGGGTTCTTCGAGGCCGTGATGGAGTATGCGAAGGGCTTCGCCCCGCCGCATAAGGCGTCACGGGCCGTGGGCCGTATCAAGCGGGCTGTATGCAGCGGCGTCGAGGTTCCCTTCTCGGAGGGTCTGGCGATCGAGCGCGAGCTTCAGCAGTTGCTCTTCCAGGGCGCTGACGCGCGCGAGGGCCTGGACGCGTACATCGAAAAACGGCCGCCCGAGTTCACGGGCACCTGACCCGAACCGATCTGGCCGGACGAACAGACAGGCCCGGCTCATGGCAGGCCGGTCGGTGTCGTCCGCGATTCCGACCTCCCCGGAAAGGACCCTATGGATCTGCGGACCCAGTTGTTGATCGGTGGCGAGTGGGTGGACGGAAGCGATCGCTTCCCCACGGTGAATCCCGCCACCGAGGAAGTGATCGCGGAGATCGAAGAGGCCGGCGCCAGGGAGGTCGACGCGGCGGTCCGCTCGGCGCGGGCCGCTATCGAGGACGGCGGATGGCGGGACATGGACCCGCATCGCCGGTCCGTGCTCCTGTGGCGCCTGGCGGACCTCGTCGAGGAAAATCTCGAGAGCATCGCCGGGATCGAGACGATGGACAACGGCAAGCCGGCTTTCGAGTCGGCCAGGGTCGATCTTCCGTTCGTCGTGGCGAACCTCCGCTACTACGCCGGGTGGGCGGACAAGCTGGCGGGCGTAGTGATTCCCGTGTCCGGGCCGTTCATGAACTACACTCTCCGCGAGCCGCTCGGTGTGGTCGGCGCCATCGTACCGTGGAATTTCCCGCTCAACATCGCGTCGTGGAAGGTGGCTCCAGCGCTGGCGTGCGGGAACGCGGTGATTCTGAAGCCCGCCGAGGAAACGCCACTTACCGCGCTGCTGCTTGGCGAGCTGGCGCTCAAGGCAGGTTTCCCGCCGGGGATCCTCAACGTGCTCCCGGGCCGCGGACCGGTTACGGGACAGGCGATGGTGGAGCACCCGGGAATCGACAAGATCGCTTTCACCGGCTCTACCGAGACGGGCCGGAACGTGATGCGCACGGCCGCCGGACCGCTCAAGAAAGTGTCGCTCGAGCTCGGCGGGAAGTCGCCCAACATCGTGTTCGCCGACGCTGACCTGGACGCAGCGGCAAGGGGCGTGACGACAGGCATCTTCTACGGCAAGGGCGAGGTGTGTGCCGCCGGCTCGCGACTTCTGGTCGAGGCATCGGTGCGGGACGAGTTCATGGAGCGGGTACTGGCTCGAACGGCCGGTATGACCGTCGGCGACCCCACGCATCCGAAGACGAGGCTGGGAGCGATCGTCTCGAAGCTGCAGCGCGAGAAGGTGATGTCGTACATAGAGTCCGGAATACGGGACGGCGCCAGCCTGCGCGCCGGCGGAAAGGCCACGACCGTCGATGGCCACGGGTACTTCGTCGAAGCGACGGTGTTCGATGACGTCACCGCCGATATGCGGATCGCCCGCGAGGAGATCTTCGGACCCGTTCTGGCGGCGATGACGTTCGATGGCGTGGACGACTCCGTCCGACTCGCCAACGAGACGATTTACGGTCTCGCGGCGGGCGTGTGGACGCGGGACGTGGGAAAGGCGCACCGGGTCGCCCGCGGGGTGAAGGCCGGTACGGTGTGGGTGAACACCTACAACCGCTACGACCCCGGCTCTCCGTTCGGCGGATTCAAACAATCCGGCTTCGGGCGCGACCTTGGGGAGAGGGCCCTTCAGGAATACACGCAGACCAAGAGTGTCTGGGTGGCCCTGGACTGAGCGGAGGAGGCCGAGGAATGGCCGGTCGATCGCCCGAAGCACGCGATCCCCTGATCTGCGGCGCCGTCCGGACGCCGGTCGGCCGACACGGCGGTGCGCTGGCGTCCGTCCGACCCGATGACCTTCTCGCGCTCGCGATCTCAGAGGTCGTCCGCCGGACGGGCGTCCCGACGGACCGGATCGAGGACGTGGTCATGGGCGCCGCCAACCAGGCCGGCGAGGACAACCGCAACGTGGCCCGCATGTCGGCGCTTCTCGCAGAGCTGCCGGTGGAGGTGGCGGGGCAGACGATCAACCGGCTGTGCGGCTCGGGCTTGCAGGCCGTCGTGAGCGCCGGGCACGCTATTCGGTGTGGGGAGGGCGACGTCTTCCTGGCCGGAGGCGTAGAGAGCATGTCCCGGGCTCCCTGGGTCACGCTCAAGCCGGAAAGCCCGTTCCCCAGGGCCGATCCTGTTTCCGCGGATACCACGGTTGGCTGGCGTTTCACCAATCCCGCCATGCCGGATGCGTGGACGATCTCCCTCGGTGAGACGGCCGAGGTCGTGGCTGATCGCTACGGGATCACTCGTGAGGACCAGGACGCCTTCGCAGCCGAGAGTCAACGCCGGGCCGCCGCGGCCATCGAGGGCGGGCGATTCGACGATGAAATCGTTCCGGTGGCCGTGCCGAAGCGCAGGGGAGATCCGTTGCGGGTGACGCGGGACGAACATCCGCGTCCCGAGGTCACGATCGAGCGATTGGCCGGGCTCCGGCCCGCGTTTCGCTCTCAAGGCGCGGTAACGGCTGGCAACTCGTCTGGAATCAACGACGGGGCGGCGGCGCTGCTGCTGGCCAGCCGGGAGGCGGCACGGGATCTGGGGCTTCAGCCGCTTGCCCGGCTCGGAGCGGCAGCCGTGGCCGGCATCGATCCGTCGTGCATGGGTCTCGGCCCCGTACCCGCCGTTCGCAAGGTCCTCGCCCGCGAGGGCCTCGCTGCGGACGATATCGACCTGGTCGAGCTCAACGAGGCGTTCGCCGCTCAGTCCATCGCGTGCATACGCGAGCTGGGGCTCGATCATGATCGGGTCAACGTCAACGGGGGCGCCATCGCCCTGGGACATCCACTCGGCTGCACGGGCGCTCGCATTCTCACGTCGCTGCTGTACGAGATGAAACGCCGCGGTTCCCGGACCGGCATGGTCACGATGTGTATTGGCGTGGGCCAGGGAATCGCTGCGCTGGTCCACCACGAGGACGAGGCGTGAGCGCCGAGCCGCACGTGCTGGTGGACGTCGCCGACGGGATCGGTACGGTGACGTTGAACCGACCCGATAAGCTGAACGCCTTCTTCGGAACGATGCGCGACGAGATCGCGGAGGCTCTCGAGGGACTCGGAGGGCGACCTGATGTGCGTGTGGTGGTGGTGACCGGGAAGGGTCGAGCTTTTTGCGCCGGAGCGGACGTGGGCTACATGGCGGGCCTCCTGGAGAGGGGGGCGTTCGACGAGGCCAATCTGCTGGTGACGGCGGGACGGCGGGTCATCCGATCCATACTGGACATGTCGAAGCCGGTCATCGCGGCGCTGAATGGGCCCGCCGCCGGAGGTGGCGCCAATCTGGCACTCGCGTGCGACCTGCGAATCGCGTCCGAGCGCGCCGCCATAGGCCAGACGTTCAACCGGATAGGCCTGGCTCCGGATTGGGGTGGAAGCTGGTTGGTTCCTCGCCTCGTGGGGCGCGCGAAGGCGGCCGAGCTCTTCATGCTGGGCGAGATGGTAGATGCCCGGGAAGCCGAGCGCATCGGCCTCGTCAACCGTGTGGTCCCGTCCGAGGAGCTGGAGTCGGCGGTCCACGAGATTGCGGATCGGTTGGCCCGCAAGCCGGCCCTGGCCCTCGCGCTGGCAAAGGAGGCCCTCCGGCGCTCGGTGTCCTCGAGCCTGGAGGACATGCTCGACTTAGAGGTCGTCGCCCAGGATAGGGCCTTTCGGTCGCCGGACGCGCTGGAAGGCATGCGCGCGTTCGTGGAAAAGCGCGAGCCACGGTTTGGTGCGGCCATCGAGGGGGACGTGTCATGAGCGGAGCAGGCCAGGTGAGACGGGCCACGCTGGAAGACCTGGAAGAGATCCTCGCTCTTTGGGTCCACTACATCAGGATCCATCGTGAGAACCCGGCCTACAGGAACATGCCGCCCGACTCGCTCAGTAAGCGCCGCGAGGTGTTCGCCGGTCACATCCGTGACGAGGCGTCCGAGGTGTTCGTGGTCGTGGGGCACGATGGGAGCCTGGAAGGTATGCTGTCGTGCTTCGAGGAAGCGAACACGGCTTATTTCCATCCGCCGAAATACGCGCGCTTTCAGACGCCGTTCGTCCGCCCCGAAGCCAGGGGCCGGGGACACATGCGCCGGCTTCTGGATGAGGCATACCGCTGGGCGCGCGGGAGGGAGCTGACGGAGGCGCGCCTGTTCGTGAGCGCCATGGCCGAGACCGCGAATCGTATTGCGGAGGAGCATGGATTCGATGCCATCGCGGTGATTCGGCGACGCGCCATAGAGTGGGACTACCCTTCGGATCCGGGCCACCGGGGACCGGATGTCGTGTGACCCGGTGACGCCGATCGCGGGCCCGATCGCGGTGATCGGAGCCGGTACCATGGGCCACGGGATCGCCCAGGTCGCGGCTATGGCGGGCTTCGAGGCACGCCTGTTCGACCAGGACGGCGAGGCTCTCGCGCGTGCCGTGGAGCGGGTGAAGGCCAACCTCGACCGTGGAGTCGAGCTCGGCAAGGTCGAGCCCGAAGCGCGGGACGCGGGCCTGAACCGGCTGGTTTCGGTTGGCGATCCGGCACAGGCGGCGGCTGGCGCGGACCTGGTCGTCGAGGCCGTGCCCGAGGACCTGGACTTGAAGCGTCGCGTGCTCTCGGGAATGGCGGGGCACGTGTCCGCTCAGACGGTACTGGCCTCCAACACGTCCTCGCTCTCCGTTTCCGCCATCGCGGAGGGGGTTCCCGGACCGGAGCGCGTCGTGGGCCTGCACTTCTTCAACCCCGTGCACATCATGTCGCTGGTGGAGGTCGTGCGGGGCGATCGCACGGCCGAGCGTGTGGTGGAGAGCGCACGGGGATTCGTCGAGGCGCTGGGCAAGGAGGCGATCCACGTCAACGACTCTCCCGGCTTCGCCTCCTCTCGACTCGGCGTGGCCTTGGGAATGGAGGCGATCCGAATGCTCGAAGAGGGCGTCGCCTCGGCGCGGGACATAGACCGGGCGATGGAGCTCGGCTATCGGCACCCCATGGGCCCACTCCGCCTGACGGATCTGGTGGGACTCGACGTGAGGCTAACGATCGCCCGGTACCTTCACGCCGAGCTGGGAGAGCGGTTCCGCCCTCCCGAGCTGCTGGCGCGAATGGTCGCGGAGGGCAGGCTGGGCCGGAAGACGGGAGAGGGATTCTACACCTGGGATGGGGGATGACGATATGAGCGACGTACTGCTGGTCGAGAAGCTGGAGGGAAACATCGCCCTCCTTACCGTGAACCGCGCCGACAAGATGAACGCGCTGAACTCCAGCGTTCGAGAGTCGCTGTTCGAGGTCCTGGATTCGCTGCGCGATGACGACGAGGTACGGGTGGTCGTGATCACCGGGGCGGGTGACCGCGCTTTCATCGCGGGCGCCGACATCGGCGAGTTCAAGGACGCCGGGGCGGTCGACCAATACCGCTCGATGCAGAACAGCAACATCTACTCGCTGATGGAGGACTTCCCGAAGCCGATCATCGCGATGATCAACGGCTTCTGCCTGGGTGGGGGCTGCGAGCTATCCATGGCGTGCGACATCCGCATCGCTTCCGACCGGGCCAAGCTGGGCCAGCCGGAGGTCAACCTCGGAATCATCCCCGGAGGCGGCGGCACTCAGAGGCTTCCACGGCTGGTCGGCGAGGGCCGCGCCGCGCTGTTGATCATGTCGGGCGTGCTGATCGGGGCCGACGAGGCGCTGGACATCGGGCTGGTCGATTCGGTGTTTCCGGCCGATGAGCTTCGAGAGAAGACGCTCGAGATCGCGAGAACCATCGGATCCAAGTCGCCTATCGCTCTGCAAGCGGCAAAGGAGAGTATCCTCGCCGCACGGAGGATGCCGCTCGACGAGGGGCTGAAGTTCGAGCGGGCCTGGTTTGGCCTTCTGTTCTCGACCGAGGACAAGGATGAAGGTGTCGGAGCGTTCCTCGAAAAACGGGAGCCGGACTTCAAGGGCCGCTAGGCTATCGCGACCTGGGGGCCTGACGGCCGCGGCATCAACGGAAACGGCCCCGACCGGTTGAGGTCGGGGCCGTCTTCTTCGGTCGCTACGGTCTCACCCGAGTGTCGCCGACGGCGATTCCGATCAGCTGGCGAGTACGCTCACGATCTTTCGGCCACCCCTCTGATCGGCGAACGTCACCACTCCGTCCGCCAGGGCGAACAGCGTATCGTCACCACCGCGGCCGACGTTGCGACCCGGATGAATTCGTGTGCCGCGCTGCCGCACGATGATGTTCCCCGCACGCACTCTCTCACCGCCGTATCGCTTCACACCCAGATACTTCGGGTTGCTGTCGCGTCCGTTTCGACTGGAGCCGACACCCTTCTTATGCGCCATGACTACGCCTCGTCACGCTTCTTGATGGCCTTCTGCACATCGCTCTTCAAGATCCGCCCGTCCTTGCCCGTACCATCGATCGAGGACAGGTCGATTCCCGCTTCGGCGGCAAGATCGCGCGCCGTGTCGGTGACCAGGACCTCTGCCTCTTTCGCGGCCTCGGCAGCCTCGCCCGCAGGCTGGACCTCGACCTCCGCTTCCACGGGTGCGGCGGTCTCCACCGGCTCGGCCTTCGCTTCGACCTTCGGCTTGGCGGCCTTCGCGGCGGGAGCCTGCTTCTTCGCCTTCGGCCTGGCGGCCTTGGCCGACTCGCCGGCGCCGAGGTCGATGTCCACGACCCTGACTTCCGTGAAACCCTGCCGGTGCCCTTGTTTGCGCCTGTATCCCTTTCGGCGCTTCATCTTGTAGACCACGATCTTGTCATCACGTCCGTGGCGGACGACCTCGGCGGCCACCGCGGCGCCGTCCAACGACGGCCGTCCGATGATCACCTGGTCTTCGCGCTGCGCCAGCAGGACGTGATCGAATGTCACCCGGTCGCCGGGCTCGGCGTCCAGGCTCGGGACCCGTAGCGTCGCCTCTGGCTCTGCCCGGAATTGCTTTCCCTTGGCCTCGAATATCGCGTACATCGTGCTCGTCTGATCCGTTTGTTACGTGTAATTGTTAGCCTTAAAAAATAGGCTTCGGATGTCTGGGTGTCAACGAGGCGCGGCACAGTTTCAGCAGGAGCCGGCGTCGGCACGTGCGGGTTCACGCCACCGCGAACTTGGCCGTGATGTCCGTGTCGGCCGGTCCGGCGAGCAGCTTGTACTCGTCGTGACCCATCAGTGGATCGTCTCTGATGTCCAGCTCGATGTGGAGCTCTCTGGAGACGCGCCTCAGGAACCGTGGCTCTTCTTCGAGCAGGTATAGAGCCACTTCCGGATGGACCCTGATCGTGAGGTCGCGTCGCTCCCCCGCGGACCGGGCCCTCCGCAGCGCCCGCTCGACGCGCCGGATGATCGTGTCCGGAGCCAGCACGCGGCCGGTCCCGTCACAGCTTGGACACGGCTGCGTTGCCGTCTGAATGAGGCTCGGCCGGACGCGCTGCCGGCTCATCTCGAGCAAACCCAGGTCCGAGATCCCGAACACTTTCGTCCGGGCACGGTCGCGACCGAGGTGGCTCCTCATCTCATGAAGGACCCGGTCCCGGTACTCCTGCTCCTCCATGTCGATGAAGTCGCACACGATGATCCCGCCGATGTCGCGCAGACGCAGCTGGCTGCAGATTTCGGCCGCCGCCTCGATATTCGTCTTCACGATCGTCTTCGCCGGGTCTTTCTTCCCCGTGTACCTGCCGGTATTCACATCGATCGCCACCAACGCCTCGGTGTGCTCAATGACGATGTAGCCACCGGACTTCAGGTCCACCCGCCGCCTGAACGCCGCCCGGATGTCTTCCTCCAGTCCGAACTCGTCGAAGATCGGCACTTCGCCGCGATAGAGATTCACCCGGTCCAGAAGCTCGGGGCTGACCTGTCCCAGGTACGACCGGATCTCCTGCGCCAGCTCGTCCGAGTCCACCGTAAGGGAATCGACCTTTTCGGAGAACAGATCCCGGATGATGCCCGACGTGAGGGCCGCCTCGCGATGCACCGCTGCCGGGGCTTTCATACTCGTGACTCGGCGCTGCACCTTCTCCCACGTCTTGCGGAGCGACTTGAACTCCGCGACCAGCGTCTTCTTGGTGAGCTCCTCGCCCACCGTGCGCACAATGACTCCGCCCTGGTCCTTGCCGATGGCTTCGCGGGCCAGCTTCCGGAGACGCGCTCGCTCCTCCCGGTCATCGATCTTCCGGCTGACACCGACGTGCTTCGAGTCTGGCATGTAGACGATGAACCGTCCGGGAAGCGAAATCTGCGTAGTCACGCGGGGACCCTTGGTGCCGATCGGCTCCTTCGTCACCTGGACCAGGATTTCCTGGCCCCGCTGAACGACGTCCTGTATCGGAGGGTACTTGCGATTGCGACGGTTACCGTTGCGGCCACCGCCCTCTGCCCCGTTGCCGTTATCATCGTCATCGTCCTCGACGTCGGCCACGTCGGACACGTGAAGAAAGGCCGACTTCTCGGTACCGATGTCGATGAACGCGGCTTGAATTCCCGGAAGGACGGCCTCCACCTTCCCCAGGTGAAGATCACCGACTATCCGGTCCTCGTCGGAGCGCTCGTTCATGAGCTCCACGAGGCGGGCGTCCTCGACTATGGCCACCCTGGACTCGGTGCCCAGGGCGTTGATGACGATCTCGCGTCGCATTTTCTTGTCCCGTCCGCCCCGACGGGGCGTGGTCGCCGGCGCCGAAGCGCGAACGACCGGATGTCTTGCGCAACGCCAGCCGGACACCTGTCGGGCCGGAGACGTCACGCTCGTATTCCGCGTACAAAGGAAACGGGGCCGCCGTTCAGGTTGTCGCGGCCCCGCACCCGGCCTTCAATGTAGGGGAACAGCTGCCGTCC
>JBDHFS010000028.1:0-18876 GCA_039590285.1 Gemmatimonadota bacterium
TACCACTCGTCATCCGTGCCCGGCTCGACGAAGAACTGCATCTCCATCTGCTCGAACTCTCGCGTGCGGAACGTGAAGTTGCCGGGCGTGATCTCGTTGCGGAACGCCTTGCCGACCTGGGCGATCCCGAACGGGACCTTCTGTCGCGCGCTGTCGAGCACGTTGCGGAAGTTGACGTAGATCCCCTGCGCCGTCTCGGGTCGCAGGTACACCACGGCCGTGGAATCCTCGACCGGCCCCATGAACGTCTTGAACATGAGGTTGAAGTTCCGCGGCTCGGTGAACTCGCCCGTGACGCCGCACGTGGGACACTGGTCGCCCTCTACGTGGTCGGCCCGGAAGCGCCGGTGACAGTTGCGGCACTCGATAAGGGGATCGGTGAATCCCTCCACGTGCCCACTGGCCACCCATACGTCGGGATGCATCAGGATACCGGCGTCGAGACCCTCGATGTCGTCGCGCCGGTGCACCATCTCGGCCCACCAGGCCTCACGCACGTTCTTCTTCAGCTCGACGCCCAGCGGGCCGTAGTCGTATACGGCCCCGACTCCTCCGTAGACCTCGGATGATTGGAAGATGAAGCCCCGGCGCTTGGCCAGGGACACGAGCTTCTCCATCAGGTTGTCAGGGTGGCCCGTCTCCGTGGTCACCTCACCCTCCGTATTCGTATCGTCACGATCATCGTGAATCGTCGCCGTCGCTTCCGACCCGGAAGACAGCCGCGCGGGCTGGACGGCCCATCCCTACGCGCCGAACGGGAGCCGTGAAGGATAGCCTCAGGCGACGGCCTCCGCGACCATTCGCGACAGGTCCTCCGATCCCAGCCACCGACCGCCCCCGTCGATGACCGTCACGCCTTCGGGCCGATCTCCCGAGAACCGCCCGCATGCCAGCACGGCCGGAACTCCGGCCTCGCGGCACCGACGCACGATCTCCCAGACCACCTTGCCGAGTCCACTGGTCGCGTCGTACTCCCCCTCGCCGGTGACCACGAGGTCGGCCTCGCGGAGGGCCGCGTCGAAGCGCACGCGCTCCAGCACCCAGTCGCTTCCGCCCACTAGATCTGCGCCCAGGAAGGCCGCGCATCCGGTCCCCAAACCGCCGGCGGCTCCGCTTCCAGGAATACCGGCCAGGTCCCGGCCCAGGTCCTGGCGTATCCGATCGGCGAGCCGGGCGAGGCAAGTCTCCAGGACTTCCACATCGGAAGGGCTGGCTCCCTTCTGCGGCCCGAAGCGGCGCGCCGCGCCATCGGGACCGAGCAGAGGACTTCGCACGTCGGCGATCGCCGTAACCGGCGGCAGCTCGGGAGGGTTCGCGGGGGAGCGAATGAGGGCCAGCTCGCTCAATCCGCCACCGCCCGGCGGCAGAGCCTCGCCGGCGGCGTTCACCAGCTCGTACCCGAGGGCCCCGGCGAGACCTGTCCCGCCGTCCACGGTTCCGGAGCCGCCGAGGCCGAGGTAGATCCTGCGCGCGCCCTGCTCGACGCACCATCCGACGAGCTCGCCCACCCCGATCGTGGAAGCGCCGAGAGGATCCCTGCTCCCCTCAGGCATCAGATGGAGTCCGCACGCATCCGCGGCCTCGATCACGGCTTCGCCGGCCGCCGACCACAGCGATCGGGCCTCCACCGACCCTCCAAGCGGCCCCGGTACGCGCACTATCCGGATGAGCCCGTCCTCCGCATCCTGAATCGAGTCGATGAGACCCGGGCCGCCGTCAGACACGGGCATGCGGTCAATCGACGCCTCGGGCCTGGCGCGGCGCACCCCATCGGCCATGGCGTCCGCCACCTGACGGACGGTCATGCTCTCCTTGAACGCGGTGGGGCAGACGAGGACTCGCACGGTTTCTCCGCTGGCATCGAGAGGCCCGGATTCGGCCCCCGCTCGAAGCTATCCGGCGGTGGACATCGGCGCAGGCGCCGGGCTACTGTACGGCCATGTTCGGACCCGGCGGAGCGATCCGCATCATCGGTCATCGCGGGGCGCGGGGCGTGGCTCCCGAGAACACCGTGCCCGCCATCAGGCACGGGGTGGACGTCGGCTCGCAAGCGATCGAGATCGATCTCCACGCGACCCGAGACGGCGAGCTCGTGGTGATCCACGATCCGACCGTGGACCGAACCACGGACGGCACCGGTCCGGTGGAGAGCCGGTCACTGACGGAGCTCCGCGAGTTCGATGCCGGCTATCGCTTCACCCCGGACCGGGAGCGGACCTTCCCCTTCCGCGGCCAGAGCGTGCGCATTCCGACGCTGGACGAGGCCATGGAGGTGATCGGGGAGCTGCCGGTCATCCTCGAAGTCAAGAGCGCGGCGGCTGGCCGGCGGCTCGCCGATTGGCTTCGTGGCAGGGAGGATCTCGATCGCATCATCGTGGGTGGCTTCGAGGCCGACGAGGTGGGGCCGGCCGCGAAAGTCGCCCGGTGGCGATGTGCGTACCAGACCGACCTCCTCGGGTTCGTGCTGTGGGGCAAGATCGGAGTGAGCCGGCCGCTCGCCCAGGATCTCACGGCCGCCATGGTCCCTGTCAGAAGGGGAGCCGTTCGCATAGTGACACGCGGTTTCGTGCGACGGATGCACGCCCGGGGCAAGGGGGTCTTCGTGTGGACCGTGAACCGTCCGGATGAGATGCGGCGGCTGCTCGACATGGGCGTGGACGGGCTGATCAGCGACTACCCCGCCGTGCTGCGGCGCGTCGTGGAGGAGCGGCTGGCGGCCGGCAAAACCTGAGCCGGTGGGGAGCGAGGTAGTGACGGCGTGAACCGCGAGATCCTCCACGTGGATATGGATGCGTTCTACGCGGCCGTCGAGGAGCGCGAGGACCCGACCCTGCGGGGTAAGCCCGTCGTGGTGGGATCCGATCCCAGGGGGGGCGCGGGCCGGGGCGTGGTGGCCACGGCGAACTACGCGGCGCGTCGATACGGCATCGGGTCCGCGATGCCGATCTCCGAGGCGTGGCGCCGGTGCCCGACCGCGGTGTACGTCCGCCCCCGCATGCGGCTGTACGCGGACGTGTCCCGGCGCGTGACGGCCGTGTTCGAGCGCTTCACGGATCTCATCGAGGTGATCAGCATCGACGAGGCCTTCCTGGATGTCACGGCGAGTCGTCGGCTGTACGGCGACGGGCCGCGCATCGCCCATCGCATAAAAGACGCGATCCGCGAGGATGAGTCCCTGACGGCGTCGATCGGTTGCGCCGCATCGAAGTTCGTGGCCAAGATCGCGTCCGACCTGGACAAGCCGGACGGCCTCGTGGTGGTGAAGGCTGGCACCGAGGCGGCGTTCCTCGATCCGCTTCCGATCGACCGGCTGTGGGGGGCCGGGCCGCGCGCGCTGGAGCGCTTCCGCCGGCTCGGATGCTCGACGATCGGAGATGCCGCCCGCCTGGAGCGCGAGGTGCGGGTTCGTTCGGTCGGGGAATCCCTCGGGGATCGGTTCCACCGGCTGAGTCGCGGGCTCGACGAGCGCCCCGTTCAGCCGCAGCACGTCCGGAAGTCCCTGGGCAGCGAGAGCACGTTCGGCGAAGACGTGGCCGATCGACGGGTCGTCGAGCGAAGACTCCTGAACCTGTGCGAGAACGTGGCGGCATCCCTACGCAGGAAGTCGCTCGCGGGTGCGACGGTCACGGTGAAGTTGAGATGGGAGAGCTTCGAAACGGTCACCCGGCGTCGTACCCTGAACGAGCCCGTCAACACGGTGGAAAGGATCTGGCCCGTCGCCCGGGATCTGCTGCGAACGGCCGATCGTCCGCGGTTTAAGGTCCGGCTGATCGGCGTCACGCTTTCCGCGCTCGACCGGGTGGAGAGCGGCCAACAGGATATGTTCATCCCGGAGGTCGACGTGGACACCCGCGTGGCCAGGGCCGTGGACTCGCTCAGGGAGCGCTTCGGAACGGGAACCGTGACTCGCGCGGCGCTGCTGGACGAGAGACGATCCCGGCGGGAGTCGGGCCCGGACGGGGACCCCGTGCGGACGACGCGGGCCGCGCCGGATCCCGATCTGGAGTAGCGGACCTGGAGTAGCGAACCTGGAATAGCGGACCTCGAGCAGAGGACCCCGAGAGGAGAGAACGATGCAGGCTCCCACGCGTGCGGAAGCTCTCGAGCTGATGCATGAGTATACGGACAACCGAAGCCTCCGGAAGCACATGTACGCCGTGGAATCGGCCATGCGCGCCTACGCGCGCAAGTACGGGGAAGACGAGGAGTTGTGGGGTGTCACGGGCCTGATCCACGACTTCGACTATGAGCGTTGGCCCAACGAGTCCTTGAGCCCGGTCGAGGAGCATCCTTCCAGCGGAGTGGCCATCCTGCGCGAGAAGGAATGGCCAGACGAGGTCCTGCACGCCGTGATGGCGCATGCCGAGCACACCGGAGTGGAGCCCGAGACGTTGATGGCGCGGGTGCTGCGAGCGGTGGATGAGCTCACCGGTTTCATCATCGCTTGCTCGCTGGTTCGCCCGACCGGGATCACCGATCTCAAGTCGAAATCGGTCAAGAAGAAGCTGAAGGACCGCTCGTTCGCCGCCGCGGTCAACCGGGACGAGATCCGGGAGTACACGGAGGTGATCGGCGCGGACCTCACCGAGCACATCGATTTCGTCATACAGGCGATGCGAGGCATCGCCGACACCCTGGAGATCGAGGGACATGCGTAATCCGAGGCCGATTCACACGGTCATCGAGCCGTTCCGGATCAAGAGCGTCGAGCCGATCCGGATGACCAACCGTGACGAGCGGGAGGAGCATATCCTGGACGCGGGCTACAACGTGTTCCGGCTCAACGCCCGCGACGTGCTCATCGACCTGCTGACCGACAGCGGAACCGGCGCCATGAGCGCCGAGCAGTGGGCGGCCACGATGCGTGGTGACGAGTCGTACGCGGGGAGCGAAAGCTACTACCGGTTCAAGGCCGCGGTACAGGACATCTTCGGGTTTCGCAACGTGATCCCCACGCACCAGGGGCGGGCCGCCGAGCGGATCCTGTTCAGCACCGTCTGCAAGCCGGGAGACGTCATCCCGAACAACACCCATTTCGACACGACCCGCGCCAACATCGAGTACACCGGAGCCGAGGCCCTTGACCTTCCGTGCGCGGAGTCGGCGGACCTGGCCACACCGGGACCGTTCAAGGGCAACATCGACCTCGAGGCGCTGGAGCGGGTACTCCAGGATCCGCCGGGCCGCATCCCCCTGGCCATGCTCACCTTGACGAACAACTCGGGGGGCGGCCAGCCGGTCTCCATGGCCAACATCAGGGCCGCATGCGAGCTGTGCCGGGGGCACGGGATCCCCTTCTATATCGACGCGTGCCGGTTCGCCGAGAACGCCTACTTCATTCAGCAGCGTGAGGACGGATACGAGGACACGCCGCTCATCGATATCGCGCGGGAGATGTTCTCCTACGCCGATGGAGCCACGATGTCGGCGAAGAAGGACGGAATGGCGAACATCGGCGGCTTCCTGGCCACCAACGACGACCAGCTGGCGGCGCAGGAGCGGGACCTGCTGATCCTCACGGAAGGCTTCCCCACCTACGGAGGCCTGGCGGGACGTGACCTCGACGCCGTCGCGGTGGGCCTTTACGAGGCTCTCGAGCCGGATTACCAGAAGTACCGGATCGCCTCGACAGCCTATCTCGGCGACCACATCAGCGCGGCCGGAGTGCCGATCGTGCAGCCGCCGGGCGGGCACGCGGTGTACATCGACGCCGCCGCGCTCTGCCCGGACATTCCGCCGCTCGAGTTCCCCGGGATCTCGCTCACCGTGGAGCTGTACCGGGAAGCCGGGATCCGCGCGGTGGAGATCGGGAGCGTGATGTTCGGACACACGGACCCGGACACCGGCGAGCGCGTCCCCTCGCGGAACGAGCTCGTGCGCCTGGCGATCCCCCGCCGCGTGTACACGCAGAGCCATATCGACTACGTGGTCGAGGCGATCCTGAACGTCTACGATCGGCGAGCGAACATGGGCGGCTACCGGATCACGTACGAGCCACCCTTCCTGAGGCATTTCACGGCCCGGTTCGAGCCCGCTTGAGAGAGGACTGAGGACTGCGGGACGTTTCAGCTGAAACGCGTTTCTCTGTCTGGTCTCGGTAGAAAGCGTGGCTGACCGGACCCGCTGAACGCAGGAGAGGTGATCCCAAGTGACGAACTCAGCATACACTGAAGCCTTCAACGAATTCGCAACCATTCGTGCCGGTCTGCCGGAAGTGGTCGGGGGCACGGACCGGCGGTCAGGGAGGTATTCCCGCTCGCAGGCTCGGGCGCGTCTCGATACACTCCCTGGAGTTCGTTAGACGAGTCTGAAGGAGAGTGCGCTCTGACCAGCACGGGAATCATCACAATGATCGTGGTTCTGTTGTTCGTGTGGGGTGGATTCGCCCTGTTCGTGACCGTTGCGGTGCGGCGCGAGAGGGCCAAAGAAACCACGGCCGGCGGATCAGGCAGCGACGGGAGCGACTGACATGTTGAACGTAAGAGTAGGGAAGATTCTGGCTGCTTCCTCGGCCCTGACCCTGCTTCTCGCGTGCGGCGGAGAGCCGGCGGGAGAGGGAGCCGAAGCAGACGTGGCCGCCGAGACCGGAATGAGCATGCAGGAGAGGCTGGACCAGTTCGCCCCGGTCACGCTGACTTTCGACGAGTCGCTCCTGGACGCCAACCAGCGGCGGGTCGTCCGCGAGCTCGTAGAGGGATCGCGGCACCTGGACGACATTTTCCTCCTCCAGGCGTGGCGGGGAAACGCGGACGCCGCCTCGCTCCTCCCGCAGGGTGACGATCCCGAGTCGGCCGCGACCCGCGAATACTACGGGATCATGTATGGCCCCTGGGACCGGCTGATCGCCGAGGAGTCGTTCGTAGAGGGCGTCGGCCACAAGCCGCAGGGCGCCGGCTTCTATCCCGAGGACATGTCGGCGGAGGAGTTCGAGGAGTGGGTTGCCGCGCACCCGGACGACGAGGATGCCTTGAGGTCGTACTACACGATCGTCGAGCGTACGGCTGATGGAGGCCTGAGTGCCGTTCCGTATCGAGAGGCGTACGCGGAACATCTCCAGGCCGCCTCGGAGAACCTGCTGGCCGCGGCCGAGCGGGCGGACAACCCGACTCTCAAGCGTTTCCTCGAGCTACGAGCCGGGTCGTTGCTGTCGGACGAGTATTACGAAAGCGAGGTCGCGTGGATGCGCCTCGCGGACAATCTGATCGAGCCCACGCTGGGACCGTACGAGGTGTACGAGGATGGCCTGTTCGGAGCCAAGGCGGGCTACGAGTCGTTCATCGGCCTGAAGGACCCGGCCGAGAGCGAGCGTCTCGCGGGGCTGGTCGCCAACCTGCCGGACCTCGAGCGTGCGCTGCCGATCCCGGACGAGCACAAATATCTCGATCGTCCGTTCACCTCGCCGATCTCCGTCGTGACCCTGCTGTACGCCGGTGGCGAGACGAGGGCCGGAATCCAGACGATCGCCTTCAACCTCCCGAACGACCCGCGGGTGCGCGAGGAGGAGGGCTCGAAGAAGGTGATGCTGCGGAACGTGATCGACGCGAAGTTCGAGACCACGCTGAAGCCCATCGCGATGCAGGTACTGGTTCCCGAGCAGGCGGCGAAGATCTCGGTCGATCCCTATTTCACGCGCGTGCTGATGCACGAGCTGGCGCACGGCCTGGGTCCGGACTACGTGACCGGCCAACCCGACGTGACCGCGAACCAGGGGCTCAGGGAGAGGTACTCGGCGATCGAGGAGGCCAAGGCCGACGCCGTGGGCACGCACAGCCTGCGAGTGCTCACCGAGAGCGGTGTATACGACCAGGCGTTCCTCGAGGAAGTCTACATCGACCACGTCGCGGACATGTTCCGGTGCGTGCGATTCGGAATCACGGAGGCGCACGGCCTGGGATGCCTCACGCAGTTCAACTTCCTGCGCGAGAAGGGTGCGATCACGTACGACGAGGGAACCGGCCTGTTCGCCGCCGACCTCGAGGTGATGGCCGACGTAATGGCCGAGCTCGCCGGAGTCTACCTCATGCTCGAAGCGACAGGCGACTACGACGGCGCCGGAGCGTTCGTCGAACAGTATGGAACGATCTCACCCGAGCTCCAGGGAGCGCTGGACCGCCTGGCGGAGACGGTGCCGGTGGACATCCGTCCGGTCTACGCGGTCGAGGAGATGATGGAGGGCTGGTAGCAACTCGTAGAGGATGAGGAGGGCGCTCCGAGGTCTGCCACGGGCAGCCGGGTCACACCCCGGCTGTCCGTTTCGTTATGTTGGAGGGTCAACTCCGCTGTGCGGAATCCCAAAGGAGACTGAGATGAGGTTCCCCCCGTCCCTCGTGCTGACGGTCGCCCTGGCCTTCCTGTGGCTTCCGGCCAGCCCGGCCGAAGCCGACGCCCAGGTCCTCAAGAAGCTCAAGGACACGGCCGCGGAGGCTGCCGAGGACGAGACGATGAACCAGGTGGATCAGATGGTTCGGTCGGGCGTCGCGTGCGCGTTCAACGACCTGGAGTGTATCCGCGGCGCCGAGGAAGATGGTCAGACGGTCGTGCTCATGGATGAGGATGGCAAACCCATCGTTGACGACGACGGCAACCCGGTCACTGACCCTGAGGTGGCCGCGGAGATGATGGGCGAGGAGCCGGCCGCGGACGCGCCCACGGTACCGGGCTCAGACGTGTGGGCCAACTACGACTTCGTGCCCGGGGAGCAGGTTCTCTACGTGGACGACTTCGCGGAAGATGAGGCGGGCGACTTCCCGCGCCGCCTGGAATGGCTGCGGGGCAACATGGAGCTCGTCGAATGGGAGGGCCGCCTGCTCCTGCGCGCCACGGGTGAGAGCCAGTTCGCGATTCTCGTGGACGGGGGCGTGCCCGAGCAGTTCACGCTCGAGTTCGACATCCACGATCCGTCCATGGAATCCGGCACGATCATCCTCACCGAAGAAGGCCCTCAGAACATTCGGGACAGGTACAAGAGTGCCCTCTTCAACTTCGGCAGCTGGCGCGGGTCGGGGATCTGGAGAGAACAGGAGCCGCTTTCGACGGTCGAGGACAAGCGGATGGCCTCGGAGATCGTCACCGCACGTATCATGGTGGACGGCGCCCACGCGAAAGCGTTCATCAACGAGAAGCGCATCTCCAACGCTCCGCGCGTGGAACTGGCCCGCGGCGACAGGATCACGTTCGAGATATGGGGGCGCGACGACCGCCCCATCTACCTGGGCGACCTTCGTCTGGCCGCCGGCGGCCGTGATCTGTACGACGACCTGATCGAGACAGGTCGCGTGGCCACGCGGGGCATCCTGTTCGACGTGGACAGTGACCGCATACGCCCCGAGTCGACCCCCACGCTGGAGGAGATCGGGGAGATGCTGGCGGATCACGCGGATCTCAGGATCGCCATTGAAGGCCACACGGACTCGGATGGCGACGATGCCCACAACCAGGATCTGTCGGAGAAGCGTGCCGCGGCCGTGAGGGAGTTTCTGATCGCGACATACGGCATAGACTCCGGCCGACTGGAGTCGGCTGGATTCGGCGAGACTCAACCAGTGGCCGGAAATGATACGCCGGAGGGCAAGCAGCAGAACCGGAGGGTCGAGCTCGTAGTACTGTAACCAACGGAGGAGGTGTTGTGTTGAGTGCTGACAGGAAGGTACGCCGCTCGCTCGCGGGCGTGGCAGTGCTGGCCATGGCCGGCATCCTGGGGATCGCGGCTCCGGCTGGAGCCCAGGAGGGCGGTAAGGCAGAGGTATCTGTCGAGCTTCCCGACGCGACGGTGAAGGCGGCGAAGGAGGGCACCGTATCCGTCGAGCAGCTTCGCAAGAATGGCCTGGTGGTGAAGGTCAAGGGTGAAGACGAGGTCGAGCTCGTGGTATTTGCCGTGGCGGTCACCGAGGGTGACTTCGGGAAGCCGTGGAATTCCAAGCCCCTGCCCGGAATATCGGGAAGCAGGCTTCTACCGGGGGAAACCTATCTACCCGGAGAGACCTACCTGCCGGGAGAGACGTACCTGCCGGGAGAGACGTACCTGCCGGGGGAGACCTACCTGGCCGGAGACGACGTTCTGAAGGGACTGAAGGAGGGCTCGCTTCCCGGCGTGAAGATGCCCCGGGACGCGAATGGCCTGCTTCTGGTCGTATCGTCACCGGATGCCCGCGCCGCGGAGCAGATCAAGACGCGTCCGCTGTTCGTGGCGGTCGAGTAGCCGCGAGCTTGACTCGCCGCATCGCCGCCGTATAGTCCGGCGATGCCCAAGCGCGACGACATCTCCTCGATCCTTCTGATCGGTTCCGGACCGATCATCATAGGCCAGGCCTGCGAGTTCGATTACTCGGGCACGCAGGCCTGTCGTGCGCTCCGGGAGGAGGGGTACCGGGTCATCCTGGTGAACTCGAACCCCGCCACCATCATGACGGACCCGGACGTCGCGGACGCCACCTACATCGAGCCGATCACGGCGGAGTGGGTGGAGCGAGTGATCGAGAAAGAGCACCCCGACGCCCTGCTCCCCACCATGGGCGGACAGACGGCGCTCAACGTCGCTCTCGAGCTTCACGACCTCGGCGTCCTGGAGAAGTACGGCGTGGAGCTGATCGGCGCCGACACCCGGGCCATCCGCATGGCCGAGGACCGCGAGCAATTCGCGGAGGCCATGGGGAGAATCGGGCTCGCCGTTCCTCACGGCGGTTTCGCGCGTACCACCGACGAGGCCCTCACCATCGCCGACGACACCGGCTTCCCGGCCATCATCCGCCCTTCCTTCACGCTCGGCGGCACTGGTGGAGGGATCGCCTGGAACCGTGAGGAGTTCGAAGCCAAGGTGCGGCGTGGGCTGGAGCTGTCGCCGATCACGGAGGTCCTTATCGACCGCAGCGTGATCGGGTGGAAGGAGTTCGAGCTCGAGGTGATGCGGGATGGCGCGGACAACGTCGTCATCGTGTGCTCGATAGAGAACTTCGATCCGATGGGTGTCCACACGGGCGATTCGATAACCGTCGCTCCCGCCATGACACTCTCCGACTACGAGTACCAGGAGATGCGGAACGCGGCGATCGCGATCATCCGCGAGATCGGTGTGGAGGCGGGGGGCTGCAACATCCAGTTCGCGCTCAATCCGGAGGACGGCGAGCTGCTGGTGATCGAGATGAACCCGCGCGTGTCGCGCAGCTCCGCCCTGGCCTCCAAGGCCACCGGTTTCCCGATCGCCCGCATCGGCGCCAAGCTCGCCGTTGGCTATCGGCTTGACGAGATAGACAACGCGATCACGCAGAAGACGCCTTCGTGCTTCGAGCCGGTGCTGGACTACGTGGTGGTGAAGATCCCACGCTTCGCGTTCGAGAAGTTTCCGCAGGCCGACGCGACGCTGGGCATTCAGATGAAGGCCGTGGGCGAGGTGATGGCCATCGGTCGCACTTTCTCACAGGCGTGGCTCAAGGGCTTCCGGGCCCTCGAGAATGAGCGGGCCGGGTGGCTGCCCGCCGGGGACCCCGCCGACGACCGACTGGTCGACGACAGCGTGGAATCGATACGCTCGGCGATCCGGACGCCCACCCCCGAGCGGCCGTACCAGCTGTACCGGGCCCTGGCGGAAGGAGTGTCGGCGGAGGAGGTGGCCGAGCGGACGGGAATCGATCCATGGTTCGTGGACCAGCTCCTGGCCATGATCGAGGCCGGCCGCGAGCTGCGGGAGCTGCCCGAGCTCGATCCGTCCGTTCTGCTGGCCGCCAAGCGCGTCGGATTCGGGGATGCCGAGCTGGCGCGGTTGCGGGGAACGTCGGAGAAGGAGATCCGCGATCTACGGCGTGCGCACGGGATCCGTCCCGTGTTCCGGACCGTGGACACGTGCGCCGGAGAATTCCCGGCCGCCACCCCGTATCTGTACTCGACGTACGAGACGGAGAACGAGTCCGTTCGAAGCGATCGTCGCAAGGTGGTGATCCTCGGGAGTGGTCCGAATCGGATCGGCCAGGGAGTGGAGTTCGACTACTGCTGCGTCTCGGCTTCTCTGGCTCTGCGCGACGTCGGCATCGAGACCATCATGGTCAACTCCAACCCGGAGACCGTGTCGACTGACTTCGACATCTCGGACAAGCTGTACTTCGAGCCACTCACCCTGGAGGACGTGCTGGAGATCGTGGACCACGAGAAGCCGGAGGGCGTGGTCGTGCAGATGGGAGGACAGACGCCCCTCCGGCTGGCACGGCGACTGGAGGAGCTCGGAGTGCCGATCCTGGGAACGAGCGTGGAGGCGATCGATCGGGCCGAAGACAGGGAGCGCTTCGAGGTGCTGTGCCGGGAGCTGGATATCGCGTGCCCCGAGGCCGGAACCGCCACGAGCATCGACGATGCCATCGCGGCGGCCGAGCGCATAGGCTATCCGGTGCTCGTGCGGCCGAGCTATGTGCTGGGCGGTCGGGCCATGGAGATCGTGTACGACGAGGACATGCTCCGGGAGTACTTCGCCGTCGCGGTCAGTGCCTCGCCGCTGCATCCCGTCCTGCTGGATCGCTTCCTGGAAGACGCGTTCGAGGCCGACGTCGACGCCGTGTGCGACGGTGAGACCGTCATCATCGGCGGTGTCATGCAGCACATCGAGGAGGCGGGAATCCACTCGGGCGACTCGGCCTGCGTTCTCCCTCCCTACTTGCTGAGCGACGATCACATAGCCGAGATGAAGCGCTACACCCGGGCCTTCGCCGAGGCCCTGGGAGTGGAGGGCCTGATCAACGTCCAGTTCGCGGTGCACGAGGGGAAGACCTACGTCCTCGAGGTGAATCCGCGTGCCAGTCGGACCGTGCCTTTCGTGAGCAAGGCCACGGGCGTTCCGCTGGCGAGGGTGGCGGCGCGGGTGCTGGTAGGCGAACGCCTGTCGGATATGGACCTGCCGGCCGAGCCCGGAGTGCGTGACGTGGCTGTCAAGGAGGCGGTGTTCCCGTTCAACAAGATCCCCGACGCCGATCCACAGCTCGGTCCGGAGATGCGATCGACCGGGGAGGTCATGGGGTTGGCCGACAGTTTCGGCTTGGCGTTTGCCAAGGCCCAGGTGTCGGCGGACGGCTCGCTCCCCCTGGAGGGATCGGTGGTCGTGACGGTGCACGATCGGGACAAGCCGGCGGCGACGCCGATCGTGCGACGCCTCCACGAGCTCGGGTTCGACATCTCGGCCACCGAGGGAACGGCCCGGTACCTGAGGGGTCGCGGCGTGCCGTGCCAATCGGTGCTCAAAGTGCACGAGGGCCGCCCACACATCATCGATCTCCTGCTGTCGGGAGACGTGCAGATGCTGCTCAACACTCCGCTCGGCAAGCACGCTCAGCAGGACGATTACATGATCCGGCGGGCCGCGATCACCCGGGGGGTTCCGTATACGACTACCCTTTCCGCAGCCTCCGCGGCGGCCGACGCCATCATCGCGCTGCGCAGCCGGCGGCTGTCGGTGCGCAGTCTCCAGGAACGTTCGGAGCCGGCGATGGTGGGCGTATCGGTCGGAGCCTGATGTCTCCTTTCGTCACGGTCGACTCCGGTCGCGATGGCCGGGAACCGGCCCTGGCCCGGCGTGGTTTCTCGATCGTGATCGAAAGTTCGACGTTCCGGCCCCGGGTCCTGTGGTTCACCTGCGTCGCGGCCCTGTCGCTCGTGGCCGCCTGCGGTTCGACGGAGGAAGAAGAATCGGCGCCGGCCGATGTCGCCGGAGCGGTCCCGGCCGATGATCGGACCTTCACGTCCATGGACCAGTTCGTAGCCGGATACTGGGATCGGCCGATACCACCGCAGGGCGATCCGCCGGACGCGTTCTCTCCGCTCGAGGCCTCCCTGCAACCGGAGGATTGCGGCACGTGTCACCCGGCCCAGTACGCGGACTGGCAAACCACAGTGCACTCGGGTGCCTACTCGCCGGGCCTGTCGGGCCAGCTGGTGAACTGGGAAGCGAGCGCCTTTGGAACGGTCAGCAGCTGCCTCGTGTGCCACGCCCCTCTCTCGGAGCAGAGCGCGGAGCTTTCCTCGGCCGACGAATGGCTCACGAATCCGGCGTACGATTCCGGGCTGCGCGACGCGGGCGTCTCGTGCGGTGCCTGCCACGTCAGGGCATGGCGACGACACGGTCCTCCCCGGCGGGATGGTTCATTTGACCCGTCTCCGCAGGATTCACCGCATGGCGGGGTTACCCGTACCGGCTACTTCGAGGACTCACGATTCTGCTCCGGCTGCCATCAATTCGGGCCGGGAGGCGCGGCACCGAACGGAAAGCCCCTCGAGAACACCCTCTTCGAGTGGCAGAACAGCCGGTACGCCACCGAAGGGATCGTCTGCCAGACCTGCCACATGCCGGATCGCCGTCATCTGTGGCGTGGGATACACGATCCGGACATGGTGCGCTCGGGCGTCACGATCGAGTGGCTGCCAGCCGGACGTGAAGTCGGCCTGCGAATCACCAACACGGGCACCGGTCACCGCTTCCCGACGTACGCTACTCCGGAAGTCGTAGCCCGACTCGAGTTCCTGGACGGGGAGGCGCGACCGATCGAAGGAGCCGAGCACGAGCACTCGATCGCGCGACGCATCGGCTACGAGGGCGGGGTCTGGGTCGAGCATTCGGACACCCGACTCGCTCCGGACAGTGCGGTCGTGGTGACGGCCGCGGTTCCGGGGGGTGCCCACAGCGTGCGTGGAAGCGTGATCGTGCGACCGGACGCATTCTACGGGGGTGTGTTCCGGAGCCTGCTGAGCGGGATGTTGAGCGATACTTCGAGGGCGCTTCTGACCGAGGCGCAGCGGCGCGCGGAGGACAGCGAGTTCCCGATCTTCGACGAGACAGTGCCCCTGGCTCGCTGAGCCGGAGCGGGTGGGCACATCTCGGGACCTGCCGGGCCAGGCCTCCCGTGCCGGAAAGACCTTCAGGCAGGCAGCTCCAGGAGGAATGTGCTGCCCATGCCCTTCCCTTCGGATTCGGCCCGCATCCGCCCGCCGTGCATCTCCGCGATCCTTCGGGCGAGAGCCAGGCCCACACCGGTTCCGGCACCGCGTGGGTCCAGACGGCGGAACACGTCGAATACCCGTTCCAGGTCGGCCGGGTCGATTCCGGCCCCGTTGTCCTTCACGTACACGACGTTCTTGCCCCTGCGCGGCGCTACTCCGATCTCCAGCCGCGGCTCGGGCTGCTCGCCCAGGTACGCGACGGCGTTTTCCACCAGGATGCGCAGCAGCTGCAACAACCGGATCCGGTCGCCGAAGACCTCGGGAAGGTCCCGAATCTCGACTTCCACGTCGCGCGCCTGAATGCGGTCCCGACACAGATCCACGGCCTGAGCGGCGAGATCCGTCAGGGCTACGGTCTCGAGTGTCTCGGGCAGGTGTCCGATCTGGGCCAGCTCCTGGAGCCGGTCGAGCATTTCACCGAGGTGGACGACCGCCCGGTGGGCCCGTTGCACGTCGATGTCCAGCCGTGGGTCGCTGTCGTCGAGGCGCAAGTCCAGCCTCTTGAGGCCTGCGGCGACTGCTGCCAGGGGCTCCTCGAGCTCCTGCGAAACGGAGAGCGCCATCCTCTCGAGCGTCTCGTTGGTCGCTTCCAGCTCCGAGATCAGGCGGGCGCGGTCGAGTTCCGCCTGGCGGCGGGTCGTCACATCGCGCACTCCTCCGACTACCCGAATCGCACCGTTTCCCGATTCGCTCAGTGGACGGGAGTAATCCCGGAACCAGCGTACCTCCCCGCTGCGTGTGACGATGCGGTACTCTGCGACATCGACCCTGCCCGTGAGGAGCGCCGAGAGATGAGTCCGAACGACTGCCCGGTCGTCGGGATGAACCAGATCGAGCCAGCCGAGCCGATCGTCGAGGTCGATAGCCGCGTATCCGGTGATGCGTACCGCGTCCATGTCGGTCCACGTCAACTCGGCGTCGCCATCGGGTTGAACCAGAAGCGCGTAGGTCCAGTCCGCGACGACTTCCGTGATGGCGCGGAAGCGTTCCTCCCGCGAGCGCAACTCCTCCAGGGTCGCGAAATGCTCCCCGGAATCGGACCCGCCGGCGGGCAGGTTTCGGTCCGTGTCGCGACCGGCCGCGTGCCGATCAGTGGCAGGGTGGTTCATCGCTCTACCGATGCAGAAGGGCAACGATCTCGACCGTGCGGACGCCGTTGGGAGGATTCGACGCGACCGCGAACTGTCGGTGCGAGAGATTGCAACCCGAATGCCAGCGCCATCGAGGAGGGCCCTGACGCGAACTGGAGACCCTTTGTCTTGAGTCTGCTCGGTCCACGCCCTCCGGTAAGCGAATCGGGATACTAGAGATACGCTCCGTCATCGTGCGGTGACGGCGGCCGGTTCCGGGTAAGCCATGGCACCCGAAGAGGCGGTTCACGCAAAACCGCGACCCGTCGGGAATCCGTCATTTTGACCCAAAGTCGGACAGCAGATCGCTCGCAGCCGGTCCTGGTTGCTTGTGGGGGACCCGTTGCGGGACTACGGTCGGAACATGGGTGTTAGATACGACGGCTCACGAGCCGGAACGATCGGGGCTCTGGGGGCAGTCTTGTGGCTGAGTCTCGCTGGCTCCGCGCAGGGGCAGGCACCTGTTCATCTGCGGCTGGGCGGTGAGCCCGGCGCGTGGATCCGCTACACCCATTACAAGGAGCTCGCCGTCGCCCTGCCGGCCGATCTCGGTGGGCCAGCCACGACACGTACCACGATCCGGCTGCTCCAGGTGGTGGACTCCGTGTCCGCCGAGGCCGTCCACTATCGCTCGACGTTGGAGGAGGTGGAGTTCGACGTGCAGCCCGAGCCTCCAGGCCTCCCGGACCTGTCGGGTCTCCAGGGATTCGGCTTCCGGCACACGACCAGCCGGGCGGGCCGAGCGATCGGACTCACGCTGCCGGGGACGGCCGGCGAGGCCGGGCCGGGTTTCCGCGAACAGCTGCAGAACTGGCTCGGTAAGTTGGGCTTCCCGCCGCTCCCCGAGAAACCCGTGCGCGAGGGTGACAGCTGGATCGAAACGGTGCCCATTCCGGCGACCGCTCTGGGCTTGACGCTGGAATATGACCTCGTGCAGGAGCGAGTCACCCGCCTGACACGGGTTCGGCCCAGCGGAATGACCTCGATCGCCGTACTCGATGTCGAGACCAGGTGGATCCCGGCGCCCGATCCCATCGAGCCTCCCGAGGGAATAGCGTCTCTTCGGGGCACGGCGCAGCAGACGGTCCGGTTCGATATCGGCCGGGGTCGTTTCCTTGGCGGCACCGGAACCAGCTCCCTGGAACTTGTCCTCACGCCTCCCGGGGGCGGGCAATACGTGGCCGTGTCCGCGACCGGCCGTCAGGCAACTGCGGTCACCGCATACGGGAAGCCGGGCGAGAGGCAGGAGCCGTGAACGGGTCCCCGGCTGGCCTGTAGCGTGGCCGGCTCGCCTGCGGTTACGGTATCATACGCCCCCTGCCGTTCGCTCGGCGTCGTCCGGCCGCCCGAGCTGATCCAGGGCGACGGCCAGCGCGAGGTGCGTGATGTAGTACTGCGCCGGAATGCTCGCCCGGGTGGATGGCTCGGGCCAGATCTCCCAGTCCAGCAGGTAGTCGAGCAGGAACGCTTCCCAGACCAGGTGATACGTTCGCTCGACATCGATCCACTGGATGATGAACTGGGGATCGAGCTGGACGAGCGTGTCGCTCGCCACGATCTCTTCCTCAGCCAGCTTGTGGGCCAACCCGTGCCGTATGATGTGCGGCTCCAGGTTCCATTGTTCGTACACGGGAGGTGCTGTCGCCGCGAAGTAGATGGGCCGATCGCCCAGCGCATGCTGCACAATGTAATAGACCAGGAAGTCGGGGTGGGTCAGAAAACGCTCCTGGTCGAACTGCACATCGATCTGGGGAGTGAAGTTCACCACTGTGCCCGCTGGCGCGATCTGGTACAGCGGGAGCGAGTCGATCTGCGTATCCGTCAGAGAGTGTATGGCCTTCGTCGGCGGCACGATCTCCATGTCACGGTACAGGTCGATCGCGTTATCCGCGTCGAAGGGGCGCTGGCACACGACCACCGACGGAGTGGCGAGCGGATCCACGCCTTCCGGACATGGTGACGTCAGTCGCCGCAGCTGTTTCGGATACCACTTCGTACCGAGGTAGGAGTGGACGATGACCGTCACATCGCGGCGTATTCCCTCGACTTCCTGGAGGTACCAGAGCGGAAACGTGTCGTTGTCCCCGTTCGTGAACACGATCCCGTACGGCTCCACCGACTGCAGGACGTTCCACGCCCAGTCGCGCGCGGCGTGGTCGCCGCGCCGGTCGATCAGCGCGAAGTTGAAGATCAGCGGGAGAAACGCGAGGCTCAGAATCGGTGCGGCAAGGCGCAGGCCTTTCGTGGGATCCTTCTCCGTCGCCAGCCGCTCCCCGGCCCACCGCCACACGGTCGCGATCCCCATCCCCGCGTACAGCCCCCATACGTTGAAGCTGAATATGAAGAAATAGTCGCGCTCTCTGACCTCTCGACGATCCAACGGAATTTCAGCGTATGTCGTGTACCCGTACTTGAAGTTCAGGTAGTAGATCAACAGTACCGTGATCGTGAACAGGAATGTCGCGAAGTAGATGAAGCTGTCCAGATCTCCCCGGGCGTGTTTCACGAGTCCGATGATTCCGAGCACCAGGAAGAGCCCCGTCAGCAGGCCGCGGCCCTCGATGGGGAGCGTTCGGGCCCACTGCCAATCGAAGTACTGCCAGAACATGGCGAACTGGGCACGCGCGGGAGCCTGTCTGTCCGAAAGCGGAGGCTTCTGATACTGCTCTCGGGCGATCGATGCCCCCAGCTTCTCGCACTTTACGGCCAGCGTCTCTTCGCCGAACCCCGTCACGTATTGTTTCGGTATGACCGCGTCGATGATGCGGTTGTGACG
>JBDHFS010000029.1:0-16974 GCA_039590285.1 Gemmatimonadota bacterium
ACGTTCAAATCGCCCACAGGGAGCTTTCCAGAGTGGCGGAGCGTGCCTTCGCCGGTATCGCGCGCACCGGATCTTCGATGTCCCACGGCTCGGGCGACTACGCGATCGCGTTCTCGACGCACCGTGGATCCGTCGAATCCCCCAATGCACCGCTTCTGAGCGGCCTGTTCGTTGCCGTGGCAGAGGCCACAGAGGAGGCCGTGCTCAACTCGCTGTTCCGAGCCACGACGACGACGGGTTACCGGGGTCATCGGGCCGAGGCTCTGCCCATCGAGCGCGTCATGGAGTTGATGGCCGAGTACCGGCCCTGAGCCGGATCGGGCGTCAGTGAGCGGCGGGACCGGGCGCCAGCTGCTCACGGAGCTCCGACCTCGCGCTGTCGATCAGGTGGCGCACCCTTTCCCGGAGGGCCGCCACGTCATCCGGGCCCATTCCTGCGGTGCTCACCGGCTCCAGGACTCGCACCACAACGTCGGCCCGCCCGAAGCGCATCGATCCTTTCTGGATGGCGTTCCTGGTTCCCGTAACCGCCATGGGCTGAATCGGCCTGCCCGTCTCGATCGCGAGCCGGAACGCTCCGTTCTTGAAGGGGAGCATCTCCGTTGTGGGTGACCGGGTACCTTCCGGAAACACCATGACGGAAGCGCCCCTGTCCAGCCAGGTCTTCAGGGCACCATAGGACACGGCCCGGCTGGCCGGCTCATCCCTCCGCACCGAGACGTCTCCCGACATCCGCATCATCAGGCCGAGAAACGGTACCCGGAAGACGGAAGCTTTGGACAGCCACTTCATGTCCCACGGAAGCGTGCCGATCAGGACCACATCGGCCAGGGATTCGTGGTTCGACACGGCAACGAACGGGTGCGCTCCGCGAGCCGGACGGTATCCCTCCATCCGCACACTCCAGTAAGGGTTGAGGGCGACCAGGATGCGGGCTCCCAATCGGAACGCTCGTCCAGTAATCCACCGGGGCCGGTCCCACCAACCCGTCGCTGCCAGGACGAGGGCGACGACCGGCGTCCACACTATCAGCAGCAACTCCCAGCCGACCCAGACGATGAAGCTGGTGGCGTTACGCACCGAATCGTCCTCCCGCTCAGGAATCCGGCGTAGCGTCGGCGGCTGTCTCGCTTGACGGACCTGTGCGGAGCACCAGGATGCCGACGAGCGCCGCGGCCAGCGATCCGATGACGACGCCGATCTTGGCGAGGTCGAGGACTTCGGCATCGCTGAAGGCAAGGGACGCGATGAAGATCGACATCGTGAACCCGATTCCGGCCAGCAGGGAGCCTCCCCACAGCGTTCTCCATCTTGCTCCGGACGGCAGATCTCCCAGACCCAGTCGCACGGCGAGCCAGGCGGCACCGGTGATTCCCACCTGCTTCCCCACGAAGAGGCCCAGGACAACGCCCAGGGTAAGTGGATGGCCGAGGATCTCGCCGGGGGCGACCTTTGGAATCGCGATTCCCGCGTTGGCGAAAGCGAACACCGGAAGAACCAGAAAGGCGACCCAGGGATGGATGGCGTGCTCCATCCGGTACAGGGCCGCGCTCGATTCGTGGGCTTCCTCCGCCAGCTCAGCCAGCACCTCCTCCTTGAGATCCTTGGCTTCCCACTCCTCCTCTCCCCCGGCCGCGACACCCTCGAGCGAGGTGGTGACCAGTCGCAACGACTGGCTCAACTCCAGCGAGTCGGCCACATCCGATTCGCGTCGCCTCGCCGCCGGAATCAGGGCAGCCGCCAGCACACCGGCGATGGTTGCGTGGACGCCCGACTGGAACGCGAAGTACCACAGGAGCAGAATCGGGATCACGTAGGCGGACGGCTTCTGAACGTCTGCCCGGTTCATCAGGAAGAGGACGACGAGCAATGCAGCGCCCCACCCCAGCGCCACCATGTTGATCGCCCCGGAGTAGAACACGGCGATCACGAGCACGGCCATGATGTCATCGGCGATGGCCAGGGCCGTTACGAACGTCTTCAGCCAAAGCGGGGCGCGCGTTCCCAGCAGGGCCAGGATCGCCACCGCAAACGCGATGTCGGTGGCCATCGGAATGCCCCAGCCGTTGACGTAATCCCCTCCAACGTTCAGAAGAAAAAACAGGCCGGCGGGTACGACCGCACCTCCGAGGGCAGCCACCACCGGAAGCGCGGCCCGGCGGATGGATGCCAGCTCACCGTAGAGGATCTCCCTCTTGATCTCGAGACCGACCAGGAAGAAGAAGACGGCCATCAGTCCGTCGTTCACCCAATGAAGCAGCGACATCCGCAGCGACCAATCGCCGACCGCCAGCCCGGCGTAGGTGTGCCACAGCGCATCGTAGCCGCTCCACAGGGGCGTGTTGGCTACGAGCAGAGCCAGCGCCGCGGCACTCATCATCACGATTCCACCGGCCGACTCGAGCTTCAGGAAACGTTGGAAAGCCCGGGAGATCACGTCCCGTGGTCGCACGACCTCCATGTCCACTCCTCCATGTCTGGTATCACGCCCGAGGACCGTCGAGCCGCGTCGGTGAGTGAACTGACTGCCGCTGGACACCCTTCAGGCGAGCGCTCATTTTGCTCGACCGTCACCGACCACCGCAAGCACAGGACACACGAGCCCATGTCTCGTATCGAAGGCGATGGCAGCCGCTTCCTGATACCGTCCGCCGTGCAACCGCCTTTTCCGGCCGATCGCTTCCTTCTCAGGCAGGCCCCGGATGCGGAGGCGGTGCCACTCGATGTGCTCATCGTGGGCGGAGGTCCAGCCGGTCTGGCTGCCGCGATCGAGCTGGCTCGGCTCGTCAGGGAAGATGCCGAGGCCGGTGGCGAGCCGGGGGATATGGAGATCGGGGTGCTGGAGAAGGCGGAGTCGTTGGGCGAGCATTGCCTTTCGGGCGCTGTCGTGGACCCCGCCGCCTTCCACGAGCTGTTTCCAGGCATTTCCCCTTCGGACCTTCCGTTTCGAGGTCCGGTGCGGGACGATGCCGTCTACCTCCTGTCGAAGACGGGGAAACTGAGGCTCCCGACTCCGCCTCCCATGCGGAATCATGGAAACCATGTCGCGTCGATTTGCGAGATCGCGCAATGGCTGGGCTCCAAAGCGGAGGAGGCGGGCGTCAATCTGTTCACGGGTTTCCCCGCCGATGCTCTGCTTATGGACGGCGATTGCGTGGTGGGAGCACGCACCGCACCTGCCGGGCTGAACCGGGACGGGAGCCCGGGGGGTGGGTACGTACCGGCCATGGACCTGTCGGCCACGGTGACGATCCTGGCAGAGGGAACCCGCGGACCGCTGAGCCTGGCATGGCTTCGGGACCAGGGCGTGGGCTCCGAGAATCCGCAGATTCACGCTCTGGGCGTGAAGGAGCTGTGGCAGGTGAAAAGGCCTCTCGATCGCGCGGTCCACACGCTGGGCTGGCCGCTGCCGCGCGACGCTTTCGGTGGAAGCTGGATGTATCCGATGGGTGAGGGCCTCGTGTCCCTGGGCTTGGTCGTTGGGCTGGACTACAGCGAGAGCTCGCTGGACGTGCACGAGTTGCTGCAGCGGCTGAAGGGCCACCCGCTCGTGCGCGATGTGCTCGAGGATGGGGAGATGGTCGAATGGGGCGCCCGCACTATTCCCGAGGGAGGGTGGTACTCGCTGCCGGAGCGGCTACACGGCAATGGCGTGCTCGTGGTCGGCGACGCGGCGGGCTTCGTCGACGTCCCAAGCCTGAAAGGCATCCACTACGCCATGTTCTCCGGCATCTTCGCGGCCCGTGCAGCGTTTCGGGCGCTCAAGGGGGGAGAGGCGGATGCGGCATCCCTGGCGGACTACGAGACCATGGTTCGGGACAGCGTGATCTCGAGGGACCTCTACCGAACCCGTAACATGCGCACCGCATTCAAGTCGGGCTTCTACCGCGGCGGGGCGCTCTCCGCCCTGTCGATTCTCACCGGGGGACGCTTTCCTGGCCGGAGGATCGACGTCGACGAGGATGCGGCCGAGGCGCGCCGTGTCGAGCATTCGACCGATTTCGCTCCCGACGGGAAGAGCACCTTCAGCAAGGTGGACGCGGTGTTCCGGTCCGGGAACACGACGCGTGACGACATCCCGTCTCACCTGATCGTGGCCGACGACGTTCATCCGGATGTCGCTCAATTCTACCGCCACATGTGCCCGGCCGGCGTATACGAGTGGGGTGAGAACGGGCTTGTCGTGAACGCCCCCAACTGCGTCGACTGCAAGGCGACCGACGTGCTGGGTCCCCGCTGGACTCCGCGCGAGGGCGGGAGCGGGCCGGCCTACAAACGGATGTAGGCCGTCCAGACTCGGGGCCTAGAAGAACCCGGGACCGAAGCCTGGCGCGTTCCGACGCGGCGGCAGGTAGCCGAGAAGGAACGGACCGTACGCGACGACGATGAGGATGATCGCCAGAGCCACGAGAGCCTCATGCGTGCGCAAGGGAGTGTGACGTACCGGAAGGCGCAACGGGACAACTCGACTCGCCGAGGCGTGTCAGGCTGTCCCGATGGGCTAGGTCGTGCGGGGCGGACTCTTCCTCCACCCCGCACGCGTTGAGGGGTTGTTTACTCGGAGCCCTCGAGCAGCTCCTCGAGCAGCTCCTCTGCGCCGTACACGCTTGCGAGCATCTCCGTGATCCCGGCCGCGTGCACGGACACTGTGCGTCCGTTCTCCGCGGCGAACAGGAACTCGTTGGGGAACGCCTCGACGTTCCCGTCGAACGCGATTCCCACCCAGCGGGCCTCACGATCGATCACGGGGCTGCCACTGTTGCCGCCGGTGATGTCGTTGGTGGACACGAAATTGATGGGCACGCTCATGTCCACTACGTCGCGCGCATCGTCGATCGCCGGAGCCAGGGTCCACGGCATCTCGTTCCCGAACTCCTCCCCGCGGGCGTACAGGCCGTAAATCGTGGTCTGCGCGGGAGCGTACGTGCCGTTGAACTGATACCGCTGCACGACGCCGTCCGTGATGCGGAGGGTGAACGTCGCATCGGGCGGTAGGTCCGTGCCGTACACGGCGAACAGGGCCGCGGCGAACTGCTCGTTCTGAACGCCCTCCGAGGCGAGCACATCCTGCCACTCATCGATGATCCCTCCTCGCTCGGTCCGCATGTCCAGCATGAGCTGGATCAGCGGGTCCGGACTGTCCAAAAGCTCTTCGGGGCTCATCCCCATCACGCCCTCGCAGAACCCCCCATCGGCTACCTGCGAGCCCTCGATCAGACGGCGCGCGGCGTCCTCGGGGGTCTCGCCCGGCTGAATCGCACGGACGAGTACGGCGTCGGCCGGGAGCCACTTCTGCGCCAGCGCCAACCGTCCGGCCAGCATTCCCGTGGACTGGTCCATAGCGAGGTAGCCCGGATTAAGGAGACTTTCTTGAAGTCCGGCCAGCTCCTCGCCCTGGAACTGTCCCGGGCGCTCTTCCTGGGGTCGCTCCATCGTGTGTACGTACTCGACCAGCTGTCCGGCGAGCCGCAGATGGGCGGAGGGGCTTCGCAGGTCCGGATCGTTGAGCACGACCGCAGGCCTCAGCTGGGCCTTACGCTCGTTCAGCTCGGCGATCCTGTCCCAGACGTCTCCGTACGCGGCGGCGAGCTCGGGGTCGGCCTCGACGGCTGCACGGAACTCCTTCTCCCACCGGATCTTCCTGGCCGTCAGCTCGGTATCCCGGAGGCCCTTGAGCTGTCCGCGATACAGTTTCTGCCCGTTTTCCAGGCCGAAGACCAGGTTCTGCATCTGGCGGCCACGCTCAGGATCAGAGCGCTGGATGGCGTGCAGGACCTCGAGCCGCTGGTCGTACAGGTCGACCGTCATCGGGTGCCGGACCTCCTTCTCGTACAGATACCGAGACACGGTGATCTGTCGCGCCGTGGACCCGGGGTTGCCGGTGACGAACACGAGCTCTCCCTCTTCGGCCCCGCCCGCGTCCCATTCGAAGTAGTGAGGGGTGTCGGCCGGAGTGACGCCATCGTCCTCGTAGGCACGCACGAAGGTGATGTCGAGGTCGTAGCGAGGATATGTGAAGTTGTCCGGGTCTCCTCCGAAGAACGCGGCTTGCGTCTCGGGCGTGAAGACCAGCTTCACGTTCGAGTAGCGGCGGAACTTGTACAGCATGAACTGACCGCCGTGGAACAGCGAAACGACCTGGCACTCGAGGCCCGAATCCGCCTCGCAGCTCTGCGCGAGCTCCTCACCGCGCGCGGTCCGTGCTTGATTGATCTCCGCGTCGGTGAGACCGGCTGCCGCTACGGCTCGAAGCTCACCCGTGATGTCGTCGATATCGATCAGCTGGTCGAGGAACAGGCCGGGGCAGGTCAGCTCTTCATCACGCGTGGCGGCGTAGAAGCCGTTGGTCAGGTAGTCATTCTCATCCGTCGACACGGCGTCGATGCACCCTCGGGCGCAATGGTTGTTCGTGATCACGAGCCCGTTGGCCGACACGAACGAGGACGAGCAGCCGCGACCGTAGCGAACGGAAGCGAGTCGAACGTGCTCGAGCCACTCGGAGCTGGGACGAAAGCCGTAGGCCTCCTCCCAATAGTCGAGCGGGGGGTTTTCGAAGGTCCACATGGTGCCCATCTCGGTGCCTGTCAGCTCGACACCCTCGGCCAGAGCGACAGCCGCATCCGGGGGCGCGAGAAGACCGGTCGGGGCCGCCGCTTCCTGCACGACGACCGGCTCGGCCGCCGGCGTGGGGGCAGTCTGCGGTGGGGGCGCGGACGAACACGCCGCGAGCGCGATCAGCGCGGCCAGCCATCCGAGTCTGCGTACTCCTGATATCATCATCGATCACTCCGTTCATGGTTGGGCGGGTGCCCGGACGCAGTGATCGTGCTGCAAGGGTCGGGCCGTGACTCAGCCCTCCAGCAACCCCCTCAGGACGGTCTGGAGGATGCCTCCGTTCCGGTAGTATTCGACCTCGACTTCCGTGTCCAGACGCACGAGAGCTTCGAACTCGACCGATTCTCCGCCGGACCTCTCGGCTCGTACCGACAGCCGTGAGCCGGCCGACAATCGCCCATCGACACCGGGGATGTCGTACGACTCGGCCCCGTCCAGCCCGATCGCGTGCGCGGAGTCCCCGGCCAAGAACTGCAGCGGTAGGACTCCCATGCCGATGAGGTTGCTACGGTGAATCCGCTCGTATCCCTCGGCGATGACGGCCCGGATGCCCAGTAGCCTGGGACCCTTTGCCGCCCAGTCGCGCGAAGAGCCGGTGCCGTACTCGCGACCGGCGAGCACGATCAGGGGCACGCCTTCGTCCGCGTACCGCATGGCGGCATCGTAGATCGACATCTGGTCGTCCGACGGCTGATGACGGGTGTAGCCGCCCTCGATCCCCGGCACCAGCCGATTGCGGAGCCGGACGTTGGCGAAAGTTCCCCGCATCATCACTTCATGGTTGCCGCGCCTGGATCCGTAAGAATTGAAATCCCTCGGCTCGATCCCGTGCGAGATCAGGTAGCGACCGGCCGGGGAGTCGGACGCGATAGCTCCTGCCGGGGATATGTGATCCGTCGTCACGGAATCGCCGAGCAAGGCCAGGACGCGAGCTCCCCGGACGGCGCCGGGTGCCACGGGCGTTCGCTCCATTCCCGTGAAGAACGGTGGCTGGCGGACGTAAGTGGACGATAGGTCCCAATCGTACTGGTTGCCATCGGGAACCGGTAGCGAGCGCCACTCCTCGTCGCCGTCGAACACGCTCGCGTACTGCTCACGAAAGTGCTCGGTCTTCACCGCCGCGCGGATCGTATCCCGAATCTCCTGCTGGGTCGGCCACACATCACGCAGGAACACGTCCCTCCCATTCGAGTCCCGTCCGAGGGGCTCGGCGGTCAGATCGATATCCATGCGGCCGGCCAGAGCGTACGCGACGACCAGGGGAGGCGACGCGAGGTAGTTGGCCCGGGTCAGCGGGTTCACCCGGCCTTCGAAGTTGCGGTTACCGGAGAGAACCGCGGCCACCATGAGGTCCTGGCCTCGGATGGCCTCGGCGATCGGCTCCGGAAGGGGCCCACTGTTTCCGATGCAGGTCGTGCATCCGTATCCGACGACCGCGAACCCGAGCTTTTCGAGGTGCGGAAGGAGCCCCGCTTCGGTGAGATACTCGCTGACCACCTTGGAGCCGGGAGCGAGGCTCGTCTTGACCCACGGCATGCTCTCGAGGCCGCGCTCGGACGCCTTTTGAGCCAGCAGGCCCGCACCGACCATGACGCTCGGGTTCGAGGTGTTGGTGCAGCTCGTGATGGCGGCGATGACGACTGCGCCGTCCGGCAAGTCGAACTCGACCGGCCGATCCTTCGTGTCGGTCATCTGGACTCGCGCGGAGCGGATCGCGGCCGCCGCCGTGGCGCTCCCTCCCGAGCCCGACAACGAATCGCCGCCACGCAGCCCGGCGAACTCGGTACGGACCTCCTCGAACGAGTCCTTCACAAGTGTGAGCGGGACCCTCTGTTGAGGCAGCTTGGGGCCCGCGAGGCTGGGCTCCACGGTTTCCAGGTCGAGAACCATTGTGTCGGTAAACTCGGGGACCGGAGAGTCGGCCGAGTGGAAGAGTCCCTGTTCACGCGCATAGGTTTCCACCGTGGCCACCTGCCCATCGTCCCGGCCCGTGAACCGCAGATAGGCCAGGGTCTCCGCATCGATGGGAAAGATAGCGCACGTGCTGCCGAACTCGGGCGACATGTTGGAGATCGTGGCCCGATCGGCCAGAGAGAGAGAGGCGAGGCCTTCTCCATAGAACTCGACGAACTTTCCGACGACACCCTTCTTTCTCAGCATTTCGGTTACGCGCAGCACGACATCGGTTGCCGTCGCGCCCTCCGGCAAAGTGCCGTGCAGCCGGAAGCCCAGAACCTCCGGGACGAGGAAGCTGAGCGGCTGACCCAGCATGGCGGCTTCCGCTTCTATGCCTCCCACGCCCCACCCGAGGATCCCGAGACCGTTGATCATCGTCGTGTGACTGTCGGTGCCGACAAGAGTATCCGGGTACAGGAGGCGCTCTCCTCCGACCTCACGGCTGAAAACGACGCGGGCCAGGTATTCGAGGTTTACCTGATGGACGATGCCGGTGCTGGGTGGCACCACGCTGAAGTTCCCGAACGCCTGCTGACCCCACCGAAGAAACATGTACCTCTCACGATTCCTCTCCATCTCCCGCTCGGAGTTGATGAACAGCGAGGCCAACCGGCCGTAGCTGTCCACCTGCACCGAGTGGTCGATCACCAGCTCGGAGGGAAGGAGCGGGTTGATGAGCTCCGGGTCCCCGCCCAGCTCGCGCATGGCGTCGCGCATGGCCGCGAGGTCGACGACGGCGGGCACTCCCGTGAAGTCCTGGAGGATGACACGAGCCGGCATGAACGAGATCTCGCGCTCTGCGGTCGGATCCCAGTTGGCGAGCGCCTCTATGTCCTCGGCGGTCACCGAGACTCCATCCTCGTGCCGGAGGAGGTTCTCGATGAGCAGGCGTATGGAGAACGGAAGTTCCTCGACACGACCGACTCCCTCTCTTGACAGTGCCTGGAGGTCATAAAGGACCGCCTCGGATCCGTCAGAGAGGCGAATGCGACGCTGTACGCCGAAGGTATCTACGCTCTTGGTGGGCGAGGTCATCACGGTCTCTCCGGTGGTCTGGGGGCAGACCCGATGGGCGCCCCCCAGCTATGGTGAAGATGGTCATGCCGACGGCTACGCGATCGACTCGAGCGCAATATGGCGCTCCCTGGCAGGGCCGTCGAGTCGAATCCCAAGCCCCTTCTCCGGCCAGGTTATCGCGCGGTTTCCGAGAGCCACGGAACCCTCCTCCGAGCTCTCTCTGGCACCCGGCGGGGGTGTGGCAGATATTGAGGAGTTCGTGGCCGGCGGGACCATGGAACGAGAGGCGTATGGGCGAGCCGTATCGAGCGGATTACCGGGGGCCTGTATTCCACTTCTTCTGGCCGCTTACCCGGTACTTGACCGTCCATATCACGGTTCTGGTGCTGGGTCTCCTATTCTACGTCCTGAACCGGGCCACCGTGATCGGTCGCGGGAACGTGCCTCGTGAACGAAACACGCTACTGCTTTCCAACCACCAGACGATGATCGACAGCTTCCTCGTCGGCACGGCGGCGTACTTCGGTCCGGCGACCCTGAAGCCGTATTTGATACCCTGGAATCCGGCGGCGGAGGAGAACTTCTTCAAGAACCCGTTCTGGGCCTGGTGGGCCGACAACTGGAAGTGCATTCCCGTAAAGGCGGGTCGGCGGGACAGCCGGGCGCTGCACCGGATGATCCGGGCCCTGAAGCGCGGGACCATGATACTGTTCCCGGAAGGCACGAGGTCCAGAGACGGTAAGATAAGACAGGGCCGGGCGGGGGCGGGGCTCGTGATCCTCGCGAACCACCCGAACGTGGTGCCGGTCACGGTGGACGGTCTGTACGATGTCCTGCCGGTCGGGTGCCGGCTTCCCAGGTTGTTCAAGAGGATCTGGCTGGCGTACGGCAAGCCGATCGACTATTCGAAGTATGTCGGTCTCCCGCGATCCAAGGAGACGGCGCAGGCCATAGTGGACGATGTGATAGAGGTGCTGCGCCATCAGCTCGAGGGTTTGCGACGTCTTCAAGCGGGCGAGATTGATCGAAAGCAGTTCGAGCGGAAGTACTTGAATCGAGAAGAGGAGCTGACGTGAGCATCAGAAACTCGATCCTGGCCCCGATGGCGCTGGCCGCCTTCGCTACGGCCGGTGCGTGCGGCGGGCCGGCCGAGCCACCGCGTGTACTGCTGGAGACCAGCGAAGGCAACATCCTGATCGAACTGTACCCCGAACAGGCGCCACTGTCCGTCGAGAATTTCCTGGCCTATGTGGATTCGGGACACTACGACGGCCTGATCTTTCATCGGGTCAAACGCGACTTCATGATCCAGACCGGCGGCTTCGAGCCCGACCTGAGCATGCGCGAGGGGTCGCGGGAGCCGATTCGTAACGAGTCGGACAACGGTCTGTCGAACCTGCGCGGAACGGTGGCAATGGCGCGCACCAACGCTCCGCACAGCGCCTTGGCCCAGTTCTACGTAAACCATACGGACAACCCGTTCCTGGACTACGGGGCCCGCGCGCCGGGCGAGTGGGGGTACGCCGTATTCGGGATCGTGATCGAAGGGATGGACGTGGTGGACGCGATCGCCAACGTGCAGACCGGGGTTGCGGGGGGGATGTCAGACGTGCCGGTCGGGACGGTCACGATTACGAGGGCGTCCGTGGCGCAGCCGTAAGTCATCAGGTCCGCTCTGATGAATCAGGCGCAGGAGGGGCTCTCTCCGGCGCCTCGCGCTTCAGGATCTGTGGACGCGGAGTTGGGTCGTCAGACAGCCACGACTCCGGGGCTGACGACCTCCTCGAAGATGGGCAGGGCCTGTTCCAGCGTCTCGCGATCGATCACAAGGGGGGGGGCGATTCGGATCGTGTGGGAGTGGGTGTCGTTGCACAAGACGCCGCGTTCCTTGAGCGCCTCGCAGTAGGGCCTCGCCGTTCCCGACTCCTCGCGGATCTCCACGCCGATCATCAGGCCGCGTCCCCTGACCTCCTTCACATGCGGAGAGTCGATCTCGCGGAGCCGCTCCGTGAACCAGCTTCCCAGTTCCTGTGCGCGTGCCGCCAGATTCTCGTCGAGGATCACGTTCAGGGCCGCGCTTCCCACGGCGGCACCCAGGGGATTACCGCCAAACGTGGATCCGTGGTCGCCGGGGTGAAAGACGTCCATGACTTCATCGTCGGCGAGAATCGCGGAAACGGGGTACACGCCTCCGCCGAGGGCCTTCCCGACGATCAGGATGTCGCCTCGCGTACCGTCCCAGTCTCCGCAAAACAGCCGGCCGGTTCGTCCGAGTCCTGTCTGTATCTCATCGTTCAGGAGCAGGACTCTGTTCTCGCGACACAGCTCGTGTGCACGGGTCAGATAACCATCCGGCGGCACCACGATGCCGCCTTCTCCCTGAATAGGCTCCACGAGGAAACCGACCGTATTCTCGTTGATGGCTGCCTCGAGCGCGGCCAGGTCACCGTGCGGGATCAGCTTGAATCCCGGAGCGAACGGCCCGAACCCCCGCCGGTACTGCTCTTCGGAGGAAAAGCCTACGATGGTCGTGGTGCGGCCATGAAAGTTGTTCTCACAGACGATGATCTCGGCCAGGTCCTCCGTAACGCCTTTCACCTCGCATCCCCATTTTCGGGCGGCCTTGAGTGCCGTTTCGACGGCTTCGGCTCCCGTGTTCATGGGGAGAGCGCGCGCGAATCCGGTGGCTTCCGCGAGCTCTCTCAGGAACGTTCCCATCCGGTCGTTGTGGAACGCGCGCGACGTGAGTGTGAGGCGCTCGACCTGGTCCCGAAGCGCTCCGACGATGACAGGATGGCGATGACCCTGGTTGAGGGCCGAATACGCGCTGAGCATGTCCAGGTACCGCTCTCCGTCCACGTCCCACACCCAGCAGCCCTCGCCTCGCTCTATGACTACGGGAAGCGGAGCGTAGTTGTGGGCGCTCCAGCGCTCGGCTTCCTCAACGAAGGTCTCTGTTCTGCGCATGGAATCTCCTCCGACTGCTTCGGCGTTGACGCCGGATTCCCGGTCGGGTAAGCGCCGGAAGCGTCCGGTCTTCTTACTCATGCCCGGGCACGACGAGCGAGGTTACCCTGTTATGGAACCCGGGGCAACGGCGTCTCCGGCCCCCGGTGACGGCATTCTTGCTTCGGCTCTGGACAACCTGCGCGGAGGACCCCATACTCGAGCGCTGATAGGGGACGCGCCGATCGCGCGGCGCGTCCGCACCCCCCAAGCGGCGGAGCGACATGTACGTGATCATTACGGTAATTCTCGCGGCGCTGATCGCGGGTTTCGGAGCGTCCTTCGCTTTCTTCTGCCGGCTGCCGGAGCTCGACCGAACGGGGCAGCCGGAATCGTAACGGCAGGCCGCTCAGCTCCCGATCGCCACGATTCTCTCCACCGTCACCGCATCGTCGGGTAGCAGCCCGGCCGGAACGAGCCGGGGCACCAGCTCACGCCACTCCGGCCGCAACCGGAAGGCCTCGGCGAACAGGGGCAGGGACTCTTCCACCCGTCCAACGCTCGCGAGCGTCACGGCGTGCCAGAAGATCGGCTCCGACTCGCCGGGAAGAAGCTCCTCGGCTCGCTTGTACTCCACAACCGCACCGTCCACGTCGCCCCCCGTCACCAGCTCGTCACCCTGGTTCATGTGGTGGTAGGCTCGAGCGACCGACAGAAGACGGCGCAGCTCGACCAGGGGCTCTCGATGGTCCTCTATTCGGAGGTCGTACAGTCGATCCTGCCAGGGCCGACCGGAAGGCTGCCCCGCGACGACGAGCAGGGCCGCCGACTGTCTACCCCGTATGTCGCCACCCTCTGCCTCGGCTGCCTCGAGTGCGCTCATCAAACGTTCGGGGAGGTCACCCTGACTCGATGTGTACGCCCGCACCATGGCATCGCACACCGTCGCATGGTGCATCAGGTTGGCCTGCACCGTGAAACCATCTCCCTCATGATCACAGGCCTCCTGAATGGCCAGGCTTCCGGTATGGACGGCCGTTCCACCGCGGCCGTCCACCATGCCCACCTGCCGGACCTCCGGATGGACGTCTGCCGCGATGAGTCCGGCCAGCGTCTCTTCCGCGCTCTTACCAGTGCCCATGAGCACCAGACCGTGCGCTCCATAGGACGGGTCGATGAAGGATTGCGTCGCGACGGCCCCGACGCCGCTCGCGGCCCACGTCACGGACGAGCCGACGGAGAACCAGTGGGACTGGACCGCTACACCCAACTGGCCCGTCGCGGCGTCTCGGGCGACGATGGAGTAGGTGTGCACGGGACGGAGAGGCGGCTTCCCGTCCTGGTGTCTGGTCTGGGCGCCGAGCATCGCGGGAACGAGCAACAGCATGAATGCGGCATGAGCGACGCACCGGCGGATCGCGAGCTTGTACATCGGGCTCTCCGGGTGAGGGACACAGGGGTTCGGGAAGCGACACACGGACCGGAGTCTAGGCCACCGGACGATCCAGCGGAAGGCGGCGTTCAGGATGTCGTTCTTCCCAGCAGGTGCCAAACCGCCATATAGATGGTGATTACAACGAGTTGTACGTCAGTTCTCAAGTTGTTTCTAGCCCCGTCGGGGATGTGGACATAAACCGCTCACTCACTTATATTTGTGGGCCCTGTAGTTTGCGGTTCGGACCCAACTTCGAGGTTTGCATGACAAAGCACTTCCGGGACGACGGTGGGAGACGGTGGAAGGCCTGGTTGGCATCGCGTGACGTCTTCTGGCCCGACCCAGACAAGCACATGTCCACGGACAACAAAGAGTCGGTTATTTTCGTTTGCTTTTCCGATCCTGCTCAGCCGCAGCGGCGCATTCGCCTGCCAGCCGGCTCCTTTGAGACCCTGAGCATGGAAGACCTGAAGAGTCGGTTCTTGGCTGCCGAGCCGGACCCAGCGATTCGGTAGGACGACCGAGCGCTCGAAGCGGTTCGAGCAAGGGGGCGTGACACCGGTTCAACCGGGAGTTGCGCCCCTTTTTCGTAGCCGGATCGCCGGCGTGACCCACAGAGGACTTCATGACACAATCAACGCCCAGCGAGGGCCTGGCCGGAATCGTGGTCGCCGAGTCTTCGCTCAGTCACATCGACGGCACCAGCGGACGCCTGTGGTATCGGGGATACGACATCCACGCGCTCGCCCGGCATGCCTCGTACCTGGAGGCCGTGTACCTGCTGTGGTACGACGCCCTTCCTTCGGCGGCGGAGCTGGAAGCGTTCGAGGGGACACTGGCGGCGCAGCGGGCACTCTCGCCGGAGCTGGAACGGGTACTCCGGGACCTCCCCTCGGATTCGTCACCGATGGCCGCCCTTCGGACCGCCGTCTCAGCGGCGGGACAGCTCGACCCTGAACCGGATGACATTTCCCATGACGCCGATCTGAGGAAGGCCGGTCGGCTCGTCGCGCTCGTTCCGACCATCGTGGCGGCTTTCGATCGCCTGCGTCGTGGCGAGCACCCTGTGGCGCCGGACCCGAAGCTCGATCACGCGGCCAACTTCCTGTATATGCTCAGGGACGAGTCGCCGACCGACACGGCCGCGCGCGCGCTCGACACGTCGCTGGTGCTGTATCTGGAGCATGGTCTGAACGCGTCGACCTTCACGACGCGCGTGGTCGCCTCGACACTTTCGGACATGCACTCGGCGGTGACCGGCGGACTCGCGGCACTCAAGGGACCGCTGCACGGAGGTGCCAACGAGAAGGCCATGGAAATGCTGCTGGAGCTGGACGATTCGGGCTCCGTGCCAGATTACCTGGACAGGGCTCTGGCGCAGAAGCGCAAGATCATGGGCTTCGGGCACCGGGTGTACCGGACCGAGGATCCTCGCGCGACACACCTTCGTCAGATGGCGGAGGCCCTGAGCCGGGAGGCCGGCGACACCCGGTGGTACGACCTGTCCAGGGAGCTCGAGGACAACATGCTCGAGCGGAAGGGACTCCACTGCAACGTGGACTTCCACTGCGGGACGGTGTACTACTTGTTGGGCCTTCCGCTCGACCTCTTCACCCCCCTCTTCGCGATCGGCCGCACGGGCGGCTGGGCCGCGCACGTGATGGAACAGCATATGCACAACCGGTTGATCAGACCGCGGGCCGAGTACACCGGTGAGCTGGACCGGCCCTGGGTGCCGATCGACCGACGCTGATCACAACATTCCCGTAGAGGGCAGGGGTAGAAAAATGGCATCAGAATATCGCTACGCGAAGGTTCCCACCGGGGGCATGCCCATCGAGTCAGGAGCGGACGGCCGTCACGTACCGGGGCGGCCCATCATCCCGTTCATCGAAGGGGACGGGATGGGTCCCGACATCTGGTCCGCGGCCGTACGCGTTTTCGATGCGGCCGTGGAGGCGGCGTATGGTGGTGATCGACAGATCGAATGGATGGAGGTGTTCGCCGGAGAGAAGGCCCGTCAGCTTACGGGGGAGTGGCTTCCGGAGGAGACCCTGCAGGCCATTCGTGACTTCGCGGTCGCCATCAAGGGCCCTCTCACCACTCCCGTGGGCGGCGGGATCCGATCCCTGAACGTCACGCTCAGGCAGAAGCTGGACCTGTACGCATGCGTTCGTCCCAATCGGTGGATCGGGGGCACTCCTTCGCCGGTCAGGGAGCCGGAGAAGCTCGACGTCGTCATCTATCGCGAGAACACCGAGGACGTGTATTCGGGGATCGAGTGGGAGGCGGGCACGGCCGAGGCCGAGAAGGTCAGGAGCTTCCTCAACGATGAGATGGGCTGCTCCGTTCGAGAGCACAGCGGGATCGGGGTCAAGCCGATCTCGGAATACGGGACGAAGCGCCTCGTCCGGATGTGTATCCGGGATGCGATTCGCACCGGACAGAGATCCGTGACGCTCGTTCACAAGGGCAACATCATGAAGTACACGGAAGGCGCGTTTCGGGAGTGGGGCTTCGAGCTGGCGCGCGAGGAGTTCGCTGACGAGACGATCACGGAAACGGAGCTGTGGAGTGCCCATGACGGAAAACAGCCCGAGGGGAAGATCGTCATCAAGGACCGCATCGCCGACGCGATGTTCCAGCAGATCCTGTTGCGGCCCGCCGAGTACGACTACATAGCACTTCCCAACCTGAACGGAGACTATTTGTCCGATGCGTGTGCCGCTCAAGTCGGCGGCCTCGGAATGGCACCGGGGGCCAATATCGGTGATCGAGTGGCCCTGTTCGAGGCGACTCACGGGACCGCGCCGAAATACGCGGGTCTGGACAAGGTCAATCCCACGTCCCTCATCCTTTCGGGCGTGATGATGTTTGAGTACATGGGTTGGGATGAAGCGGCGCAGGCGGTCCTCGATGGCATTGAGCGGACCGTGGGCGAGAAGTACGTCACGTACGATCTCGAGCGCCAGATGGATGGAGCGACGCTGGCCAAGACTTCGCAG
>JBDHFS010000030.1:0-16929 GCA_039590285.1 Gemmatimonadota bacterium
CCCGTGGGCGGTGAGGCGATCGAGCTGTCTCTGCTCGATGGCAGCTACGCCGAGACCATCCTGCTCCCGATGGACAACACGGACACAGCCTTCCTGCGCGTGGAGGAGGCACTCCGTCTGTGCACCGAGCGCGGCCGGATCGTTTCGGCGGATGCCCGCTTCCGGGGACAGGTCGTGGTTCGCATGGAGGAGGAAGCGTGATCGGCGGGCCCAGATGCATCGCGGGCCTCGACGTGGGCTCCACCACGACAAGCGCCGTGATTGTCGGCAGCGAAAGCGCGCGGGATGCCGAGAACACGCGCGTCCATGTCATGGGTGTCGGAACCGCGGTCACCGAGGGCGTGCGAAACCGCAACGTGACGCACCTGGAAGCCGCGACCGAGGCGATCCGTGAAGCGGTTCGCGAAGCGGAGGAAATGGCCGGTGTCGAGGCAGGCGTCGTGTACGCCGGTATAGCCGGTGAGCACATCGACGTGGGGGCGTCTTCCGGTGTCGTTGCCGTGACTGCGGAGGAGGTCGACCAGGGTGACCTGGACCGGGTGCACGAAGTGGCGCGGGCCATCGTGATCCCGCCGGACCGAGAGCTCCTGCACGCCATTCCCCAGGAATACGTCGTCGATGGGCAGCGCGGGATCCAGGATCCGCGAGGCATGGAGGCCACGCGGCTCGAGTCACACGTCGCGATTGTGACGGCTGGATCCCCCGCGTGCCTCAACCTACGAAAGGCGATCGACCGCGCCGGGTACCGGACCGAGGAGCTGGTCCTCGCCCCACTCGCCACCAGCCTCTCGGTGCTGAGTGAGGACGAGCGCCAGGCCGGAGTGGCCCTGCTCGAGATCGGGGGTGCCGCAACCGAGATGATGGTGTTCCGCGAAGGGATGCTGCACCTGGTGGCCACGCTCCCGTGGGGTGGGGTCACCGTGACGAACGACATCGTGAAGGGACTGGGGATCTCGCTGTCGGATGCCGAGGAGCTGAAGCTCTTGAGCGGAAGCGCGCGCACGGGCCGCGTCGACTCCGAGGAGAAGCTCGAGATCGCGGGTCCCACGCCCGGCAGCAAGCGCGAAGTCTCGCGCGAGTTGCTGGCCCACATCATCGAGCAGCGCCTCGACGAGGTCTTCGGTCTCGTCTACGAAGCAATGGAGGAAAAGAAGCTCCTGGGGGAGCTCCCCGCCGGAGTAGTCATCACCGGTGGCGGCGCCAGCCTCGACGGCATAGTGGAGCTGGCTCAATCGGTGTTCAACATGCCCGTCAGCCTGGGGACGCCGGGCCGGGAGCTGGACGGAGTAGTGGAGGCGGTACGAGACCCTCGCCTGGCCACGGCGGTGGGCCTCGCCCTGTTCGGCCTGATGAGAACCCGAGAGAAGGGAGGTGGCGTGGCGCTGAGGGCGCTGGAGAGGGTCGCCGACTGGCTGCGGGACTTTTTCTGAGCAGCCTGCGGAAGATGTCGAGGAGCAGATCGGAGCCGAGGATGAACCTCAACCAAGTTCGGGAGGGAGAGATGGTATTCGAGTTCGAGAGTGAGACGACGCGGAACGCGCGCATGAAAGTCGTCGGCGTGGGAGGCGCCGGGGGCAACGCCGTGAACCGGATGATCGACGAGAATCTGGAAGGCGTCGAGTTCGTGGCGATCAATACCGACGCTCAGGCGCTCGGGAACTGTGGGGCCCACCTGTCGTTGCAAATCGGGCGCAAGCTCACCCGGGGGCTTGGAGCAGGAGCTCGCCCGGAGGTCGGGAGGCAGGCGATCGCCGAAAACGAGGAAGAGGTCCGGAAGACGCTCGATGGAGCGGACCTGGTGTTCGTGACCGCCGGAATGGGCGGTGGAACGGGGACCGGGGCGGCTCCGCGCGTTGGCCAGATCGCCAGCGAGATGGGAGCCCTTGTGATCGCGATCGTCACTCGCCCGTTCAACTTCGAGGGCAAGAAGCGGATGCGGCACGCCGACATCGGCCTGCGTGACCTGCGCCGCTCGGTGGACACCATGATCGTGGTTCCGAACGAGAAACTCCTGTCGGTCGTGGGCAAGGGAACGACCTTCCGCGCCGCCCTGAAGAAGGCCGATGAGGTCCTGCTCCATGCTACTCAGGGGATCTCGGACCTGATCAGCGTCACTGGAGAGGTGAACGTCGACTTCGCTGATGTTCGAACCGTGATGTCGAATCGGGGTGCCGCCTTGATGGGGACCGGCGATGCGACGGGTGAGGATCGTGCCGTGGAGGCGGCGCAGCAGGCCATTTGCTCACCTTTGCTCGACAGCATATCGATTAACGGTGCGACGGGAGTGCTGGTCAACATTTCCGGAGGTATGGACCTCGCGATCGACGAAGTGACGACCGTGAATTCGATCGTCCAGGAAGCCGCGGGCGACGAGGCGGAGATGATCTTCGGAGCCGTCCACGACCCCGACCTGGACGGACGTTTGCGCGTGACAGTGATCGCGACAGGATTCGGGAAGGAAGTGGAAGAGGAGATCGCGCCGGCGCTGAAGGTCGTCCCGGTGGATCGGGAGCCGCTGTTGCGTCCGCGGCTCGTCTCGGTGCTGGGCGGCGGCATGGAGCCCGTAGCGAGATCGCTTCCCGATATCGGAAGCCAGTTCACGGGCCGTTCACAGGTGGAGGATCTGGAGATCCCGACTTTCATCCGGCGTCAGATGGACTGACGGCCGCAGATCCGGGCACTGCGACAAGGAACTCCTGCGTTGAAGATAGCCGACACGAAACCGGGCCCCTACCGGGGAGCCGGGCGGCGCGCGCCGCTCCGGTCCTCCCGACGGCGCGCCGTCCTGATCCCCGCGGTAGCGGCGCTGCTGCTGCTCCTCCTGGGCCTCGGAATCCGGTCCACGCTCCGATCCCGGACCGGGCCCGAAGGGGACCGAATCCGGTCGGTCATCGTACCCGCTCCACTCCCTCCCGAGAGCGTGTACGATACCCTCCGGTCAGGTGAAACTCTCGCGCAGGTGCTCGAGGGCCGTGGCTTCTCGCCGCAGGAGATCCACGAGCTCATCGAGGTAGTCCGGGAGCACAAGAGTCCCCGGACGTTCCGACCCGGGGTTGTCATGCAGATCAGTGGCCCACCGGACGCGACGCCGGAACGGGTTCTCCTCCAGCTGAACCAGGATTCCCTGCTGCGCCTGGATGTGGTCGAGGAGAGCTGGACCAGCAGTGTGGCCACCGTGCCGCTGGTCACGGACACGTTGCTGCTGGCCGGGCTGATCGAATCCAGCCTGTGGTTTGCCGAGCTGTCCGGCGAGGTCGATCGGCTGAGCGAGGGCGAGTTCCAGGAGTACGTTTACGACCTGGCCGACGTCTTCGCGTGGAAGGTAGACTTCACTCGCGACATGAGACGTGGCGACGCGTTTCGGGTGGCGATCGAGCGCGAGGTGCGCCCCGACGGGACCGTGCGCTCGCGCAGGTTCCTCGCCATCGAGCTGAGAAACCGGGGACGGGTTCTGTCCGCCATTCCGTACACGCGGCCGGGCGGTCGGCGGGAGTACTTCGACGTGGACGGCGAAGCCCTGCGTGGTGTGTTTCTTCGCTATCCGGTCCCGTATCGGATCACGAGTGGGTTCTCGAATCGGCGCTACCACCCTATTCTGAAGCAATACCGCCGCCATCCGGGAATCGACTACGGAGCGCCTCACGGCACGGCCGTCAAGGCCACGGCATCGGGGACGGTGACCCGGTCCGGAACGTGGGGCACGTTCGGACGGATAGTCGAGATACGCCACACGCACGGAATCCAGACCCGATACGCTCACCTGAGTTCTATCGCGGCCGGCGTCCGGGTGGGAGTGACGGTGGAGCAGGGCCAGGTCATCGGACGGGTCGGATCCACGGGCCTGGCGACCGGGCCGCACCTGCACTACGAGTTCCTTCAACGAGGGGGGCATCGGAATCCCGCGACTATGGATCTACCGTCCGCGCCTTCCCTCGAGGCACAACATATCGAGGCGTTTCGGGTGGAGCGAGACGCGGCACTCGCGGAGCTCGCCGGAGTCGATCTTCCTCCCCCCGCATCCGACGAGGTTGGACCCGCCGTCGCCGACTAGCGTCCGGAGAGAGGTACTGCGGTGGCCTACTTCCTCCCTTCGAGCGTCAGCCCTCCCTATACTGCGTTCGCATGATTGAACGGCAAGGACAGGGGCCCTGATGGGCGCGGGACCGGGCTTGGCCGTGGCCTCCGTCGTGGCCACCGTTGTAGCGGTCTGGTGGTATGGCCGGAGGGAAGAGAAGGTAAGGGGACGGGGCGTGGCGGCTTTGCTGCGGGGAAGCGCTCTCTTCCTGGCCCTTTCGTCTCCCTGGATGCCTCCTCTTCGCCGTCCAGCGGGCACCGCACCTCCCGTCGCGATCCTGATCGATGGCTCGACGAGCATGGACCTGCCATCGGCATCCGGGGGCCCCCCACGTTGGCGACTCGCCGTCGATACCGTGAGCGCGATGATCGCTTACGGACGTTCCCCCGACCTGTGGCTGTTCGGGATTTCGACGGAGCGAATCGGAATCGACCGGCTCAGCGAGGATGGTCCCTCCCGGGAAGGCTCCAGAGTGCTTCCGGGGATCGAGAGAGCTCACGCCGCCGGCTCCGATTCGATCCTCATTGTCACCGATGGCGAGTTGGAGGATCGGGAGTCCGCCAGACGCCTCGCCGAGAACCTCGGTGTGGTCGTCCGGGAGATTCGCGTCGCCCGGGCGGTGGGCCGGCCGGCGATCGCGCGCGTGATCTCACCGCGCGGAGTCGCCGCCGGCGACACCCTCGAAGTGCGGGTGGAAGTCGTCGTCGGGGGGAGAGTGAACGGACCGATCCGCCTCACTCTCAGCGGCGACACTGGGGAGCCGCTGGATACGGCGCACGTCGACGTGCCGTCGGCCGGCCGCACAACCGTTGCCCGGCTTCGCACGGTCCTGTCTGTGGAATCAGACACGGCCGAGTGGCGTGCCTTCGATATCGGCATCGACGATGTCCCCCAGCCGTGGCGTGAGGCGGCGAAGCGACGAGTCTGGGTACACGCGACGCCGCAGCCGACCGGAGCGGTCATGATATCGACCGATCCGGACTGGGAGCCGCGCTACCTGTTCCCCCTGCTGGAGCGCGCGACTCCGGGCGGCGCACGCAGCTATCTCGGGCTGGGTGATGGGCAGTACATCCACGCGGGACCGTCGGCCGGGGGAGCGGTGAGCGAAACATCGGTTCGACGCGCCGCGGAAACGGCCACTCTCCTCGTCGTGCAGGGCGATCCACGCCACCTGCCGCCGTGGCTCCAGGCGACCTGCCGGTCACGTCCCGCAGTACTGTTCCTCGCACGCGGAACGGGTCCCGTACCCGGCTCGGCGATCGAGATCCGGGAAGCCCTCGGCGGCGAGTGGTATGTGACCGATCCCGGACCGGCGAGTCCCGTGTCTCCGTATGTCATGAGCTCCGTCTTCGATGGCCTGCCCCCTTTGTCAAGATTGTACGTATCGAGTGGACGATCCGACTGGGCGGTGCTGCAAGCCCGGCGGGATCGTCGGGGCGGCCAGAGGCCCCTGGCCGTCATGGGTGGGGACGGGAGTCGCCGGTGGGCTGTGCTGCAGGGTGAGGGCACGTGGCGCTGGGCCGCGCGGGGCGGATCCGGCCTGTCGCTCTATCGCGGACTGTTCGCAGGGATTACGGGTTGGCTCCTGGAGCGGACGCTTCCTCAGCCCATCCAGCTGGAGGAGCCCGCGCCCCGGGAGGGGGACCGACTGCGGTGGCGCGTGGCTCCGGATGTGCGCGATCTTGTGATCGCGGTCACGGGAGAGGATGGCGCCCTCCAGTGGTCGGACAGCCTGGACACTCCGGGAGTTCGGGTGGACGGCCCGCGGGTCAGTACCGGACCGTCCTCTTTCTCGGCGATCGGAAGGACCCCGGAGAAGTCGTTCAGCGTGTACCGCCCTCTCTACGTGGGTGCGTCCCGCGAGCTTGTCCCACACGTTCCCGGCCCGCCGCTGGACGTGGATGCACCGGGCCTCACGGGCGAGCGTCCCGGGGCAGGCCGCGCCAGGCCCTCCGTGTGGCCGTTCATCGCGGCCGCCGCCTTGCTTTGTGCCGAGTGGCTATGGCGCCGTCGCTCGGGCCTGCGGTGACCGGCGCCTTCCGGATTGTCGGCTCGGCCGCGGAGAGACTCGTGTCGCGGAGCCGTGAGCTTCGCTGCGGAGAGGAATGGCGGAAAGCGAGTGAATGACGATCGGATGAGTGTCAGGGGGCAGCGGCCGGCAAAATCGCTGTGGCAGCGAATCGTTGACGTCTCGTTGACGGACGTCGCGGTTTTGATGAAGGGAATCGACGAGGACTCGATCGAAGAGCTCGAGCGTATCCTGCTCGAGGCAGACTTCGGTGTCGACGCGACCATGGATCTGGTCGGCGAACTCGAGAACGCGTCAAGACGTGGCAAGGTGAAGACAGAGAGCCAGTTAAGAGGTCTCCTTGGCGAACGGGTCCGGTCGATCTTGGCCATGGCGGGCCCGCCGCCGGTTCATTCGGAAGGTACGGCCGATGCGGACGGGTTCGACGTTCCAGGCGCAACCCGTCCGTTCGTCATACTGATTCTTGGAGTCAACGGGACGGGCAAGACGACGACGGCGGCCAAGCTCGCCTGGCGGGCGATGCAATCTGACCTCGATGTGATGCTGGCGGCCACCGACACGTTTCGCAGCGGTGCCCAGGAACAGCTGAAGATCTGGGCGGATCGTCTCGGTGCGGACTTCGTCGGCGGCCAGCCAGGGGGCGATCCCGCAGCCGTGGCGTATGACGCCGCCGAGGCCGCGACGGCGAGGGGCTCCGACGTCCTGATCGTGGATACGGCGGGACGCCTCCACACGCAGGGCAACCTGATGGAGGAGCTCCGCAAGATCGACAGAGTGATCGGCCGGATGGTGGACGGCGCGCCTCACGAACGTCTTCTCGTAGTCGATGCGACCGCTGGACAGAATGTGCTCAATCAGGTCCGGGATTTCGGTGTGGGTATGCAGCTCTCCGGCATCGTCCTCACCAAGTACGACAGCTCCGCCCGGGGCGGCACCGCGGTCGCGGTGAGCAGGCAGTTCAGGGTCCCGGTGCGCTACCTCGGGACGGGCGAGCGTGAGGCGGACCTGCTTCCGTTCGACCCGGAGCGATACGTGGAGAAACTGCTGAGCTGACATGTCGCGGAGCTCGACGGATCTTCAGAGACCGGTCCAGTACCTGAAGGGCGTCGGCCCCAGGCGGGCCGAGCGTTTCGAGAAACTCGGGGTCCGCACGGCCCGGGATCTGCTGTACCACGTTCCGCACCGCTACGAAGACGCCACGACCGTCTCTCCGATCGCCTCGCTCCGCCCCGGCGACGACGCCAGCGTGATCGGCCGCGTAGTGTCCAAGGGGGTCATCCCGACCCGCCGGCGGCTCCGGATCTTCCATGCGGTCTTGAAGGACGACTCCGGGCTGATCGAGTGCGCATGGCCGGGCCAGCCGTGGCTGGACAACGTCATTCGGAAGGGCGACCTGCTCCTCGCCACCGGCCCCGTAGGATTCTACCACGGACGACAGCTTCGACCACGCGAATACACGGTACTGGAATCCAGCGGTGACTCGGACGATCAAGAAGGCCGGGTCTTTCCGGTGTATCCCGCGACCGACGGTCTCAGCCATCGACAGATCCGCTCGATCGTGGAGTCGAACCTCGACGAGCTTCTCGCCGAGATCGGAAATCGCGATCTGTTCGGGGAGGAGTGGCGCCGTGCGGTCGGGCTCATCTCGCTGCCCGCCGCGCTATCGGCGTTGCACCGGCCACGTGACATGGCCTCGGTGGAGCCGGCCCGTCGGCGGCTGGCCTACGAGGAGCTGTTCTTCCTGCAGATCCTCCACGCTCGGGCGCGCCAGCAATACCTGGACCGTGATCCCGGGTTGGCCCTGCGCGCACCGGACGGGCTCGTCGACGCGTTCCTGAAGTCCCTGCCGTTCGAGCTCACGGGGGCGCAGCAACGTGCCTGGGCCGACGTTCGCGCCGACATGGAGCGGCCGGTCCGCATGTATCGTCTGTTGCAGGGCGATGTCGGGAGCGGCAAGACCGTCCTCGCGGCAGCGGCCATGGTCCTGGCGGTGGATTGCGGCCGACAGGGAGTGCTGATGGCTCCCACGGAGCTTCTGGCCGAGCAACATCAGAGGACCCTGGCTCGTCTCCTGCGGCCCGTGGGCATCGAGCCGAGACTCCTGACAGGCTCGGTCAAGGGCTCGCGCAGAGCCAAGGTGCTCGAAGCCGCGCGGACGGGGGATGCCACGGTGCTCGTGGGTACGCATGCCCTCATACAGGAAGGGGTCGAGTTCGGGCGCCCCGGCATCACCGTGATCGACGAGCAGCACAGGTTCGGTGTCGAGCAGCGCAGAGCCCTGCGCGACGCGAGCGGAGCGGCCGACACCCTCGTGATGTCCGCCACACCGATACCCCGCTCGCTTGCCCTCGCGTTTTACGGCGACCTCGACCTGAGCGTGATCGATGAAATGCCGCCGGACCGGAAGCCGGTGATCACGGGCATCCGTGGGCCCGGCGACCGCCCCGCGGCCCTCGAGTTTCTGCGCTCGCAACTCGCCGAGGGCCGGCAGGCCTACATCGTCTACCCACTGATCGAGGAGTCGGAGGTCATCGACGCGGCAGCGGCAACCCAGGCCCTCGGAGAGCTTTCGGAGCTGTTTCCGGACCGCGCGCTGGAGCTTCTTCACGGACGCATGGCCGGAGGAGACAAGGACGCCGTGATGAGACGGTTTCTGGCTGGCGAGACGGACATGCTCGTGGCCACCACGGTGATCGAAGTGGGTATCGACGTCCCCAACGCCACGGTGATGCTGATCGAGCATGCCGAGCGCTTCGGCCTGGCGCAGCTGCACCAGCTCAGGGGAAGGGTGGGGCGGGGAGCCGATCAGAGCTATTGTGTCGCGTTCTACTCAGGCGGTGCGCCACCGGAGAGACTGCGCTCCTTCGCCAGCACGCGAGACGGTTTCGCCCTGGCTCGGGAAGACCTCCGCCTGCGAGGTCAGGGCAACCTGTTTGGTGCCGAGCAGCACGGGCTTCCGGCCCTGCGGTTCGCCGATCTGGAAGAAGACGTGGACCTTCTCGAGCACGCGCGAGACCGAGCACGGGCCGTCATCGCGACCGACGCGGACCTCACGTCGGAGCCGAACAGGCCCCTGGCGCGTGAGCTTCGGGAGCGCTACGCGGATAGCGCTGCCCTGTATGGTGTAGGCTGATGTTTGACTCGGTTTGGCGGCATATCTAGCTTCGCCGCCGATCCATATCAACCACGGACAGCCCATGGACAGCAGTCCCACGACAGTCAGCGAGCTCTCCACGCACGCCGGAACGGCTGTGACACTCCTGGGGTGGGCCGCCCAGTTCCGGTCCAGTGGGAAGATCGCGTTTCTCGGCCTGCGTGACGGCACGGGCCAGGTGCAGGTAGTCATCACCCGACCCGAGGTGGACGCTGGCTCCTGGGATGCCGTCGGCGAGCTTGCCTTAGAAGCCAGCGTCCGGGTGGAAGGAACGGTCAAGGCGGACGAACGTGCACCGGGCGGCTTCGAGATCGTAGCGAGCAGCGTCGAATTGGTCGGACCTTCGGAGGACTATCCGGTCCAGCCCAAGGAGCATGGGATCGACTTCCTCCTCAACAACCGTCACCTGTGGCTGAGGTCCGGCCGGCAGTCAGCCATCATGAGGGTGCGGGACGAGGTCGTTATGGCGATTCGGGACTTCTTCTACGAGCGCGACTTCGTGCTAGTAGACACGCCGATTCTGACGGGCGCGATCGGTGAATCGGCCGGCACGCTGTTCAGCACCGAGTACTTCGACCTCGGCACCGTGTATCTGGCGCAAACGGGACAGCTGTACGTGGAGGCGGCGGCCGCTGCGCTGGGCAAGGTGTACTGCTTCGGCCCCACGTTCCGGGCCGAGAAGTCTAAGACCCGCAGGCACCTGACCGAATTCTGGATGGTGGAGCCCGAGGTCGCGTGGCTGGACTCGGAGGGTAACATGCGTCTGCAGGAGGAGTTCATCTCCTACATAGTGGGCCGCGTGGTGGATCGTCGGCGCGAGGAGCTCGATCGACTGGAGCGGGAGGTGTCACGCCTGGAATCGATCGGACCACCGTTCGACCGGCTGAGCTATACGGACGCCGTGAAGTTGCTGCGGGAGCGGGGCAGCGAGACGGAGTGGGGGTCCGATCTCGGCGCGGAAGACGAGACCATCCTTACCGAGGGAAGGGAGAAGCCGTTGTTCGTCTACGACTATCCCCGCGAGGCCAAGGCGTTCTACATGAAGGAGAATCCCGAGGACCGTCGGACGGTCAAGTGCAACGATCTCCTGGCCCCGGAGGGCTATGGGGAGATCATCGGGGGCAGTCAACGCGAAGACGATTACGAGCGCCTGCTGGGACGCATCCGGGAGGAGGGACTGCCGGAGGAGTCGTATGGGTGGTATCTGGACCTCAGACGGTACGGTACCTTCACGCACAGCGGATTCGGACTGGGACTCGAGAGGACCGTGAGCTGGATTTGCGGACTGCCCCACCTTAGAGAGGCGATCGCGTTCCCGAGGATGATGACGCGCATCACTCCCTAGTCGGCCGGCCTGGCGCACCCGAGGGGGTGAAACGAAACGGGCCGTGCGACCGTAGGGGCTGACGAGAGGAGGAACCATGGAGCTCATCGCAGCACTCATGCTCGCGGCGGCCGGAGCCGGCATGGGCATCAGCTACGTCAAGGTCAGAGACTTTGTCAAAACACGGCTACGCTTCGTGGATACTGCCCAGAGGCCGGCCGCGCCGTGGATCGCGGGTCTGGCTGGGGCGCTCGTCGCCGCACCTGTAGTGGCGCTCCTCCCGGTATTGGGCCCCTTCACGGCCGTCGTGTACGGCGTTGTGGTGGGCGCCGGTGTCCGAAGCGGTCAGAAACAGGTAAAACAGCTGACGGGAGGCTGATCGCCGCGGGATCCGCCCACGTCATCCATCCAGCTTCACGCGCTCCCAGAGCAGATCGAGCTGCTCCAACGAGGCCTCTGTCGGGTCGAGTCCCTCTTCTTCGGCGAGCGCCAACAGACATCGGAAGCGGTGCGCGAACTTCGCTGATGCGCGCTCGAGCGCGGTCGACGGGTGGAGGCCAGCGAGGCGGGCCACGTTGACGGCCGCAAACAGGAGGTCGCCGAGTTCGTCCTCCACGCGCGTGGCGTTCCCCTCCTCTTCCTCCTCCTTTCCGAGCGAATCGCGCAGCTCCCCCAGTTCTTCAGACAGCTTGTCGACGGCCCCCCACACGTCGGGCCAGTCGAAGTTCAGCCCGGCGGCCCGGTCCTGCATGCGGAGGGCTCGACTGAGCGGTTCGATACCGGCCGGAAGCCCGTCGAAGGGATCCCGTCGTGTGGAAGCACCGTCGGCCGGATCGACCCGTCCACGCCGCTCGGCCTTCATGCGCTCCCAGTCGGGCGGCTCCGGGGCATCGCCGTAAACATGCGGATGGCGCTCCCGCATCTTGCTCTCGAGGGTCCGCACGACGTCCTCGGCCCCGAATGCGCCCCGCTCCTCGCCGAGGACGATCTGGAACGAGATGTTGAGCAGGAGGTCCCCGAGCTCCCGGCTCAGACTCGAGTCGCTGCCCGCCAGGATGGCGTCGGCAACCTCGTGCGCCTCCTCCAGAAGATAGGGGCGGAGGCTGTCCGGAGACTGGCGGGCATCCCAGTCGCAATGGTCGCGGAGGTATCTGACCAGGGCCAGGCTTCGGCCAAGCGATTCGTCTCCGGGCCGCGAGCGCTCGAGGTGAGGCATATCCGCCCTTTCAGTGCCGGGATTCTGTTGCTCATGCGACATAGGCCGGATATACTATGCCGGCCTTGAAAAACGTGTCAATCGAAGCGACCGCGCGCGCCTGGATCGAGGTCGATCTGAGTGCGTTACGCAGGAATCTTCGGGTCATCTCGGAATGCCTTGCCGGCGAGTCCCGTCTCCTTCCCATGGTGAAGGCGAACGCGTACGGCCTGGGCATGGAGCGCGTGGTGCGCGCACTGACGCCGTCGCGCCCGTGGGGTTTTGGTGTCGCGACGACGGAAGAAGGGCGTGAGCTCCGCCGCATGGGTTGGGATGGACGGGTAGTGGTCTTCGCCCCTCTTCTTCCTGCGGACGTTCCCGACCTCCTGCACGAGCGCCTCGAGCCGGCGGTTTCCGGAATCGAGGCGCTGCTCGCCTGTGCCGAGGCCGCAGGGGACGCTGTGCTGTCGGTGCATCTCGAAGTGGACACGGGTATGGGTCGGCTGGGCCTGGGTTGGTGGGACGCCGATCTCTGGGCGCCGGATGTGAGCCGCGCCATCTCGACCGGGAGCATTCGGCTGTCGAGCACGCTGACGCATTTCCACTCCGCGGAGTCGGACCGGGAAGCGACACGCTTGCAGTGGGAGAGGCTGAGATCGGCACTCGCGTCGATGAGAGAGGTAGGGCTGGATCCGGGTCTGATCCATGCCGCAAACAGCGCGGCGGCCATGTTGGACCGGGATCTGGATGCTGACTTGGCCCGGCCCGGGATCTATATGTACGGCGGGGGCGATTGGGAGCCTCGCGCCGCTCCGGTCGTGGCTGTCCGGGCACGCGTTCTGGCCGTGCGCGACGTGCCCGCGGGAACATCGGTCAGCTACGGGGCCACATGGACCGCGCCGGGTCCGACGAGACTCGCCACGCTGGCCATCGGATACGGCGATGGACTGCGGAGGGGCCTGTCGAATCGGGGGCGGGCGCTGATCCATGGCGAGGAGGCACCGATTCGGGGTGCCGTGTGTATGGATACGATCGTCGTGGATATCGGCGAGCGCACCGATGTTCGTCGCGGCGACGTGGCGACTCTTCTCGGCGCGGATGGTGGGGTGAACATCGGCCTCCAGGAGCTGGCCGATCTGTGCGACACGATCGACTATGAGATTCTGACCGGGTGGACCGACCGTCTGCCTCGGGTCGAGATCGAACGGAGCGAAACGGAGCTCGGGGCCGGACTGTCGTCCGAGGCCCTCACGACGATACGCGATGGCATCTGACACTGGACTGGAGAAATTGAGAGCGGAGGCGCGCCGCGCCATGGATTGGGCGTACGCTCCCTACTCGGGCTTCCGCGTCGGAGCCGCCGTCGAGACGGAGAACGGCAGCGTGCACCGTGGCTGCAACGTCGAGAACGCTTCGTTCTCCGTGACCGTATGTGCCGAGCGAGTCGCGATCGGATCCGCGGTCGCGTCCGGCGAGCGAAAGCTGCGGCGTGTATTCGTGTGCTCCACCTCCCGGGACCCGGTTCCGCCGTGTGGCGTGTGCCTTCAGGCGCTGGCCGAGTTCGGCCCTGATCTACAGGTCATCGCCGAAGGGACGAGCGGTCGACGTGCCGTCTGGTCTCTGGCGGATCTTCTGCCGGAGCAGTTTCGACTCGAGGATCACTCCCACGATGCTGAGGGGGGGAGCGGGGAGTGAGCGAGTCGAGGTTCAAAGCCCTTGCCGCGGTGGCCCTGGCTTGCGCGCCCACGGCCTGCACCGAGGATACCCTGGTTGCCGTCAACGCCGAGGAGGCTCCCGGCGTATCGACGCCCACCATTGAAGCCGTGCTCGATGCCGCCACGCTTCCCACATGGCGTGACACCACCTACTGGGGTTTCATGGTGCCGGGCACTGCCGCATTCCGTCTCGCGTCCGATCGCGAGGACCTCCAGGCCCGACCGCTGGGGCGCTTCAGCACGATCCCGGACTCCGTGTTCGTCGGCACGGTGCGTGTGGCCATCGACAGCTTCACGTCCGCCACGATCCGTTTCTCGCTCGATACGGCACGCACGACTACGCCGGATGAGGGAGCGGAAGTGGCCATCTGGTCACTGACGCGCAGCTTCGATGCGGACCAGGCCACGTGGCTGGAGGCCCGGCGGGACGAGCCGTGGACCACGCCCGGTGGAGACTTGGGCGAGTTGCTCGGCGTCGACAGCCTGGGCGCGCCGATCGACTCGCTCGCCGACGTGCCGGGTCAGCTGGACATTCCGCTGGACGTGGACTCGGACTCCCTGCTCACCGCCTGGCGTGATTCCGAAGGAGAGCCGGGTTTTGCGGCGGTGGTCAGCGGAGCGGAGAGCGAGCTTCGCATCGCCACGATATCGCTGGTCATGGAGGCCGTGCCCGAGGGGATCGACACGGTGCTCACCCTCGTGCGCGGAGTCAGCCCCAGCACGTTCATCTTCGACCCCCTGACACCGGAACCGACGACCCGCCTCCGACTCGCGGGCCTTCCATCGGCCCGCTACTACCTGGATTTCACGCTGCCCGACAGCGTGGGGATCGCCGAGCTGAAGGGAGCGATCATCAACGAGGCTGCCCTCGAGTTCCGACCGGCGGCCGCGCCTCAGGATCCGTTCGCGCTGGCCGAGACGATCTCGTCGTCGGCCGTGCGGCTGCTCGCGGATCCGTTCGTATACGGGGAGAAGACACCGATCGGTGGGCTCCTCGGTGGCCCCGTGGACCTGGACCCGGAATCGCTCGCTGAGGGCATCGTCCTGCAATACGACATCACGGAGTTGATCCGCGTGTGGACGCGCGCGGGCTCCGATTCCCTCCCCCCGATCCGGGTGGGAATCGTACCGATTCCCGAGAACCGTCAGCTTGGGTTCTGGGAGATGTTCTCCGCCGAGGACGGCCCTGGCGTCAGGCCCGCGGTCCGAATCCTGTTCACGCCGAATCCGTCCTTCCTGCTACCATGATGCCGCGGGCGAGGGCGTCGATGCCGAGGCACGGACAGAGCCAACCGACGCGGTTGTTGGTGGCGTTGCTGCTGGGGCTCCCCGGGTTGCTGACGGCACAGACGCCGGTCACATCCCTCGGGCTCGGCTACCCCGTCCCTTCGTTGGATGGGCGGGCGGCGGCCCTCGGCGGAACGGGCCTCGGCTTGTTGGGCGGATCCTTCTCCTCACGAAACCCCGCCGACCTGAATCTGTTTGTCGCTCCTGCCATCGGAGCGACACTGGCGCCGGAGGCCGTCGACGTGAAGACGAGCGCCGGCGATCAATCTGTCGGGCGGAGCCGTATGGCGGTGGTGCAGGCCGCGCTCCCGCTGCGCGAGTGGACGTTCGGGCTGAACATCAACGCAGAGCTGGACCAGGACTGGGACGTCCTCTTCGCCGATACCCTCGAAACAGGTTTCGGTAACTACCCCTATCTCGAGAGACGGCAGCATGATGGCGGACTAAGTTCTGTCGGATTGGCGATCGCGAGGCGGTTCGGTGTCATCGGGTTCGGTCTGGAGGGCAGCGCCCTGACCGGACAGCTGCGGCAGGTGTTCAGTCGGTCGTTCGAGCCGGCGATAGAGGATCCGCTCAACGTGATCGGAGGTGCCCTCGGCGAATCACGGTGGGCGTTCAGCGGGTGGCGTCTCAGGGCAGGAGCCTTGGCGGAGTTCGGCGGAAGGGCCGTCCTCTCGGCCTCCGCGACCCTGTACACGGATCTGGAGGCCGACAAGGACACGTTCAACATCCGAGTGGAGACACGGAAGTTCGAGCTGCCGGTGGAGCTCTCCATCGGCGGAAGTGCGCGGATCGGCGACCGGTTCCTGCTCGCCCTGGGGGCTGGTTGGCAGGGTTGGTCCTCGACCGATTTCAAGATCCTCCCGACGGAGTCGGCCGATGTGGTGTGGATGGGTGGTGGACTCGAGTTCGCGGGGGTCAGCCTGATGAAGATCGCGGTCCCTTTGCGGATCGGCTATCGCTATGCGGACCTGCCATTCTACGAAGAGGGCTTCGCTCAACTCTCGGAGACGGCTTTCACCTTCGGTCTCGGGGCGTGGATCTCCGGCGGCCGGGCCATCCTCGATCTGGGCGTCGAGATCGGTAGCCGGGGCGACCTGCCGACGACCGGCGTGGAAGAGAGCTTCCGGCGAATCTCCCTATCGTTGGGCATTGTATCCCGGTAGCGGTCCAACCGGCGGGCCGGTCCTGTCCCGACGCGGCAAGGCCCTTCATCTCCTGTTGGGTACAGAACCACTGTTCTGAACGGCTCGCACCACCTCGCGCTCGAGTAGATCGGGGTGAGTGACCGGCCACCCGTGGCCCGTGCTGACACGCCGCACGACGAGGGCCTCGCTCCCCGAGCCCTCGAGAAAGCTCTCGTACTCTCCGCGCAGGTACAGCCGATCGTATTCCGCCAGAACCACGTGGGCCTTCGGCGCGGTCGGGCGGAACGTATGGGCGATGCAATGGAGGGTCTCGGAGACGGCGGGGAACAGGCTGGCTGGCCGCCTGACCGCCGTCCGCAGGTAGTCCTTGAGTATGCTCCATGCCCATCCGGCTCCTCGGCTCCCCTCCATGCCGAGATACTCTCGAGCCTGTAGACGAATGGCCCGGCCCACCTTGCGCCGCCAACCGATGGCCACCGGAACCAGAGGTGAGAGCGCGATCGCCGGAACGGAGCCGAGGAGGGCCAGAAATCCGCCGAACGAATGCCCGGCACGAAACGCGTCCGGCGCGTATCGGTCGGCCAGGTCCTCCGCCAGACTGCGATATCGTGCAACCTGCTCCGGCAGGTCCGCGTGCGTCCGGAACGAGAGGTCGGGGACGAACACCGTCAGGTGACCCGACAGGCGCTCCAGGCCCTCACGGTAGTAGAACGGGTGTACTCCGAGTCCGGGAAGAAAGACGAGCGGAGCACCATCCCCATGGATCTCCACCGGGACTCGTATGCCATCGAACCGGAACGAATCGCGCCTCACCATGCCGGATCCTAACCCGGGAGCCGTCGGGCGGGCAATCCGCGCCTGATCCGCCCGCGCGACGCAGCCGCCCGGTGGCCGGTGTCGGCGCGGGCGGGTAGGTTCAGGGCCGTTGAAACCCGGTTGAGTTCCGCCGTCCATTCTTTCGTGAGAAGCGAATGTGAGCCAGGCCGAGCACCTGACGACGCT
>JBDHFS010000031.1:0-16625 GCA_039590285.1 Gemmatimonadota bacterium
ACACCGGAGTGACCGGACCGGTCGCGTCTCTGCTCGACTGGTACGGCCCCCGGCCCCGCGACGTCCCCGGACGCAACGAGTCCGACCCGTACCGGATCTGGGTGGCCGAGATCATGGCCCAGCAAACCCGGATCTCTTGCGTGATCCCGTATTACGACTCCTTCCTCGAGCGCTTCCCGGATGTGGAGACGTTGGCGGCAGCCGAACTCGACGATGTTCTCAAGGCATGGGAGGGCCTGGGATACTACCGTCGCGCACGCAATCTGCACCGTGCGGCGCGTGAGGTGTTGGCCACGCACGACGGCCGCTTACCCGACGATCCCGACTCTCTTCGCTCCCTTCCCGGAGTCGGCGCCTACACGACGGGAGCGATCGCCAGCATCGCGTTCGGGCACCCCGAACCCGCGGTGGACGGAAACGTGCGCCGGGTCCTCTCCAGGCTGTTCGACATCGAGCGCCCGACGCCCTCCGGGCTCGATCGGCGGACCCGCGACCTCATCGCGCAGGCCGGGGGAGAGGCCGCCACCGTCAACCAGGCTCTCATGGACCTCGGCGCGTCGGTTTGCACGCCGCGAGCCCCCGGGTGCGAGACGTGTCCCGTGTCAGACTCGTGCCTGGCCCTGCAAAGGGGAACGGTCTCCGCGCGCCCTCCGAGGCGCTCCCGTCCGCCACTTCCTCATCACGAGATCGCGGCGGCCATCGTGTGGAGTGGACCGAGGCTCCTCATCGCACGGCGTCCGCGGGAAGGACTGCTCGGAGGTCTGTGGGAGTTCCCCGGCGGCAAGGTCGAGCCGGGTGAGGTTCCCGCGGCCGCGGCGCAGCGCGAGGTGAGGGAGGAGACCGGGCTCGAGATCCGGATCACCGGTGCGGCGGATCGGGTGAGGCACGCCTACAGCCACATCCGAGTCACCCTTCACCTGTTTCACGCCCGGCTTCTTGGTGGCTCATCCATGACCGGTGGCTCCGCCGAGAAGCGCGGCTCCGATTCCCCCCGCTGGGTCGTGCCCGACGAACTGCCGCTGTACGCGTTCCCGGCTGCCAACCAGCCCATCGTCAGGCGTCTGTCGATGAGAGAGGAGCGGGCTCCGGACGCCTGATCCCGTGGTTTCAGGACCCGGGGATATCTCGGCCGGGAATGAACCGGACCCATACGGCCGCCGCCAGGATCAGCGCTCCACCGGCGATGAATCCCATGCCGGGCCCCAGCGCTCCGAACGCCCATCCCGCGGCCACGGGGCCGATCACCCGGGCCAGGGCGCTCGCCGACTGGTTCACCCCCAGCACCTCGCCCTGTTCGTTCGCCTGCGCTCTCCGTGACACGAGACTCTGGAGCGACGGTGCCATGAACCCCCACCCCACCCCGACGACGAGCAGGGAGAGGATCGTGGCCAGAATCGTCTGCGCCACCCCCATCACGATCACGCCGATTGCCAGGAGCAATCCGCCTACCGCCGCCACCGCACGCTCCCCGTGACGCTCGACCATCGGACCGATCAATGTCCCCTGTACGGTGGCCGACACCATTCCGACGAGCGCGAACATCCCGCCGGCGTACAGGGCCGTCAGCCCGAGCGGGCTCTCGAGGAACAGAGGAAAGATCGTCGTGAAGCCGGCGAAGCCCATGGTGCCGATGAAGAACACACCGATCGGGTTGCGAAGCCGGCTGCGTCTGAGCACCCGATAGGCGGCGCGTGCGCGGCCCGTGATCGCCGAGAGTGCCCCGGCCCCGTCGCGCACCCGGTTCTCGGGCGCCAGGGACTCGGGAAGCCAGAACCAGGCCGCCGTGGCGCCGGCCAGGCTCAGGCCCGCGGCCACGAATCCGGGCAGACCATAGCCCCACGGGCTCAGGATTCCGCCGATCGCCGGCCCGAAGATGAAACCGAGACCGAAGGCGGCACCGATCAGCCCCATCCCGCGAGCCCGCTGCTCCTCGCTCGTAGAGTCCGCGATGTATGCCTGCGCCACCGGGATGTTGGCGCCCATGACTCCGGCGATGACGCGCGACACGAGCAGCACCTCGAGCGATCTCGCCAGGCCGAAGACGACGTAGGACGCCGTCGATCCCACCAGACCCAGAAGCAGAAGAGGTCGCCGTCCGTACCGGTCCGACAGCGCTCCCCAGATAGGAGCGAACAGGAACTGCATGCCCGAATAGGAGGCGATGATGAGCCCCACCTCGAACGGCGACGCTCCCAGCTCCGTGGCATAGAACGGAAGAAGCGGGAGGACGATCCCGAACCCGACCAGGTCGAGGAAGACGGTCAGGAATACGATTCCGAGAGCGATCCGGCTGCTCCGCCTCGCGGTCATCCTTCCTCCGGAGCCGACCACGTGTCGTCGAGGCCCGCCACGGGAGGCAAGTCTCCCCCTGTCTCGCGAACATACACGAGGTGGGCCCGTATCGAAGCGTCAGCGGCCGGTTCCAGACCCGGGTCCAGCTCTCCGTACACGGCCCGGCGAAGCTCCCCGACGGAACGATTGCCCGCCCGCAGCGCATCCACGACTTCGGCGTGCCGCGCCAGGCGATGCTCCCGGTATTCGAGAAGGCGGGCCCGACCGTCATCCACGGGTGGCCCGTGGCCTGGAAACAAGCGTCCGGGTCGGAGCGACAGCAGGCGGGTGAATGTCGCCAGGCACGCTCCCACATCGCCGTCCGGATGGAGTACCGCGCTGCTCCCCGTCCCGAGAACCAGGTCCCCGGTGAACACCGAGCGGGACGAGTCGAGAAAGAACACCACGTGATCCGCGGAGTGCCCCGGGGCGGGGACGGTGGTGAGGTCCATCGCCCCGCCATCCAACTCGATCGGGTCACCGTCGGCCAGCGAACGTCCGTCGAGATCGAGGCGGCGCAGGGTCTCCGCCGAGGCGGCGACCGGTGCGTCGAACGCCTGCGCCGCCCGCGCCGCCATCCCGGAATGATCGCGATGCGCGTGGGTAAGGCATATGGCCTCCACGGAGAGGCCCCCGACCAGCCCGCGAAGGCGATCGAGCTGGCCGGGCAGGTCCGGACCGGGATCCACGAGGACCACGTTCTGGCTGCCCACGCGATACGACCTCGTCCCGTCCAGGGTCAGAGGCCCGGGGTTCGGAGCCACGGTCCAGACCACGTTGGGCTCGCCGGGCAGTCGCTTCAGCCGGTCGGAGTCAGGGGAACGAGCCTCGACCATGTCTCAGCCGCCCTCTCCGTATTCCGGATCGTCTGGCAACACCGGTCGTACTGAGTCACCGCGCACCACGAGTCGTGGCTCGATGGCCTCCGGCACCGCATCGGCCAACGACGCGAAGACCTGTTCCACGCCGGGATGCTCGGCCAGAGCCTGGAGGGTACAGCGAGTAGGAAACAGCATCGGAAGCTCACCGGCTATGAAGCGCCGCACGGCTTCCGCCGGTTGCAGCCAGATGTGGCCCGCCAGCTCGGGAGTGAGCTCCGGGGTCGGTGGTTCGGGGCCTGAAAGCGACGCCACGAAGAACCGGGTGTCGTACCGGCGGGCGAACCTCGCCGGAGTGACCCAGCGGGACATGTAAGCGGCGCGCAGGCCGTGAAACGTTGCCCCGAGATCGGCGGCCACCTCCGCCAAGCTCGCGTCTCCGCTCAACAGAGAGGTGCGCGCACGCCGGGCTTCCGCCTCGTCAACCGGGCGGTCCGAGAGCAGAAAGCCCGTCTCCTCGAAAAGCTCCCTGAGTGCCGCCACCATCGCCGGGCCTTCAGGCTCGCGGAGTGACGGCGGCAACAGGTCGAGCGCCTCTGGTTCGGCATCCTCCGGGTCGAGAACGCCTCCGGCGAAGACGTAGGCGCCGGGCGCGAAGCGGGCCGTCTCCGGGCGCCTGAGCAGCAGCACCTGGTATGTCGGCTCCGTGCGCCCAGCCCAAGCCAGCACGAGTGTAGCCGCTGAACGAGGAGGGACCGGGGTCTCGCCCGGCTCGATGTGGCCCCGGGCGAACTCCTCCCTTTCAATCCGCTCCGTGATATCCCGCAGGTCGCTCAAACGGGAAGCTCCGGCAGCGACGCCAGCACCGCCGCCAGGGCGAGCGCGAGGAAGACGAAGAAGACCCCCACCACTACAGCCGGCAGCAGAACGATACCGGCGGCCCGCCCGGTGGCGGCGCGGTGTGCTTCCCGGAAGCCGTATATCAACAGCACGACGGTCCACGCCCACACGGCGGCCGACCAGAACCAGCCCAGGACCCACGGCACGGGAAGAGACGCGAGTACCATCGGCCCCGAGGCGTAGCAGACCACGCGGGCTGTAGCTTCCACTCCCCTGCGGTCGGGGGCCAGCATGAGCGCCGCCGCGTGATGAAGAACCGTGGCGAGCGCGAGCGCGGCGAGCGCGACGAACGGTGTCAGGAAGAAGCTGAGGAGTTGCAGCAGGCGCCCGTCGATGGCGCCCTCTTCGCCCAGGAGCGCCACGGACAGGGACTCCAGCTCGGCCGGGTCCCACAGCAGGCTGAGAAGTCCGGCGACTATCCACACGAGGAGCCAGTACAGGACTGGACGCGCGAGCGGGCCGTCCCAATTCACGCTCCGAAAGAAAGCCTCCGGCTTCGTCAGGCTATCCCACCAGGTGAGTCCGATGTTCGCCGGGAAAGCGACGTCGGGGTGCTCCCACGGAATACGCCCGTCCATCACCACGCACGCCCCCTCGAGGGGTCGGCCCGACCGATCCGGAATCGCGCATCCACCGCAATACTGGCCTGCCCGTTGGGGAACGCCAGAAACGGATTGATGTCCATTTCCTGGATCTCCGCATGCTCGCCCACCAGCTGACTCACTCGCTCGATCACCTCAGACAGCCGCTCCAGGTCCACGCCCTTCTCACCGCGCACGCCCTCCAGGATCCGGTAGCCCCTCAGCGAGCGGATCATCTCGGCGGCGTCCACCGTGCTCACCGGCTGGACGCGGAAAGCCACGTCCCGCTGGACTTCCACGTACACTCCGCCGAGCCCGAACATCACGATGGGACCGAACTGCGGCTCCATCGTCATGCCCACGATCGTCTCCCGGCCGCCCGTCCACATGCGCTGCACCAGCACGCCGGCCTCACGCGCCGCTGGACTCTCCTGTTCGAGAGAGTTCGCGATCTCACGCCAGGCGGCTCGCAGGGAAGTCTCATCGCGCAGGTCGAGCTTCACCGCTCCCGCTTCCGTCTTGTGAACGATATCCGGCGATACCGCCTTGAGCACGATCGGGTAACCGATCTCGCCCGCCGCCTCGACGACTTGATCCTCCTGGGCCGCTATCCGATACGGCGCTACGGGGATGCCGTAGCACTCGAGGACCTCGAACGCCTCGGGAACCGTCAGGCGCTCGCGTTCATCCCGCAGCGCGCCTGCGATGATCTCCGCGACCCGTCCGGCGTCCACATCGAACCGCCTCACTTCCGCCACCGGCCTGTCCAGCCATTGCCTGTAGCGCCACATCGCGCCGAGCGCCCTCGCCGCCGACTCCGGGAACCGGTAGGCCGGAATGGTGGACGCTTGCAGTTCAGCCATCCCCTGTGGCAGGCCGCGCTTGCTCATGAGCACCGCGAGAACCGGCTTCCCGGACCCCTCGGCCCCCCGTTTGATCGCCGCCGCTATGACGGGCGCTTCCAGTCCGAATGGGACGTACGCGGCGATGACGGCTTCGATTCCCGGGTCCTTCACGATGATCCTCAGCGCGCGCTCGACCTGCTCCGGCGTCGCGCTCGCAATCATGTCCACCGGATTCGCCACGCTCGCCTCCGCCGGCAGGCGCTCCCGGAGTCGGCGCTGCGTCTCATTCGCCAGCGGCGCCACATCCAGGCCGAAGCCCTCGCACGCGTCGGCGATGATGATGCCGGGACCGCCCGCGTTCGTCAGGACCGCCACGCGGGGTCCAGCCGGAAGGGGCGCCTTGCTGAATGCGATCGCCGCATCGAACAGCGCCTCCACCGTGTCCGCTCTCAACACTCCGCACTGCGCGAACAGGGCATCCGTGGCGATGTCCACCTGCGCCAGTGCCCCGGTGTGGCTCGAGGCTGCCTTCGCCCCGGCTTCTGAGCGGCCCGCCTTGACGGCGAGCACCGGCTTCCTGCGCGTGGCCCGCCGGGCCAGCGTCGTGAAGTGACGTGGGTTACCGAAACCCTCGATGTACATCAGGATCACACCGACCTCATCGTCGTCCTGCCAGTATTCGATCAGGTCGTTTCCCGAGACGTCCGCCTTGTTGCCCATCGACACGAACTGGCTGATCCCGATTCCGTATTCCATGGCATAGTCGAGGATGGTCATCCCCATGGCGCCCGACTGACTCATGAACGCGATCGGTCCGTTCGGGGGCATGGCGGGTGCGAATGTGGCGTTCATCGACACGACCGAAGAGGTGTTCATGACGCCCATGCAATTCGGCCCGACCATGCGGAGCCCGTTTTCGCGCACCAGCGCCAGGAGCTCGCGTTCGAGCTCGACTCCTTTCCCTCCCACTTCTCGGAAGCCGGCGGTGATGATGACCAGGCCCTTCACGCCGGTCTGGACGCACTCGCGCACCACACCGAGCACCAGATCCTTCGGCACGACGATCACGGCGAGGTCCGGAACGGTCGGGAGCGCCTTGATCGACGGGAAGGCGGGCACCGAGCTAACGGAGTCCGCCGTCGGGTTCACCGGATAGACCGGACCCGTGAATCCGCTTTCCACCAGGTGGCGAAGCATCCCGTTACCGATGCTGCCGGGTTTCCGGCTGGCGCCGATGACGGCGATCGACTTCGGCCGCAGCAGGCTGTCCAGCATTCTTCTCTATCCCTTCGCGTTTCGCCGCTCGCGGGAACCGCTATCTTGAGGTATGTCCAGCGCCACACTGACACGCTCGGTGGAGTTCCCCGCCGGGCACCGATACTACAGAGCCGACTGGGACGCCGCGCGAAACGAGGCGGTGTTCGGAAAGTGCGCCCGCCCACCCGGTCACGGCCACAATTACCGGGTCGAAGTCACCGTCTCGGGCGAGATCGACCTGGAAACCGGAATGGTCATCGACGTGTCGGTCCTGGACAGGCTGCTCGGGGAGGTCGTCCTCGGTCCGATGGACCACTCTTTTCTCAACGACCTTCCGGAGTTCGCCCAAGGCCTCATCCCCACCACCGAGAACCTGTCGCGCGTGATCTGGGCGCGCCTCCAGCCACGGCTCCCGGAGGACTGCGTCCTCTTCCGGGTCCGAGTGTTCGAGGACCCAAACCTCTGGGCGGAGTACACGGGCGACTGATACGGCCCGCGTCGGGTGTCCCAATCGGTCCCGAATCCCCCTCAGTCCAGCAGTCGCAGAGGCATCACTAGGCACAGGTAGTCTGGCTGACCGCTGGCCGGTAAGAACGTGGCGGCACGCTCCGGTGCCTTGAACTCCATGACCACATCCTCCTCGGGCATGTAGCGCAGGACCTCGAGCAGGTAATTGGCGTTGAACCCGATCTCCAGCTCCTCGCCGTCGTAGTCGACCGCCATCTCTTCTTCGGCTTCGCCCAGGTCGGGTGTCTGCACCCGGAAGGAGAGGCTTCCCGGGCTGAAGCTCATGCGCACGCGGTGCGTCTGATCACTCGCTACGACCGCCATCCTCCGGATCGCCGCCGAGAGGCCATCCCGATTCGCGATCGCCTTCTTGTCGTTGTCGCTGGGAATCACCTGCTGGTAATTCGGGTACGGTCCCTCTATGAGCCGCGTGTATACGGAGCGCTCGTCTGTCCGGAACGCGAGGTGGTTCTGCGATCTCGATACCTTGACTTCACCTTCCTTGGCGAACAGCCTCTCAACCTGCTGTAACGCCTTCGGAGGTACGATCAGGTCCGCCTCCGGAGCTCCGGTCCCCTCCAGCGGAACCGTGAGTCGTGCCAAGCGATGGCCGTTCGTCGCCACCATGGACACGTTTTGCGGTCCCAGCTGCCAAAGCACGCCGTTCAGGATCGGCCGGCTTTCCTCCGAAGAGACAGCAAAAGCCGTCCGGCTGATCAGCAGGTGCAGATCCTCGGCATTCATCGTCCAGGATTCGCCCGCGTCCACCTCTGGGAAGCTTGGAAACTCCTCCGGCGACAGCCCGAAGAGCTTGAAGCGGCTGCGGCTGCTCTCGATGCGCACCTCTACACCGTCGGCCTGGATGTGCACGGGCGCCGCCGGGAGCTCCCTGGCGATTTCCGCGAACTTCTTCGCCGGAACCGTTACCGATCCCTCCGTCTCTATCTCCGCATCGATCGATACGGACACGGAAATATCCAGATCGGTACCACTGAGCGTGAGTTTCCCTTCCTTGGCCTCCAGGAGGATGTTTGAAAGCACCGGAAGGGTAGTCTTCGTCGGAATGGTGGCCGATACGGCGCCCATTCCGCTGTGAAGGCTGTCGCGTGTAACGGAAAGCTTCATGGAGATCCTCTTTCGATGCTTCTACCGGTCATTCTATGCCGGGGAAAGTCGTCTTCTCCTACTCTACTAATATCATTATTAGCAGCAATAGTAGGGGCCGTGGGAACGTGGAAAACGGTGCCTGGAAGAGCCATCGACCGCGGATCTCCGCAGGGCATGCATCTTCGCTCCCTGTGCATCATCCGGGGAAACTAGCCCGGCCGTCCACATCAATCCACCGCACAGAGCGATGGCGCCTACGCAATGCCCGGACTTCAACGTGTTTTCAACAGTGAAGGTGCATGTCGCCGTTCAACGCATGAGCTCGTCCTGGAGCCGCCGTACGCGAGCGCGGAACTCGGGGTCGCCCGCCATATCTGCCTCGACCTTATTCACCGAGTGAATCACCGTGGAATGATCTCGTCCGCCGAATAGCGCACCGATCTCTGTATAGGGCAGATCGAGGGACGTCTTGATGAGGTACATGGCTACCTGACGCGGGACCGTAAGCGGCTTCGTGCGGCGCTTTGAAACGAGATTCTCCACGCTCACGCCCCACGCATCAGCGGTCCGCTGGCGGATCTCCTGCGGTGTGACCCGCGCGGCCCGTTCCTCCTCGAGCCTTGGCCCGAGAGCTTCGCGCGCCAGGTCCAAGGTGATTTCCCGCCTCGTGAGGGAACTGTACGCGAGCAGCTTGATGACGGCCCCCTCGAGCTGACGAACGGATGACTTTCGGTTACGAGCGATGAACTCGATGACTTCCTCGTCCAGAGTGAGCCTATCCTCCGCCGCCTTCTTCTGGAGAATGGCCACGCGCGTCTCGAAGTCGGGTGGCTTGATGTCGGTGACCAGGCCCCACTCGAAGCGGGATACCAGGCGTTCCTGCAAGCCGGGTATCTCCTGCGGCGGTCGGTCGCTCGTTATGACGATCTGGCGATGAGCGTCGTACAGCGAGTTGAACGTATGGAAGAACTCCTCCTGTGTTCCTTCCTTGTTGCCGAGGAAGTGAACGTCATCGACCAGGAGAACGTCGATCCGGCGGTAACGTTGCCGGAAATCGGAGGTGCGGCCGCTCTGGATCGCCGAGATCATCTCGTTCGTGAATTGCTCCGACGGCACGTAGGCGATCTCGGTGTCCGGCGAGCGCTGAAGGATCTCGTGCCCGATGGCATGCATGAGATGGGTCTTGCCGAGTCCCGTGTCGCCGTAGATGAAGAGCGGGTTGTACAGCTGGGCCGGCGAATCGGCGACACCCCGGCAGGCCGCCGCCGCGAGCTGGCTGTTTCCCCCGATCACGAATCGGCCGAACGTGTAACGCTCGTTCAGGCCCGCTCCTCGAGCCGCGTCCTCCGATGTCCGGTCGGACCGAATGGACGGCTCAGGGGTCGCCACCGCCGCCTCCTCCAGATCGTCGACGCCGATCTGCGGGAACACGAGGCGGTCTCCGCTCCCATGGTGCTCGAATCGGAGATCGAGGGGTCGACCGAGGGATCGGTCGGCGAGCTCACGCAGCAATTCACCGTACTTGTCCTCGATCCACTCCACGGCAAAGCGCGTCGGAGCCGCCACGACGAGCGTGTCGGCGGACAGCGCCACCGCCTCGGTGGACGCCAGCCACGTGCGGAACGTCTGCTCGGGCAGAACCTCGCGCGCCGCGGTAATGATCGAAGACCAGACTTCGGTGGCCGTCAGCTCCATGGATGTCCACGTGATCGGGAGGATACGGGGCCGTCCATTGTAGAGACCGTCTCGGAGGCTGTCAACGAGCGCCGCCACGGCACCGCTCCTCAGGCGCAGCGGGCGAAACCCTGATTGACAGTAGGTGTGGATACCCCTACTCTTAGAGGCTTTCTGTCAATTGAGCGGGGCCAATGCCCCGATGCGCGAAGAGAGTCAGAGAATGCAGCCGACGTTCAGAAATCCGAGCAGGCGCAAGAGGCTCAAGGACCACGGTTTCCGGGCCCGCATGAAGACACGGGGTGGCCGGAAGGTCCTCGCCCGCCGTAGGCGCAAGGGGCGTCACTCTCTCACGGTGAGCGACGAGATCAGCCCCAAGCACCGTCGGTAACCTCCCAGATCGAGACCGCCCGATCCTTGAGTGACGGGCACCGCTTCCGGTATCCGAGGTCAGCCCGGCTTCGTCGCGGGCGAGAGATCCGTGCCCTGTTGAGACACGGGGTCCGGCGACGCTGCGGTTCCCTGGAAATGTTTCTTTCCGACGCCGAACACGACGTTCCCCGAGCGGGCATAGTGGTGCCGCGCTACGGTCACACGATCGTGGAGCGCAACCGGCTCAAGCGACGGCTACGCGAGTGTGTTCGAACAATGTGGCTCCCTTGGACGGCCGCGGAAGAGGTTTCGCGGGACCTGCTGGTTCGTCCGCGACCGGCTGCGTATGAGCTGGGCTTCAGCGAACTGCGCGATGTCTTTCGCACGTGCGCGCGGAGGGATCGGTGAAGCGGTTCGTTCTGATCCTCATTCGCGGCTACCAAGCTGGCCTCTCGCCGCTTCTGCCGGGTACGTGTCGATTCACACCCACGTGCTCCGAGTACGCGTGGCTGGCGGTGGAGCGGTTCGGCGTGGGGAGCGGCTCGTGGCTCGCGCTGAAGCGGCTGTCGAGGTGCCATCCGTTGGGCGGACATGGCTTCGACCCTGTGCCCGGAGGCGAGGCGGGCGGAGGACGTAAGGGAGAGATCATACATGACAGGGGATAGATGGAGAAGCGTGTAGTCCTGGCCGTGATCCTGACGATCGGGGTCATCTTCCTGAGCAACGTACTCTTCCCGACGCCGGAGCCTCCACCGGGACCGGTAACGCAGGACACGACCGCCGCGGTACGGGATACGGTGGCGCAGGAGGCGCTGCCGGAAGGGGAGGCGGTCGAGCGGATTCCGGGTGAGGCCGGGGTGGTGGTCGACGACGACGTGGATGGTCAGGCCGTGCTCGAGCCCGCAACGGCTGCCGCGGCCGACACGATTCGGGTTTCGTCCGACCTCTTCGAGTTCGATTTCTCGACACGCGGCGCTGCGCTGATCTCCGCCCGACTTCTGAAGTACGAATCCTACGCGGCCAACGGAGAGGGCAGTCGCCCGGTCGATTTGGTCCGGGATGGAGATCGGGTCTTCGGCTACCGGATCACGTTGGCCGGAGACACCGTTCGAGTGGACGAGCAATCGTTCACTGTGGACCGGACCGAGGTGCAGCTAAGCCCTGAGAACCCGGTCGACTCTCTGGTCTTCCGCTACCCGTTCCCCTCCGGAGCCGCGGAACTCGTCATCGTCTATCGATTTCAGCATGACAGCTATCTGGTCGAGGTGTCCGGGCAACTGCTGGGGATCGGCGACCGAGGCTATTCGATCCTCACTTCCCTCGGGCACGGTCTGAGGACAAACGAGAAGAATCCGCAAGACGACTACAGGCAGCTCGGATATGTGGCGCGGGGTCAATCGGGCGGGATTCGATCCGTCAACCTGGACAAGATCGATCCGGGAGAGGTACAGGCGGCGGAAGACGGCCCGTTCGACTGGGTGGCGGTGAAGAACAAGTTCTTCCTCATAGGACTCATCTCGAGGGAAGCAGGTCCGCAGTTCGGCGGATTCCTGGTCGTCGGGGAGCCTACTCCGAACGCGGCTGGCATGGTGGCATCGCTTCCGGCTCCCGCCGGCACGGCTGGTTTCGGCTTTCAAGCCTACCTCGGACCACAGGAGTACCGGCGCCTGGAGGCGGTTGGCCGCACCCGGGATCTCGAACACGTGAACCCGTACGGTTGGCGGTGGATGAGGCCGATCATCCGCCCGCTCGTCGGCATCGTGATGGTGATCCTCACCTGGATGCACGAGTTCCTGGGCCTCGCCTACGGGTGGGTGCTGATCGTGTTCGGTGTCGCGATGAGAGTCGTGCTGTTCCCGCTGTACCAGAAGTCGATGCGCGCGCAGCTGGCCCAGATGCAGGTACAGCCCCTGATGAAGGAGGTGCAGGCGAAGTACAAGGACGATCCGCAGAAACAGCAGCAGGAGATCATGAAGCTGTACAAGGAACACAACGTGAACCCGCTGGCCGGGTGTCTCCCGATGTTGCTCCCGATGCCGATCCTGTTTGCACTCTTCTTCGTGTTCCAGAGCACGATCGAGTTCAGGGGCGTTCCCTTCCTGTGGCTGCCGGATCTGTCGCTGAAAGACCCGTATTACATCATTCCGCTCCTGATGGGAGCCTCGATGTTCGTGCTCTCCTGGATCGGACAGCGCGGGATGGAGGCGAACCCGCAAATGAAGATGATGACGTACGTGATGCCGATCGTCTTCACGGTGATGTTCGCCAATTTCCCGTCGGGTCTGAACCTGTATTACGCGACGAGCAACGTGGCTTCGCTCCCTCAGCAGCTGTACTTGTCCAAGGAACGGAAAGCCGCACGTCGAAAAGCCGATCAGAAGAAAGCCGAGAACACGGAGAAGCAGAGCGGCGGCTAACGTGCCGCGTGGCGGCTCTGCAGGACAGCACTGGACACCCGCGGGCCTTCCAGACTCGGATACGCTGAAAAGGTCGGCGTCCGGAGGGGCCACGCCGACCCGGCTCACGATGATCGATCACGACACCATAGCAGCCATTTCCACCGCTCCGGGGCGCAGCGCCCTTGCTGTCGTGCGCATCAGCGGGCCGGAGAGCGGTCTCATCGGCGAACGTCTCGGCCTGGTTCGTGCGGAGCCGCGGCGGTCTGTGCTGACCGCCGTGAAGCATCCGGAGGACGGGAGGACGGTGGACCGGGTGGTGGCTGTCCGCTTCGCCGCGCCAGCCTCGTACACGGGTGAGGACATGCTGGAGCTCTGCAGCCATGGCGGCGCACTGGCGCCACAGCTTGTTCTGGACGCGGTGTGCGCGGCCGGCGCCAGGCAGGCGGAGCCGGGAGAGTTTACTCGGCGGGCCTTCCTGAACGGCCGGATGGACCTCCTTCAAGCCGAAGCCACGCTGGACCTGATCGAGGCACGATCGCGGGCGATGCACCGGGCAGCCCTGTTTCAGCTCGAGCGCGGCCTTTCCGGTCGGATCGACGAGCTGCGGCTCGGTCTGATCGAGATCCAGGCGCTGCTGGCGTACGACATAGACTTCCCGGAGGAGGACGAAGGCCCGGTGGAGGCGGACCGGATCGACGCGGCGGCGGAGGGTCTACTCGAGGGAATTCACCGGATGCTGGAACTGGCACCGGAGGGAGAGCTGCTGCGCGACGGAGCGCTCACCGTGATCGCCGGACGTCCGAACTCTGGTAAGTCTAGTATTTTCAATATGTTACTGGGATTCGAGCGAGCCATTGTCACGGAGGAGCCGGGTACGACGAGAGACGCGATCGAGGCCCTGGTGAGCCTGGGGGGCTATCCGTTCAGGCTGGTGGACACGGCCGGGTTGAGAGCGGACGCGGACCGGATCGAGGAGATGGGAATCGAAGTCGCCAGGAGCTATCTGGAGCGTGCCGATCTGGTGCTGCTGTGCGTCGAGGCGGGAAGGGAGCTGGGACCGGATGAGCGGGAGTTCGCGGAGAGGCAGCTGAACACCGGCGGCCACATGATCGTGCTGCGAACGAAGGCGGACTTGATCGAGCCGGAAAGGAATGGAGACCCTGAGGCGACGACGGACGCGAGCGGGCGGCGTAAGGAGGTACCGATATCAGCCCACACCGGGATCGGTATCCCGGAGCTCAGGGCAGAGCTGCTTGGGGCGGCGTTCAGTGGACTGCGGGAATCAGAGGACGCGCCGCTGGTCACCAGGGGTCGGCAGATCCGCTGCCTGCGCCGCGCTGCAGAGAACACGGAGGGGTTCCTGCACGCACGCTCCTCGGGGCTGCCCGCGGAAGTCGCGGCAACTCATATGCAGGATGCGACCCTGGCGCTGGAGAATCTCCTGGGCGTCGTGAGCACGGAGGACGTGCTGGACGCGGTCTTCAGCGAGTTCTGCGTCGGCAAATGACCACGGCGGGAGGCAGGGGCCTATCCGCCGTGGCGGTGGTATCTCAGGCAGCCCGCTGGCAACGAGGGCAGAGATATGTGCGCTTGCCCACCAGACTCAGCGACTCGAGCTCCGACCTGCAGCGTGGGCACGTGTGACCGGGCCGGCGACGATTGATCAGCCAACCCGGATCGGCGTGCGCGGCCTGCCAGTGCAGGGTCGCACGGCGCAGGACCCGCTGAAGATATTTATGGACCTGAGCCAACTGTTCATCGGTCATGTCGGCGATTCGGCAGTCAGGTCGGATACTGGCCTGAAAGCAGATCTCATCGGCGTATTCGTTTCCGATGCCCGCGACGACTTCCTCGTTGATGAGCAGGCCCTTGAGGGTGCTCCGAGCCCGGTCCCGAGCCAGGGCGACGAAGCGCCGGGCGGTCAGGTCCTCGCTGAGCGGGTCGAGCCCGAGGTTGTCCAGCAGTCCGAGGCCTGACAGGTCAGACCCTTCCACCAGGTGAACATCCCCGCTGGCTGCACCGGATGCGAACCGGAGCTCACGGCCGGCGGCGAACTGGAGTCGGATCTTGCTGGTCTCGAGCGGGGGCGCGGTCTGCGACTCGAGATACACTTCGCCATCCGAGCCCATATCAAAGACGAGGCTTACATCAGACCGAAACCGGAGTACGACGTATTTGCCATGCCGCTCCACGGTGTCGATGGCGTGACCCTGGATGTGCTCCTCAGCCCGCGCGGGATCGAGATCGACGGAATCAGAGTCGTCGATGAGGACCACGGACACGGTCTTGCCGGTGGCATATCCCGCGAATGCGTCGATCATTCGCTCGACGTCTGGAAGTTCTATCATGGCCAGTCATTCCTCGCGTAGGTAATGGCGCGTCCACCGGATACACTGCGCGAGGCAAAAAGTGCCCCTTTCAGCGAACGGCCCGGAAATCGGCCGGCAGGTCGGTCTCCAGAGCCACACTTCGTACGCGGTCCACGCGGGCACCGCGGGGACCCTCGTGGAGGAGAGTCCGGAAGGTCTGTATGGCGGCTGCGGCACCCGCCGCGTGAACCTCGACGGAACCGTCGGGGCAATTGCGCACGGTTCCGCGGAGTCCGAGAGCGGACGCGGTGCGCACGGCCCACCAGCGAAAACCCACACCCTGCACGCGGCCCGAGACCAGCACGTCCAAGTGAGAGGTCTCGTTTGGCTGCATGGACGTATCTCCGTAGTTTGGCCGCCCGCCGCCGGGGTGAGACGGAACCCGCGGAAGGTGGAAGGCCGGACCGAGGCCCGCTTGAACTGTCGGAGAGGAATGTACTACGACGTCATTGTCATCGGTGGGGGACACGCCGGGTCGGAAGCGGCGAACGCAGCGGCCAGGGGCGGTGCGCGTACTCTGCTCGTGACTTCTTTCCTGGCCCGCGTCGGGCAGATGTCCTGCAACCCGGCCATCGGAGGGGTGGCCAAGGGAACGGTGGCCCGCGAAGTGGACGCGATGGGAGGCCTCATGGGGCGCGCGGCCGACCGAACCACCGTGCACTTCAAGATGTTGAACCGGAGCAAGGGTCCCGCGGTGTGGGCGCCGCGAGCGCAATGTGATCGCGGGATGTACGCGCGGGCTATCCGCACCCTTCTCGAGGAACGGGAAGGTCTGGAGCTGTATCAGGGTACCGTTCAGGGACTTGTGACAGAAGGGGAGCGCGTTTCGGGCGTGCGCTGTGCCGATGGGAGCGCGTTCGCCGGCCGGTGCGTGATTCTCACGGCGGGCACATTCCTGAGGGGCAGCATCCGGATGGGCGTGGACAGCACACTGGCTGCGGGGCGAGCGGGCGACGCCCCGTCCGTGAAGCTGGCGGACCAGCTTGGGGAGCTGGGCCTGGAGGCGCGGCGGTTCAAGACGGGGACGCCACCCCGGATCGACGGTCGGACGGTGGACGTCGCGCGGATGGAGAGGCAGGAGGGCGAGCTGGACGGGTGCCGCTTTTCCCACTGGGAGAGCAGCGGAGGGCTGCGTCGCTTGCCGTGCTGGATCACACGGGCCGGGGAAGAGGTGAAGGAGGTGGTGCGGCGGAGCCTGGATCAGTCGGCGCTGTACGGCGGGGCGATAGCGTCACAGGGTCCCCGCTATTGTCCGTCGATCGAGGACAAGGTCGTGAAGTTCCCCGATGCTAAGGGACACCAGGTGTTCCTGGAGCCGGAAGGACTGGAGACGTCGGAGATGTACGTCAACGGCCTCTCGACGTCGCTGCCGCCGGACGTGCAACGAGAGTTTCTGCGCTGCGTGCCGGGTCTTGAGAACGCGCGCATGACGCAGCCCGGATACGCGATCGAGTACGATTACTTT
>JBDHFS010000032.1:0-18236 GCA_039590285.1 Gemmatimonadota bacterium
CTGGTCGGAGCGGTGAAGGGCAGCGCTGCGACGAGGTGGCTGTACACTCCGTATGAAGCGGGCGACAAGCCGTCTCTGTCGCCCGACGCGAGGCGACGATTGGCCAACGTCTTCCGCCCGGACCTCGAGCAGCTGGAGTTGCTGATAGGGCGGGACCTCGGCCACTGGATTCAGGTGGAGAGCACGTGAAAGTCGCGATCGTCCACTATTGGCTGGTCAACATGCGCGGCGGCGAGCGTGTGGTGGAAGCTCTGTGCGAGCTGTATCCCGACGCCGACCTGTATTCCCACGTCGTGAAGACCGATACGCTGTCCGACGGGCTGCTCGCGCATGAGATCCGGACGACGTTCATCGGTCGGCTTCCGGGCGCCGCGCGCCACTACAAGAAGTACTTGCCGCTGATGCCGCTGGCCCTCGAGCAACTGGACTTGCGCGGTTACGATCTGGTCATCAGCAGTGAGTGCGGCCCCGCCAAGGGCGTCATCACCACGCCCAATACGCTTCACGTGTGCTACTGTCACAGCCCGATGCGATACGTCTGGGACATGTACTGGGACTACCTCTCCGGAGTCGCAGCCCCGCTCCGACCCCTGGCACGCGTACTTCTCCACTACGTGCGCCGATGGGACGCGGCGACGGCTCTCCGCGTCGATCATTTCTTCGCCAACTCGAGGTACGTAGCGAGGCGGATCCAAAAGCACTACCGGCGCGACGCCGAGGTGATTCACCCCCCGGTCGACACGGCGTCCTTTACCGCGTACGAGCCGACGGAGGATTACTATCTGGTGCTTGGACAGCTCGTGCCCTATAAGCGTGCGGACCTGGCCGTTCAGGCGTTTACCCGAATGGGGAAGCCCCTGGTCGTGATCGGCGATGGAGAGCAGATGAAGGAGCTCCGCCGATCGGCGGGTCCCACGGTCAGCCTGCTCGGCCGCCAGCCCTTCTCCGTCATCCGAGAGAAGTACGCTCGCTGTCGGGCCCTCATATTCCCCGGCGAAGAAGACTTCGGAATCGTCCCGGTGGAGGCCATGGCGTCGGGACGCCCCGTCATCGCGTACGGTCGGGGTGGTGCACGGGAGACCGTGATCGAGGGTAAGACCGGGCTCTTCTTCGGCGAGCAGACGGTCGACTCACTGATCGACGCGGTGGAGCGGTTCGAGAGATCGGAGGACACGTTCGATCCCGGTGAGATCAGGGAGTGGGCCGAAAGGTTCGACAGGCGCGTATTCAAGGCGGCGATCGCGGCTCGCATCGACGAGCTCCTGGAGCAGCACGATGCCGACTCACGCGCGAGAGGGGTCTAGCGGTCGCCGGTCCTGATCCGCAGATCCCGAAGCTCGTCCATCAACTCGGCGAGCACCTCACGATGCGGCTCGCTGGCGATCAGATTCACGGTTTCGTGCGGATCGCCGCGAAGGTCGTACAGCTCGTCCGTCTGATCCGGATCATCGTAGGTGACGTATTTGAACTCGGACGTCCGCACAGCTCGCATGGTCGGCGTGACGGGAAACTTCGACTCCTGGAAGTACTCGTACAGGAAGCTCGCCCGCCCGGCACCCTCCGCCGACAATTTGAGGGAGCGATCGAATCCGTCGGGTCCGAAGTCCAGGAAGCGCTTGGGAAAGCTCTCCGCCTGTCCCGTCACCGCGTGAATGATCGTAGCGGGAATATCGATGTTGAGGACCATGCGATCGCTGCGCTCGCCGCCGGCGAACCATGCGGGATACCTCACGGCCAATGGAACGCGGATGGACTCCTCGTAGGCAGCGCGCTTGTCCACGAGCCGATGCTCGCCCAGAAGGCGTCGACACCGAGAACGAGTTCGTAATAAGCCTGCATCCGGCGCCGCAGGCCTGAGGCGTCGCCTGAGATGCTTCGCTCTCTCACGAACGCCGGCTGGTCCTGGAGGTCCTCCTCGAAGCTTGCCGGAATCTCGAACGACGACACGTCCACGGTCCCGCGCCACCTCTCCTGCGGGACGAACGGAGCGTGTGCGGCCTTGTGCGACAGAACGAGGAAGAAGGGGCTGTCCTTTGCCGACTGAAGGAAGTCTATTGCGTGGTCGGTCAGGATTTCGGTCAGGTGTCCCCTGTACCACGCGTTCGATCCATCGATATCGAGGACCGGATCGATGTACTCCCCCTGCCCCCTGAAGCTGACCCACCTGTCGGCCCAATCCGGCGGAGTCATCCCGCCCAGGTGCCACTTGCCGACGTAGCCAATGCGGTAACCCCGTCCCTCGAGGGCTCGCATGATGTTCTTCTGGCCCTGGTTCCAGTCATCGTGATTGGTCCTGACCTCGTGCGCATGGGGGTAGAGACCCGTGAAGATGCTCGCCCTGCTTGGCGAGCATACGGACTGAACCACGAACGATTGCTCGAAGAGCATGCCCTCATCCGCGAGTCGATCCATGTTGGGCGTCGGGACCGGAGACAAACCGAGCGCTCCGAGGGCGTCCCAGCGCAGGTCGTCCACGAGGATGAGCACCACGTTGGGCGCCCCATCCGGGAGGGGTGCCGTGGGCCGCTCACATGCTGACAGGGCAAGGCCGCCGGCGAGTGCGACGACGATGGAAGAGAGGCCCGGTATGCGACCCCTCCGGACGTACGGGCAAAGCCGCTTGAAGACTCCGCTCTGCACGCGCCTCAGTACGCCCCTCGACGCCTGAGGACCGAGGACGCCGTACCGGCCAGAATCGCGATGTCCTTCCCGACGCTCCAGTTCGTGATGTAGTCGATATCCAGCTGAGCCCGCTCGGGGTACGCGACATCGCTGCGGCCGTTCACCTGCCACAGGCCCGTCAGCCCCGGCTTCACGGCCAGGAAAACCCGGGCGTCCTCTCCATAGTGCCCGATCTCGTCCGGCACAACGGGACGCGGGCCGACCAGAGACATATCGCCCAGCAGGACGTTGAACAGCTGTGGCAGCTCGTCGAGGCTCGTGTGGCGCAGGAACCGGCCAATGCCCGTGACGCGGGGATCTTCATCCGGCGGCAGCTTGAAGTCGTTCTCCACGTACCGCCGATACATGAACGGATCGGCCTTCAGGATCTCCTCCGCATTCACGGCCATGCTTCGGTACTTCCACATCCGGAACGGTTGGCCGCCCAGTCCGAGACGCTTCTGACGAAAGATCGCGGGTCCCGGCGACTCGTACCGAATGGCAAGCGTGATCGCCAGTCCGACCGGTACGAGGAGCACGATGGCGACCGCCGAGACGACGATGTCCACCACGCGCTTGAGCACCACCTGCAGCAGGTGCAGTCGGGGCATCTCCAGCTCGATCAGCGGCCAGCCCGCGATCTGATGGCTGGTGAACTTGCACGGGATCGATCGGAGCTCGGCCGGCACCACGCTCACGGAGGCGCCGTGAAGCAGACAGCAGCGCACGACCTCGCGGAACCTGTCCGCGTCGAGATGCGCCGAGACGATCACGCTGCGAATGTCGTGTTCTTCTATCAGGTCACGAAGCGCGTCCAGCCCTCCGAGTGCGGTCGGGTCCTTAGAGGCGTCGGGTGCCAGGTGACCCACTACCCGTGCCTGCCGATCGTCGCTCACGATCAGGTGAACCCGGATGCTCAGGGCCGCCTCGTGATCGCCGATGATGATCGTCGGCCGGCGGCCCATCTCCCTGCGGTAGATGGCCCGGATGAGCTGCTCCACGCCGATGCGCACCGCGGCGTAGCCGCCCCCCATCAGGATCGCCAGGAGAGAATACTCCCTCAACGTCAGGCGGAAGTCGGGATAGAACAGGCTCAGGAGCCCCAGGCACGCGACGCTCGCCGCAGCGCCGAGGCCTGACCTGGCGTACGACCTTCGCTCGCTGGCCGGCCCGTATGTCCTTACGGCCGCCTGGCTTCCGATGCCCAGCAGAAAGACCATCGGAAGAAGGGCGAACCACGCCTCCCCGGCCCGCTCGAAGCCCGATGCGAGTAGCAGGGTCGCCATGAGGGCGACCGCACACACCAGAGCCTCGCCCGCGAGAAGTGTGGAGATGCGGAAGACGCGACGGACCCGCTCACGCCACACGCGCCGGTTGACTACGTCACGCTGCGGTCGCAGGTCGAACTCTTCCACCGGGTCGCGGGATGCGGCGACCCTCTCCTCGATGATCCTTGCCAGATTTGTCACTTCAGAACCGCGCCTCGTCTCATGGCCCGCCTCGGGCCCATATGCAACATCGCGCGGACAGGCTGGCACCCATCACACTACTCTCCCGTTCCGACCCTTCCGTCAGCCACCGCGCACGACCCTGTTCGGCAGACGAACACAGTCACTTCAGCGTCACTCGTTCGGTATCCGAAGCTCGTCTGCGCGGGCACCCGACGCAGAGTTCAACTCGCCACCGTCTGCCGCATTAATCGTTCCATCTGGGACCAATCGACTCACGCCGCAAGGGTTCGGGGCAGTATCGGGTCGATATGACGCAGAATTCGTTGGCGGCTCCGAGCGCGCGGAGCGGTGATGACGGGCGGAGACCGGCGTGCCGAAACCATGGCGGCGGCCCCGTTTCCGTTGCAGATCGCGTGTTCTTCAGCCCCCGTGCTCCCATTCCCGCTTGCCCACTTCGGGAATGAGACCCGAGGGCGCAGAACAACCCTGTCTCACGTGTGGTGTTCTGCGGGTCCGGAGAGATCGGGTCAATCGGCCGTTTCGATACGTACCGCGCAGAACTTGAACCCGGGGATCTTCCCGTACGGATCCAGGGCGTCGTACGTGAGGACGTTGGCCGCCGCCTCGCGGAAGTGGAAGGGAATGAAGATGCTACCCGGGATGAGGCGGTCCGAGCTCTGCGCCGTGAGCGTGATGGAGCCACGCCGCGAGGCCACGGTAATCCTGCCGCCGTCGCGTGTGCCCAGGCCCGCCATGTCGTCCGGGTGGATCTCCACCCTCGCGTCCGGCGCGATCGCGTGCAGCGCCCTCGAGCGGCGCGTCATTGTTCCGGTGTGCCAGTGCTCGAGAAGCCGGCCGGTATTCAGGACGAACGGATACGCCTCGTCAGGCGGCTCGGCGGCAGGCGTGAACTCGGCCGGCACGAACCGTCCCAGGCCGTCCGCCGTCGGGAACGCGTCACCGAACAGCACCTGCGTGCCATCCGTCTCGAGGTCGGGGCAGGGCCACAGCTTGCCCGTGAGCCCCAGGTTCTCATGCGTCAGCCCGGCGTAGGACGGGGCGAGAGACGTCATCTCATCGAACACGTCGGATGAGGACCGGTAGCTCATCGAGTAACCGAACGCCGTCGACAGACCACACACGATCTTCCAATCCTCGCGGGCCGAACCGGGCGGGTGAAGCGCCTTTCGGCCCACCTGCACGCGCCGATCGGTATTGGTGTACGTGCCCACCTTCTCGAGGTGCGTCGTGGCGGGAAGGATGACGTCCGCGAACTCGGCCGTCTCGGTGAGGAAGATGTCCTGGACGACGAGGAAGTCCAGGTTGGCGAGCGCCTTCCGCACCTTGTTGAGGTTCGGGTCCGAGAGGAAGGGATTCTCGCCCATCATGAACATCCCCCTGATCCCGCCCTCGAGCGCCTGGCCCATGATCTCCACGACCGTGAGCCCCGGATTCGGGTCGAGCTCCGCGTTCCACGCGGCCTCGAACTTCGCTCGCACGTCCGGGTCGCCGACCTTCTGGTAGTCCGGGTACATGATCGGTATGAGGCCCGCGTCCGACGCTCCCTGCACGTTGTTCTGTCCGCGCAGCGGGTGGAGGCCGGTGCCTGGCTTCCCGACGTTGCCCGTCATCAACATCAGACTGATGAGACAGCGCGCGTTGTCGGTTCCGTGCACGCTCTGGGCGATCCCCATGCCCCAGAACACCATCGCCGTCCGGGCCTCACCGAACAGGCGCGCGACGCGCACGATGTCTTCCACCGGGACTCCGCATATCTCTGCCGCCAGCTCCGGCGGGTACTTCGCCACCAGGTCCTTCAACGACTCGAAGTCCCGGGTGCGGTTCCGGATGAAGTCGTGGTCCACCAGGTCCTCTTCGACCAGGACGTGCATCACCGCGTTGTAGAAGGCCACGTCCGTCCCGGAACGGATCTGGATGAACATCTCCGCGTGATCGGCCATGTCGATGCGACGCGGCTCGACCACGATGATCCTGGTCTTTCCCTCCTTCGCGGCCTGCTTCATGAACGTGGCGGCGACCGGGTGGTTGTCCGTCGGGTTGGAGCCCGTGATGAGCGCCACCTCGGCGTTCCCTACATCGCCGAACACGTTCGTGACCGCGCCGGAGCCGATCGTCTCGAGCAGGGCCGCAACCGACGAAGCATGGCACAGTCGGGTGCAGTGGTCGATGTTGTTCGTCCCGAACCCGGCGCGAATCAGCTTCTGGAACAGGTACGCCTCTTCGTTGCTGCACTTGGCGCTCCCGAACCCGGCCATGGCGCTCGAGCCGTGCTCCTCCTTGATCTCGCGCAACCGGCGGCCGGCGAGCTCGACCGCCTCATCCCACGTGGCCTCGCGGAAATGCGGCAGCACCTGCTCGTAGTCCACCAGGCCGCCCGGCCTGCGCCTCCGGCTCTGGTCCGATTCCTCGACCTCGGGGGACAGCGGCCCCTTGGGATACGCCGAGTCCCTGCGGATGAGCGGCACGGTGAGGCGCTGCGCGTGGTGAGCGTAGTCGAAGCCGTAGCGGCCCTTCACGCACAGGCGCTCTTCGTTGACCGGGCTCGCGCGTCCGTCGGCGTACACCACGCGGTTCTGCTCCTCGTCCACGTGGTACGTGATCGCGCACCCCACGCCACAATAAGGACACACCGAGTCCACCCGCGTGAGCTCGGTGCGCGGATTCGGCGCCTCCGTCATCAACCCATCGACGAGCTGCACCAGGGAGAGAGCGCCCGTCGGGCACACCTTCTCGCACTCGCCGCACGAGACACACGTGCTGGCGCCCATCGGGTCGTCGAGATCGAACCCGATTCGGGTGTCGTAGCCCTTGCCGGAGCGACCGATCACCGCGTTTACCTGCACGTCATCGCACGCCCGGATGCACCGGTCGCACAGGATGCACGACTGGTGGTCCACCCGTATCACCGGCGAGGAGGCGTCGATCGGGCGACCGTTGCCCGCGGGGATGCCCGCCACGGGGTTGGTGCGGTCGCCGTTCTCGCTTCGGGATACCGTGGGCCATTCGACGCCGTACTCCAGCGCCAGGGCCACCAGCTCGTCGGAGCCGGTCTTGGAGCCGGACTCCGTGTCCGCCGGGTAGTCCGACAGCAGAAGCTCCGTCAGCCCCCGGCGGCAGGCGTCGATCTTCTCGTTGCGGGTGGTCACGGTCATCCCGTCGGAAGCCTCGCGCACACAGGAGGCGGCGAGCTTCTTCTCGCCCACGTCCACCAGGCATACCCGGCACACCCCTACCGGCGGGAGCCGGGGATCGTGACACAGTACCGGGATCTCGATTCCCGCGGCGCGTGCCGCCTCCCACACCGTGGAGCTGGCGGGGACCTCGACGTCGTGTCCGTCGATGGTGAGGCGGATCGTCTCCGTGGCGATACTCATCGATCCCCTCCCCCCCGCGTCGGGACTTCCTCGGGCCAGTGCCTGGTCACAGACGTCAGCGGGTTGAGAGCCACGTAGCCCAGGCCGCAGATCGATGTTTCCGTGAGCAGGAGGTCGAGCTTCTCGATGACGTCCATGTCGATGGCCTCGCCCGTCGCGGCCGCCTCCTCCAGCATGGCCGTCGCTTTTTGCGTCCCGTCGCGGCACGGCACGCACTTGCCGCAGGACTCGTTGCGGAAGAAACGCACGATGTTCGCGGCCAGCGGAAGCAGCGGCGTTCCCTCGGCCACCACGACCAGGGCGCCCGAGCCCATCATGCTGCCGGCTTCGTCCAGGGCAGCGAAGTCCATGGGCGTGCCCACGAGATCGGCCGGCAGGAAGTGCGACGATGCGCCACCGGGGGCGAACGCCTTGAGCGTCCGGCCATCGCTCACCCCGCCCGCCATTTCGATCAGTTCGGCGACCGTCGTTCCCATCGGGATCTCGTACACGCCCGGCCTCTCCACATGACCCGAGACCGCGACGAACTTGAGGCCTGCGCATCCGTTCACTCCGTGCGCCATCCACCAGTCGGCGCCCTCCGACCCGATGGCGGCGGCGTGCGCGAACGTCTCCACGTTGTTCATCAGGGTGGGCAGGCCGTACAGGCCCTTCTGCCCGGGGAACGGCGGCTTGTTGCGTGGCTCGCCCCGTCGGTCCTCCAGCGCCTCGAGGAGCGCCGTCTCCTCGCCGAGGATATATCCGCCGGGCGAGATGAACACCTGTACGTCGAAGTCGAAACCGCTGCCCAGGATGTCTTCGCCCAGCCACCCGATATCGCGGGCCCGCGATATCTCCTCCTCGAGGGCGGCCCGGGCGTCCTCGTACTCGTGCCTGAGGTACACGATGCCGCGCGAGGCCCCGATCGCGAGGCCGGCCAGCATCATGCCTTCGATGACCAGGTAGGAAAGGTCCTCCAGGATGACCCGGTCCTTGAACGTGCCTGGCTCGCTCTCGTCGGCGTTGCACACCACGTACTTCGGGGTCGCCTGCTCGCCGCGGACCAGCTTCCACTTGAAGCCGGTGGGGAAGCCGGCCCCTCCCATTCCGCGCAGTCCGCTCTTCTCCAGCTCCGCGATCAGCCGGGTGGCCGCCTCATCCGGGTCGGCCTGGGCGAGCGCCATCCGGATGCCTTCGTACGCGCTCTCGGCATCGCCGTACGGGTCCGTCTTCCAGGCCCGGTGCAGCCTTACCTCCCGCCCGGGGCCGCCGTCGCGGATCACTTCGACCAGCGCGTCCACGTCCGAGGCCCGCACCGGAACACCGTTGACCCGCACACCCGGAGCCCGCTCGCAGCAGCCGAGGCAGGACGCCTCCTCGACCCGGACGTCGCTCCTGTCGGCGAGGGACGAGCTCAAACGGCCCGCCAGCCCTTCGGCGCCGGCCAGGTGGCAGCTCATGTCCCGGCATACCGAGACCGTCATCGGGGCCGCCGGCTCGGTTCGAAAGTGGGGGTAGAACGAGACGAGCTCCTGCAGGCGGTACTGGGGCACGGCCAGCCGGCCGGCCAGCTCCCGGAGGTCGTCCCTGCTCAGGTGCCCCCGCTCGGCCTGGAGTGCTTCGAGTTCGTGGATCAGGCTCATCGGACCCGTTCGTGAAGGGGAAGCCGCAACGCCGGACTCACCGGCGACGGGCAAAACTAGGTCGCGCGGGAGACTCCTGCCAAACACCGCGAGCGCCCCGGCGCTCGACGGCCTACTCGAAGATGTAGGCGAGCGCCTCCACGGCCTGGTCCAGGTTCTCCACCGTGAAGGAGGCACCCGCGTCCAGCTCCTTGAGAGCGTGACGCAGCTCCATCGGGCGCACCAGGAGCAGCGGGGTCCCCAGGGCCAGCGCCGCGCCGGCATCCGCGGCCGTGTTCCACTGGCGATACTTCTCGCCGAAGAACGCGACGACCACGTCCGCCCGCTGTATCCATACGCGCGTCCGGAGCGAGTTGGCGCGCCCACCTTCCAGGTCGCGGTAGCGCTCGTCGGGCCGGGGGCCCAGGATGTCCTCACCCACCGAATCGGAGCGGTCGTGTACGAACTGGGGTCCGACGAAGTCGATCGGGAGCTCCCGATCGGCGCACATGACGACGAGTCGCTCGCGCCAGTCGCTGTGAATCTCCCCCGCGAGGTACGCTGTGATCGTATTCATGACTCCAGGGTGAGCCGATCCGGGATGGAGCGCAAGCCGATTCACGCAACGGTTTCCAACGAAGTCGTGTCCGACGGGTTGAAGGCGCCGGAAAGGTCCCGGCGAAGAACCTGAAGGGCGACGACAGGAAGAGCTCGAGCGAGTGGACGAGACACAGCTTCTGGAGCGAGTCCGGGCGGGAGACCCCGCGGCCGAGCGCGCCCTGTACGATGCCCACGTGGACCGGGTCTACCGACTCGCGTTCCGCATGACCGGCGACGACGCGCTGGCCCAGGATTTCACGCAGGACGCCTTCATACGCGCCTTCAGCAGGCTGCACACATTCCGGGGCGACGCCTCGCTCTCGACGTGGCTGCACACGGTGACGACCTCGGTGGTCCTGAACGGGTTGAGGAAAGTGAAGAAGTTCCGGACGTCGGAATACGAGCTGGAGGAGGCACGCAAGGTCGCCGGACAGGCGAGCCGGGCGGAGCCGGATCTCAGCGATCGACTGAAGCAGGCGATCGAAGGCCTGCCCGACGGATACCGGACCGTCTTCGTGATGCATGACATCGAGGGCTACACGCACGACGAGATCGCCGGGGCCCTGGGTGTGGCGGCCGGCACGTCGAAGGCCCAGCTGTCCCGGGCCAGGGCGAAGCTTCGCGTGGAGCTGGCGGACTTCGCGGAGGAAGTGGTGGCATGAACGACCAGAATCAGAACAACAACGACCTCGGCGAGAACGAGACGGACCGCTTCGACGCGGGCGTGGCTGAGGCGGCGCGGAAGACGTACAACCAGCCGCCCGAGACTCCGCGCGACGAGATGTGGTCCGTGATCCGGGCGGCGAGGGCCGCCGCACCGGGCCGGGGCTCGAGCGCCGACGATTCCCGTGGCGCCGACGTGATTCCGATGCGGCGCTTCCGGCCCAAGCCCTGGTGGGCGGCCGTGGCGGCCGCGCTCGTGATCGGCGTGGCGCTCGGGAGAGGTTCTCTGGGCGGCGGTCCCGAAGACGGCGTGGCGGTGGCGGACGGCGGAACGGACGTGCCTGCCGCCGTGGCCGGCACCGACGGCGGCGCTCCAGGCGCCGCGAAGGGGACCACGGTGCCTCGATCCTATCGGGTCGCGGCCGCCAGGCACCTCACTCGCACCGAGAGCTTCCTCACGATGTTCCGGGTGGATGCCCGCGCGGACCAGCTCGACGAAGAGCTGGGCCCATGGGCGAAGCGCCTGCTCACGGACACGCGCCTCCTGCTGGACTCGCCCGCAGGGGGCGACCCGGAGCTCCGGATACTGCTGAGCGACCTGGAACTGGTGCTGGCGCAGATCGTCCAGTTGCGCGGGGGGGATCCGGCCGAGGTGGAGATCATCGACGAAGGATTGGAGTCCAGTCAGCTGCTGTTCCGGCTCAGGGCCGCGAAGGCCACGGGTCCGGCGACGGTGGGGCTGTAGAAGGATAACGGGAGAGGAGACGAGCAATGTCCAAGAGGATGATGAAGGGTACGGGAGCTCTGCTCTGCCTGTCGGTCCTGCTGTTGCCGGGACGCGCGAACGGGCAGGACGACGAGATGCGGATGGCCGAGGACATGTACGCGCAGGCCGTAGCGCTGTCGGCGCAGGCGACGCTGGCCAGCGCACAGGCAATGGCCGCGACCGCGCAGTACGACGTGGCGGCCTACGCGTTCCAGGCCGCGGCCCTGGCTGACACCATCTACAGGCAGGCCCGTCGGGCGCTGAACGAGTCGCAGTATCGGCGAGCCATCGAGTTGTTCGAGCAGTCGCTCGATGAGGAGCCCGAATACTCGGCCGAGGCGCTCTACTACCAGGCGCTGGCCTTCTACCGGATCGGCGGCCGCAGCAACTACGACCAGGCCTACCGCAAGCTCGACGAGCAGATGGCCCGGTATCCGGACGCGGCCTCGCGGGGTGACGCCGAAGAACTGATGGTCCGGATCGAGGGCGAGCTGGCGCGGCGCGGCGATGCGCAGGCGGCCGAGAGACTGGCGCGCGAGCATGAGATGCAGGAACAGGCCACGGATGAGGCCGAGATCAAGGCCATGGCGCTGCACGCCCTGATCCAGGCGGACGAGGAAAAGGCGATTCCGTATCTCACGAAGGTGCTGCAGAACCGCACGCCCGAGACCGCCGAGCTCCGCGGACAGGCCGTGTTCATCCTCGGCCAGCACGAGTCCGACGGGACGCTGGACCTGATGCTGGACGTGGTACGGAACGACCCGGATCCCGACGTAAGAGAGCACGCGGCTTTCTGGCTCACGCAGATCGACGACCCGCGAGCGATCGACGCCACGATCGAGATCCTCAACGACCCATCTCTCGATGAGGACCTGAAGGGGCAGGCCGTGTTCGCCCTCGCCCAGTCGGACGATCCGCGGGCGGGTCGGATCCTCAGAGACTACGCGTCGCGTGAGGATGTGGATCCGGAGGTGCGCGGCATGGCGGTGCACGGGCTCGCCCAGCACCCGTCGCCGGAGAACGCGCAGCTCCTGAAGCAGTTGTTCAGCCAGACCGACGATCCGGAGGTGCGGGACCAGATCCTGTTCGCCCTGACGCAGATGCCGGACGCGGTGGACGGCGACTGGCTGCTGGCGGTCTTCAGCGACCCGAACGAGGACGACGAGGTCCGACAGATGGCCCTCTTCATGGCCGGCCAGAGCGGGAATGTGGATGCCGCGCTGTTGGCTCAGATGTACGACACGGCGGACGACAGCGAGATGAAGGAGCACATCCTGTTCACGCTGACCCAGGTCGACAGCGAGGCGGCGTTCGACAAGATGCTCGACATCGCCCGTAACGAAGAAGACCCCGAGCTGCGCCAGCACGCCGTTTTCTGGATCGGCCAGTCCGGCGATCCGCGGGCGGAGGACGTGCTGCTCGAGATCCTGGAGCAGTAGGCCCCAACGGGAAGGGTGCGGAGTGATGATGATGACAGGCAGGGGGTTGATGGGTGGCGGTGTGGGCCTGGCGGCGGCGCTTTCGGGCGCCGTCGCCTTTTCGATGGCGCCTGCGACGACGGCCGGAGGAGCGCTCGACGATCGGACGCCGGTTGCCGCCGCCGATGTGCAGGAGACGCGTGATCTCGAACGGAAGATCGAGGCGGCCCCTGACGGAAGCGTGCGATTCCACTTCGCCGCGCGGGAAGGCGTCTGTGGCGATGGAGGCAGTCTCCACGTCACGATCCACGGCGAAGACGAACCGGACCACGGTTGTCACCACGGCCCGGTGTGGGTGGAGGTCGAGAAGCGAGGCGGCCGCCCGGTCGACCTCGACATGTGGGCCGGACAGACCCGCGGCTCGCGTGCGGACGCCCGAACGGACCTGGGCCCGGTCGGGGTGGCGGAGGCGGCGGACTACCTCGTGTCGCTGGCGGGCCGGGCCGATGAGGACGTGGCCGGGGATGCCATCGGGGCCGCGGCGCTGGCCGACAGCGTCGTGATCTGGCCGGAGCTGCTGGAGATCGCGCGCGATGATGGCCTCGACAGCGGGACGCGGGAGGCCGCCATATTCTGGCTGTCGCAGCACGCGGGGGACCGGGCGACAGAGAGCCTGGAGAGTATCGCCCGCGGCGACGGGGACAGCGACGTCAGACAGGCGGCGCTGTTCGGGCTTTCGCAGCTGCCGAACGGAGCCGGGGTCGACGTCCTGCTGAGCGTGGCGCGCGAGAGTGACGACCCGGAGCTCGTCGAGGCCTCGCTGTTCTGGCTGGGCCAGACAGGCGACCCAAAGGCGATCGCGCTGTTCGAGGAGATCCTGACCCGCAACTGACGGCGTCGGCCACCCGGGCGTTCGCCACACGCCAGGGCGTAACCGGCTTCCGTCAGCCCCTTCCGGCCGCTCCCCTTTACGGCAGCAGCACCTTGGCCGGCCGCGAGGAGCAGTCGATCATGGGGCTGCTCTCGGCCGGCGCATAGGTACCCGGCTGGATGTCGGGCGACAGGCAGCGTCCGCGTCCTGTCGGGTCGTTGAACCGCGTCGTCCCCGTGCCGAGCTGTCCGTACTCGTTGGACCCCCAGCAGTAGACGGTGCCGTCTGAGTAGCGGGCACAGGTGTGATTGGCTCCCGCCGCGATCTGCACCACGCGCCGAGTGTCCTGGGGACCGAGCGGCGACCACGCTGCCATGACGACCACGCCCGCCGTCACCAGCCCGGCAATCCCCAGTTTCCGGTCCCTCCGACCCGCACGCTCCAGCCGGGCGATCCGGGCCTCCAGGGACCCGGTCCCGCTGATTCGCTCTGCTCGCTCCGTCATGTGCCCCTCCTTGCGATCCTGCCCTGGTCCCGTGCGGCGTCTTCTACAGCTCCACGGTCAGGTTGGCGCCGTACCAGCTCTCGTCCACGGTGCGGGACTGCCCGATGGGCGACGGCCCGTCGTGGAACTGCACGTCGAGCAGCAGCCGCACCGACTTGATGCGGAAAGCCGCGCCCGCCTTCACGAACGAGGCCAGGCGCTCGGTGAACTCGTTGGTCTCGAAGTTCGCAGCCGCGAACGGACCGATTCGCTTGTTCCCCCATTGCGTCGGATCCCACTCGGCACCGAACCGGAACGCCCACTTCTCGACCGTGGTGAAGATCACGAACGGATCATCCGGCTCGCCGGTACCGGTGAAATCTTCGCTGCGCCCGAGGTTGAGGTCGCCTCCCACGTACAGACGCAGGCACGAGCCCGGGCGCACGCCCACCATGAGCTCGAAGCCCTCCCGCGAGCTCTGGAAGATGGGCTGCGGGTTGTCGTCCACGTAATCGTCTCCGAGGTGGGAGCTCACGTGCAGCAGCGTCAGGCGGAAATCCCACATCCGGTATTGTAGACCGAGCGGAACGCCGACCCGGAAGTCGGAGCTGATCTGCTCCTTCTCGATCGACTCCATGAAGAAGCGGGAGAAGACTCCCACCTCGAGTCCGAGGTCGATGGCCGGTCGTTTGGGGCCCTCCGCCTGAAAGCGGACGACCGGAATGCGGACGCCCACGGCCACCTGCGCCTCCAGGTTCCGGCCTTCGATGCTGTCCTCTATGTCGCGCTCCGTCAGGATGAGGCCGCCACCGAGCTGCACCTCCAGGGGTACGGCCCGAAACGGCGCCACGACGAACGAGCCAGGAAACCAGTCGGTTCCCGAGTTCGCGGCTGAGTCCGCCACGGCCGGCGCCTCCTGGGCCCCGGGACCAGCCTCCTGCGCGGGGGACCGTGGTGCGACGCCGAGGGCCAGCAGGCAGGTCAGAAGGCCGATGGGGGGGATCCGGTTCATGGGGACTCGCGTTTTTCGCTCAGATGATCGATTTTACGGTCCTGCTCGGCGTCAAATCTGAGAGCAGCGCAACGCTGACACAACGCACGTCCGGAAACAGGCACATGGCGCGACCCGCTCCCGACCACAGAACATGACCGGCACCGAAGAGCGCTCCCGGCCTGCCGCCTCGCTGGTCGCATGGCTCCTCCGACAGGACCTGATAAGGGGCCCGTTGCTGTTTACGGACTACTGGGCTGGCGTTCTGCGCTTCGCGGACGCCGTGCCGGCCGACCACGAGCGTCTGGGACTCGTTGACCGCTCGGTGTTCCGGGCGGGACTGGACCGCCCCGATCTCGAGGTGCCGCGTCTTCGATACTACATGCTTCTGTTTCTGATCGGTCCGTTCCTGATTCCGTTTCGCGCCTTCCGACGCATGGGAAAGTACCGGATCGCCTACAAGAAACGCGTCGGCGAGGAGATAAGGGACAGCCTGGCGAACCTTCGCCTGGAGATGGAGCCGGCCGGCACCGGTCGGGTGCGGGTCGGGAAGGATGACCTGCGACTGGCGGACGACATCCTGGACCCGTACCTGGTGCCCGGGTTCGCCAGCAGCTTCTACGCCGCCTACAAGCTCCCGCTGGCGGCTATCACGGCCATACTGCTGGTCGGCATTCTCGCGCCGGTGCTCCAGGCCGCCGGAGTGCTGGACGAGTTCGGGAACCACCTCACTCTGCTCGGATTCCCCCTTCTGACGCTGCTTCTGTACGCCCTTTACCGGGACTGGATCACGTCCATACTCGGAGCGCTTCCGGTGCTCATCGGGTCCTACCTCATGCGTGTGACCGGGCCGGCCGTCGCGGGTGACTGGACTCCGTTCTTCCTGGCGCTGGGCGCCCTGTTCGCGCTTTACCTGGTGATCGACTGGTTCTTCCTCCCCCGGCCGGTCCCTCCCGTGCTGATGCTGTACCTCAAGGAGGGCCCCGGCCGGCCGTACCGGCGCGACGGCGACGCCCCGTGGTGGCTCGAGGGCTCGGTGTACTGGGTGTGGCGCTACCTGATGCTCACTCCGGGGGAAGTCAACAAGTTCTGGGAGAAGGACTGGGAGAGGGTGGAGCTGTGGATTCGGGCGGATGGCAGCACCGCGGGCGCCCTCGAGTGGGTGGTGACCGACTCCCACTACCGCGAGCTGTGGATCCCATACGAGAAGCTGGGTGGAGAGGAATCCATCAGGCGATGCGCCGACGAGGCGATCGCTGCCGCCCAAGCCGGCGAGCCCGGTACGTGGCTCCTCGAGGTGGACGCCGACGTGGCCTTTCACGCTCCCTTCTTCCGCATCGTGTCCTTCCTTCCCGAGGAGGGGCGCGTCCCGACTCGATCCGTCGGACACGTGGTCAAAGGCCTGTGGAAGCACGCGCGGGACGACGAGGTGGACACGGCGCTCCGCGCGCTCGATCGGGTGCAGGTTCGTCGCGGCGTGGATCTTCTCGAGGATGTGCCGGAGCTGTTCGCGCACCTGACCGCGAAGCATCTGCTGTCACAACCATGGCGCTACTGGCGGTATCCGGCGGGCGCCAATCGCCGGCACGATCGGCGCCTGTACGAAACGGGGGATCCACCCGGGGCCGCGCCCGCCGCGGACCCCGAGCTTCAGATCAAGGCGGAGGGCTACTCGTGACCTATCGTGATCTCGACGTACGGCTGATCCGGGCGCTCCAGAGGGACGCCCGCCGATCGAACCGGCAGCTGGCGGAAGAGCTGGGCGTGGCGGCCAGTACGGTCGGCCACCGGCTGAACGACCTGGAGGACCGGGGCGTCATACGCGGCTACCGGCCGCTGATCGACTACCGCGAGATAGGTCTCGGCCTGGTGGCCATCACCCGGATCAAGGCCCGGGGCGACGAGCTGGCGAACATCATTCGCTCGCTCATCAAGCACCCCCACCTGACGCACGTCTACGAGATCACGGGCGAGTTCGACGTCATGGTGATCGGCCGCTTCGAGGACGAGGCGGAGATGAACCGTGAGATCAAGAGCATGCTGAGCTTGCCGGGGATCGAAGGCACGAACACGTCCGTCGTGCTGGCCACGCCGAAGGAACAGCTCGACGTGGATCTCCCGCTGGCGTGAGTTCGCTCCGGTCCGATCCGGAAAGCCGCTCCGACCTGGACGGCCTGTGCGCGGAGGTCGTCACCTGCCACCGGTGTCCCCGCTTGGTGGAGTGGCGGGAGGAAGTCGCGCGTACGAAGCGGGCCGCTTACGCCGAGGATGACTACTGGGGACGTCCCGTCCCATCTTTCGGCGACCCGAACGCCCGGATCCTCATCGTCGGCCTGGCCCCCGGAGCGCACGGGGCCAACCGGACGGGTCGCATGTTCACGGGCGACCGCTCCGGCGAGTGGCTGTACGGGGCCTTGCACCGGGCGGGCCTGGCCACGCGGGCCGAGTCGGTGCGGCGCGACGATGGCCTGGAGCTGACCGGCGCCTGGCTCACGGCGGTGGTGCGGTGCGTTCCACCCGCCAACAAGCCGACCGCGGCCGAGCGCGAGGCCTGCCGGCCGTACCTGGAGCGCGAGCTGTCGCTGCTTGCCCGCGTGTCGGTGGTGGTGGCCCTGGGCGGCATCGCGTGGAGCGAGACGCTGCGCGTCCTCCGGGGCCTGGACCACGACGTTCCCACGCCGAAGCCCGGGTTCGGGCACGGAGCCGAGGTCGCGATCGCGGCTTCCGGCTCGCAGCCCGCGGTGGACCGTCCCCCGCTCACGTTGATCGGCTCCTACCATCCGAGCCAGCAGAACACGTTCACTGGCCGTCTGACGCGGGAGATGTTCGACGCGGTGTGGAGGCGGGCGGTGGAAGTCGCGTCGCGGGAGTAGCCATAGCGCAGCTCAGCGCCAGCGGAAGCGTGAGCCCAGCTCGGCCTCGGCGATGTCATCCCACGGGTCCTCCGGACTGAGCGGGGCCGCGCGGTAGATCCACGAGAGCCCGGTGCGGCCGACGTACTGGTCCGTCCGCGCGTAGATCGGGTCGGCCAGCACGTCCTCGAGGGAGGCGACCTCGAAACCATCCGCTTCCAGCACGTCCAGCACGTCGCCGATGTGGCGCGAGGCGATCGCGTTGGCGTGGAGCAGGAGGACGTGGTCCACTTCACGGCCGAACTTCGCCCGCGCCGCCGTCCGGAAGTGGGCGGCGGCATCCCGCAGGTGGACCACGTACGCCTCGACCACGGCCGCTGCTTCGTCCTCGTCGCCCGCCTGCATGGCGATGTCATACGCCCGGGCGAGAAGCCACTCCGAGTTGTCGATCGTCACGTGCGCGTTCGAGTAGCCCCACCGTTC
>JBDHFS010000033.1:0-16514 GCA_039590285.1 Gemmatimonadota bacterium
GTCCAGTCCGCGGCGATTCGTTTGTCCGGCGGGAAACGCACCTCAAAGTCAGTCGAGAGCAACTCCTCGATCTGCTCCTTGACGCTCTCGCTGAAGGCCTCGTAGCGTTCGCTCTCGCCGTCGAGGAAGATACCGAACGTAACGGAGGGAGCTTGCTGATCCGTGGTTCCCTGTCCGAGGACCTGGCCGTGCGGGAAGAGTGCCAGCGCTAGGCAACTCGCAACGAAGGGAAGTCGGCGTCCGGTGCACTTCATCGTTGTATCTCGCTACGTGAAGCGTTGAGGATCCCCATACTCGCGCGGCTCGACGAGGCGCGGTTGGGCTGGGGGGTTACCATCTAGAATAGCCGGGAGTATGGAACCTGGCACGCCCAAGGAGCGCCTCCGGGCGCTTGCTCTATGAGGTCAAGTCACAGGGCCATGCCCGGTCCCTCGGCCATGGGCGGGAACGAGGGTCTGTAGTGCAGTCAAGCCGAACAGTGTCAGCGTCAGTGACAGCGCCCACCGTTTCGGGCTGCTGCTGGCCAGCGTCACCCGCCCCGATACCCGCATAAACCAGTGCCCAACAGCGTGTATGAGCGCATAGATCCGGCATGGGTTGTCTCGCCTGCTCCGCAGGCTCGAAGGTCACTCCCTCCGGTCGTGACAGGTTCGCAGGCTGCGCCTGCTCAGGGTCTCACCGCTGACGCGGGTCGACAGCAGGAGGTCGCGAGTACTTTGCCTGCGGCAAGGGTCCGAACGACGACAGCGAATCTCGCTACCAGGGGAGAAGCATCGCTCGGGCGAAGTCGTCAGGCATGCCGGCCTTGATCGCCGTCTTCAGGAGGTCCAGCTCGCCCCCATCCAGCCAAATGCCGTCACAGGATGGGCAGCGATCGACGACGATGTTGAGGACAATCTCCTTCGTCATCCCGACCGAGTGAACGGGACAGCTCAGTACGTTCTCACTCTTGGCCTGAAAGCTCGCCTGGAGCAGTTTCTCACAGTTCTCGCAGGTGGGCACTCCTGTGTCCGTTTGCCTGGCGATTTCCTTGCCGCAGCGAACGCACAATTTGGCAGCCTGTGTCATCTGAGATCTCTTCTCTGATTGGCCAGCGCCGCTTTCTCGAGCTTCTTGCGACGGCGTGAAGACGGGCTTTCGTGCATCTTGGTGTCCGTCTAGAGGCAGTCCGGGCCAGTCGAGTTGGAGCGGGGGCTCCGCGCCTTAGGCGGACACGTATGTGAGTGCCGGGTACACCTCCGGGTCGCCCTCGACGCCGGCCTCGCGAAGGATCGGGACGATGATCTCGGCGAAACGGTTGAGGGCCTCCTCGGACTCCCAGACGTCGATGACGCGAAAAGTGCCCTCACCCTGTCCCGCGATGTGCGCGAGCAACCCCTCTACGGGCCAGTCGGCTGGAGATTCCAGTTGGCTCCTGCCGCCTGTCAACTTCCGGACGGTTTCCTCATACTGCTCCTGCGTGAACGGGGGGGATATCAGGACCATCGGCATTGGTTCCTCCTGGTCGCCGGGTGAGAACAGCCTTTATTCCCTCCATAGAACTCCTAATACTCACTGACTTGGCGTGGCGGTGGCCGCGGCGTCGACGCAGGTCCACATCCCACTCACGATAGACAAGTCGTCCCTGTCAAGACCGGACGGGCGAGCTGTAACCGTAGCTGTAACGAAATGAGGAGGAATGAGCGCAACTGAGCGAAAGTGAAATCGCGGAAATGTGCGTGAGTGCAACTGTATGCAGGTGAGTGCACGCACCGCTAGGCGAATGGGGTTCAGGAGGTCGCGAGTTCGAATCTCGCCGCCCCGACTTGGTAAGAGACGGTCCTGTCGATATTTACGGCAGGGCCGCTTTTCATCGGTGTGCCATCAGTGACAGTAACAGTGACAAAAAGGGGAGGCCGCACGTCTGACACCGGTGTCAGGTGGGCTCCGCATACGTCTGCGGCCACCTCGGGCGGGATATCGGTCAGCTGCGAGAAGTCATCCGAGTGCTTAGGCTGAACCGACCCCGAGCGTCACGACGGCTTCGTGCGTCTTATGGTCGTCGATGGCGGGGATTCCTTCCGCCGTGATCTCCTCGCCGTCGAGAACGATCCGCTGGACTCCGCGCCCTGTTCCTCCGGAGTTGTCGACCCGGATCCGGTAGGTCGCACTGCCGACCTGGAGCCGAGCCTCGTATCCCGGCCAGGCCGGTGGGATGCACGGCTCCACTCGCAGGAGATTCCCCTCGCGCCGCAGGCCGAGGATCGCCTCAGTGCCCAGCCGGTAGAGCCAGGCCGAAGAGCCGGTATACCAGGTCCAGCCCCCCCGGCCCACCAGGGGTGGCACGCTGTAGATGTCCGCCGCTGCCACGTACGGCTCGACGCGGTACGTCTGGACCTCCTCGGGCGTGATCGTTCGCAGGATCGGGTTCAGGTAGTCGAAGAGCTGCAGAGCCCGCTCTCCCTCCCCTCGGGCGGCGAACGCCCAGGCCACCCAGACCGCTGCGTGTGTGTACTGCCCGCCGTTCTCGCGCACTCCCGGTGGGTAGCCCTTGATGTATCCCGGGTCCAGCTCCGTTTGGTCGAACGGTGGGTCGATAAGGAGTATCAAGCGCTCCTCGTCCCGAATCAGGGCTCGGCTGGCGGAGTCGAGAGCCTGTTTGGCCCGTTCGTGCGGCGCGGCTCCTGAGAGAACGGCCCACGCCTGGCTGATCGCGTCGATCCGTGCCTCCCGATCCGCTGCGGACCCGATCGGAGTCCCGTCGTCGTAGAAGGCACGCAGGTACCATTCGCCGTCCCAGGCTCCCTCCTCAATCCGCCTCCGGTACTCCTCCGCCAGCTCGTCGCACATGCACACGCGCGTAGCATCCCTGCGCTCCCGCGCGAGCTCGCCGAAGCAACGAAGGACCGTGAACAGGAACCAGCCCAGCCACACGCTCTCCCCACTGCCTTCCAAACCGACACGGTTCATTCCGTCGTTCCAGTCGCAGCTACCTATAAGCGGCAAGCCGTGGGGGCCCTGCGTGGCACCTCTCTCGATCGCCCGGGCACAGTGATCGTAGAGCGGCTCCATGCGCGCCGCGATCTCGAAACGCCCGTAACGTTCGGTCTCGTCCGGCTTGAGAGGCGGACCCCGCAGGTACGGGACAACCTCGTCCAGGATCGAGACGTCGCCGGTTCGGCGTACGTACTCCGCGGCCACGTATGGGAGCCAAAGAAGGTCGTCAGAGCAGTGGGTTCGGACCCCGGAGGTCGTGCCGGGCTGCCACCAGTGCAGGACGTCCCCCTCCAGGAACTGCCGGCCGGCCGCCTCCAGGATGTGCTCGCGGGCCAGGTGCGGGGCAGCGCCGAAGAGGGCCATCGAGTCCTGGAGCTGGTCCCGGAAGCCGAAGGCGCCGCTTGACTGGTAGAGAGCCGTGCGCGCCCACAACCGGCACACCAGCGTCTGATAGAGGAACCATCGGTTGAGGGCCACGTTCATAGCGGGATCAGGTGTCTCCACGGTCAGCGAGCCCAGGAGGCTGTCCCAGAACTCCGCGAGTCGTCTCCAGGCCGCCTCGACCGCCGCGGGGCTCCGGTACTCGCGCACCCGCGCCCCCGCCCGCTCCCGGTCGTCCTCCTGCCCGAGGATGAAGTGCATCTCCCGCGTCTCCCCCGGGCCCAGATCGAGGTGGACCTGATAGGCGGCGCACGGATCCGCCCCGGCTCTGACCGTGTCGGAGAGACCGATACGTTCAAGCGCGGCCGGACAGGAATAGTCCCCCCGTTCGCCGAGGAACTCCGTGCGGTCGGTCGTCAGCCCGTGGGGTGGCTCGCTCGCCCCGAGGAACGCGGTCCGCCGGGCGAACCCCTCGTGGAATGGATTGCGGGCCAGAAGAGCCCATTCCCGCGGATCGTAGGCTGGGATGACATGATGTCCGCTCCTGGCGCGGCTCGCCCCGAGGACCCATTCCGCAAAATACGTGGCGGTGATCCGCCGCTGGCGCTGCCAGCAGTTGGTGAGGCGGAGTCTGACGATCTTCATCGGGGCGTCCGGAGGACAGAATATCGTCAGGCGCTGAAGGAGGCCGCGGCTGTTGTGCCGGAAGACCGAATAGCCCGCCCCGTGGACGACCTCGTATTCCCCGTCTGCGCCCCCCGGGAGCGGCGTAGGCGACCAAATCGCGGCAGTCTCCTCGTCCCGCAGGTATACCGCCTCGGCGGGCCGGTCGGTCACAGGGTCGTTCCGCCACGGGGTGAGCCGGTTCTCGGCGCTGTGCATCGACCAGGTGCACCCGAGGCCCGTTTCCGACACCTGGCATCCGAACGCCGCGTTAGCGATCACGTTCACCCATGGGGCTGGCGTTCGGGATTGCGGCCCAACCCGTATCACGTACTCCCTTCCGTCCGGGCTGAAGCCACCTATACCATTGAAGAAGAGGAGGCCGGCGCGCGGCTCGAGGCCAGGAGTAGGCTCGACGGTGAGCGGAGCGTGAGGAACGGGCACAAACGCCGGAAGGCGGGTACGGGGCCGACGCACCCGCCGCAGCTGCTCCCGCAGACTGCCTTGATCTCCCCGCAGGACGACGCTGGCGGTGCTCTCCAGCAGTACCTGGTCATGGTGGTCGCACCCTTCGAGCCCCACGACATGGACCCCCCCGGCCCTGTCGAGCCAGTCCGGGCCGCCGGCCTCCTCGATGGCAGCCCGCAGGCGGTCGCGCAGGGGGTGCGCATAGCCGCCCGATTCCAGGTCCAGGATGACCAGGTCCACGGCTACTCCCCTCGCGCGCCAATAGAGGTGTGCCCGGAGCACATCCCGGATTATGGAGATCTCTTCGATGCTTCTGATCTTCACAAGGAGGATGGGATGGTCGCCGGAGATGCCGTGCTTCCAGAGCGCCGGTTGGGAGCGCTCGTTGCGCTCCAACATGGCCGGACTGGTGCGGAGGGCCGGCGAAGAGTGCAGCAGGAGGGAGAGGAGCGACTGGAGACCAGGCATCTCCCGTGGCTCTATCCCAAGATCGTAGAGTGAGTGTTCGACCCCTTGGCGGGAGAGCTCGAAGGCGGAGGTGATCCGCCCGAACGACCGATAGAAGTCGAGAGCCGTGAGAACTCTGTGCCGTGACTCGCCAGCCGCGGTGAGGAAGGCGAGCTCCCGTGTCTCGCGCGGCCTGAGCTCGAACTGGCAGCTCAGCGCGAAGATCGGGTCGAGGGTCGCCCCCGCGGTTCCGGATAACTCGCGCCCTCCCTCACGGAGAGCGATAGGACTGCGATCGGACTCCGTGCGACCCAGAAAGCGGTGTCGATCCGTCTCGAAGCTCAGCCTCGGCGGCTTCCCGTATTCCGGGAGCACGAGCGTATGCGCTAGAACGGCCGGTTTCTCCTCCGCCGATCGGGGGCGGCGCCAGAAGAGCAACGTGGCCAGATCCTCCTCGTATGCGCTCTGGACGAAAAGCTTGCTGTACGCTGGATGGCGGCGGTAGTCGTCAGCCCGTGCGAGGACGACCTCCCCGTAGCTGGTCAAAGCGAGCCGCACCGGGGCGGCCGTCTCGTTCGTCAGCGCGACGTACCTGATTTCCACGTCGTCGTCGGAAGGGACGCCCACCCGCATCCTGAGAGCGATCCCCCGATCGTGCCTGCGGAACTCCACCATGTGTGGAGCGAACTCCACGCGCATGGTGTCGGGCTGCTCGCCGGTCGGGGCGAGCCCGGCCGACCATAACTCTCCGGAGTCCGTGTCCTGCACGTAAACGAAAGTGCCTCCCTCATCGAGCGTCGGGTCAGGATCCCATCGCGTCAGCGCCAGCCCCTTCCAATAGCTTCCGCCGGCGCCCGTGTTCTTCACCAGCACCGAGTAGCTCTCGTTACTCAGCAGCTGGGTCTCGGGGACGGGAGAAGCCAGCGACGACGGCCACGAACGGAGTGCCGGAGGAGCCGGAGCGACCTCCGCGACGGTAAGCCGACGATCGGTCCAAGCCTCCCGGACCGGAACGCGCCACGGGATCCTCTCGTGCAGCAGGTACTCGATCGCGGTGATCTTCGGGTCTGCGTGGAACCGCGCCACCATCCCACGCCGGGACAGGTAGTTCCCGATTGCGAGCAGGATCATGCCCTGGTGGTGCGCCATGTAGGAGCGGACCAACTTCGGCCGCTTTGGATCCATCCGGGCCGCCGGGCCGAAATCGAGCGCCTCGTAGAGCCCCAGAGACCCCAGCAGCCCCATGCGAACGAGGCGCCGAAGATTGCGCAGCACCTGGGGCGGAGTCAGGGAAAGCGCCAGGACGCAGGCGTACGGAGCGATTACTACCCGCTCGCCGATGCCGCGTCTCAGGCCCAGATCGGGCACCCCGAAGGCCCGGTACTGATAGCTCGCGTCGCTGCCAACCTGGTGATAGCCTGACTCTGAAACGCCCCACGGGATCCCGCGCCGGCGCGCGTATCGGATCTGCCGCCTCACCGCCGCCCGGCAGCTGAGGTCGAGGAGGGAATGCGACGGTAGCTTGAGGAACAGGTTGGGGAGCAAGTACTCGAACATCGTCGCTCCCCACGATAGGAGAACGCGCTGCTCCCCAACCCGCGCGAACGGCCGACCAAGCCGGAGCCAGTGGTCTTGCGGGGCGTCCCCGCTGGCGATGGCCAGGTAGCTTGCCAGGCGAGCCTCGGACGCCAGGAGGTCATAGTAGTTGGGGTCGATCTCTTCCGTCGAGGCGTTGAAGCCGATGTGGAAGAGGCCCCGGTTGCTGTCGAACAGGAACCCGAAGTCCATCTCGCCGACGATCTGAGTCACGGTGTCCGACACGGTCCGAAGGCCATGAACGAGGCGCCCGCCAGCCGTTTCCGCGGCGTCTAATCCCGCCTCCAGTCTCGCGTTCCATTCCCTCGCTGCCACCCGCTCATCCTCAGCACCACGGTCGCCGAGCTCGACCTCCGTGCGCTCGAGCAGGCCCCGCGCCTGCGCCGCGGTCTGCGGGAGCTGGACAGGCGCGACCGGAGAGGACAACTCCGCCTCCAACTCCCGCCAGGCACGCTCCAGCGGCGATCTCGCCGGCGCGTTCTTGTACAGGAGCGGTGGGTCGGCGAGCAGCTCCAGCCATGGCGCCAGCGTCCTGTACAGGCGGCGGAGCATTTCCACGTGCTGGTGGATCTTTCGAGTCCATACCCGGAGGTCGTGGAGCAGCTCGGCCTGCTGGATGCCGAAGGCGGCCTCACCGAGGGCCGCCACGCCGGCGTCAAGCTCCGCGAGCCACTCCTCGCGGGCATGCCTCAGCAGGGCTGCGCACTCGACTGGTCGTCCGGCCACCTCCTTGAGACGGCCTCTCAGACCGGCCAGCGTTCGCTCTATCGTCGCCGCCTCCCGCCGGAGCTCGGGCTCGCGAACACACGCCAGGACTTCGGCCGCACTCTCCAGGGTGTCGCGCAGCCCCTGTCCCAGAGCCGGCCGATACACGGGAGAGTGAATCACCTCGGCGATCCCCTGCCCGAGCGTGAGAAGGGCGACGGCCAGGTTCCCGCTGTCGACCGTAGAGACGTAGCGGGGATCGAGGGGGCGCAGATCCTCGGTTGAGTACCAGTTGAGGAAGTGCCCGCGGTGTCGCTCGAGCCGGCGCATCGACTCCAGCGCGTTCAGGCTGAACGCCTCCAGCTCGAGGGGACCTATGTAGCCAAGGTCGTAGGCGGACAGGGTTGCCGTCAGCATCATCCCCATGTTGGTCGGCGATGTCCGCCGCGCCACCGTTCCCTCCCGTCCCTCCTGGTAGTTGTCGGGAGGCAGCCAGTGGTCGTCGGAAGTCAGGAGCCTCTCGAAGAACAGCCACGTGCGGAGGGCAACGAGACGCAGGAGGCGCTCGTCATCCGGCGTGAGCTCCCTGCGCCGAGTTCGGCGACCTGGTCGGCTCAGGTAAGCGGCGATTTGGGGTGAGACGATCCAGAGGGCCGCCGCCCCGGCCGCCGCGTCGAAGGCCGCGGGATCGAGAAGGAAGACCACGGTCAGCGCACTAGCGGCCAAGAGCGGCGCCGTGGCCATGGATCCCCAATGGTCAGCGGCGCTGCCGCTCCGTCCGTCCGTGTAATGCGCCGCCGTCGTCCATTGGAGAAGGTGCCGGCGAGTGAGGATGAGGCGGGCGAGCGTGCGGCCGATGGCGTCCATGGCAAGCAGCGCCTCGTACGCGAGCAGGGCCAGCGACACGAACCACCGCGCGGCGGCGGCCCAGGTGGGAGACCCGAAGTAACGCAGTGGTCCACGGGTGGTTGGCGTCTGCCAGTGCCGGGCGCGTCGGTTGCCGATCAGCCTCCGGGTGACAGAGGCTGCGCCCAGGAAGCTCGGCACCCCGAGCACGACGACGAGGAGGCCCGTCCACAGCCACGGCGAAGCGATGCCTAGCATCCAGCCGGCGAGGGCCATGGTCAGGAGCGAAGGGGCGACGAGGCTTCGCCGCAGGTTGTCCAAGATCTTCCAGCGATCCAACGCCCCGAGCTTGTTGCGCATTAGACCGCTGCCGCCGGTGGGAACCCGCGGGAGCAGCCACGGCAGGAGCTGCCAGTCGCCGCGGATCCACCGGTGTAGTCGCCGCATGTAGCCGACAACGTGCGCGGGGCACTCCTCGAACACCTGGATATCCGAGACGAGGCCGGCCCGACCGTGAATCCCTTCGAACAGATCGTGGCTGAGGAGAGCATTCTCCGGCACGCTGCCTTCGAGGCTGCGCTCGAAGCTCGCGACCTCGTAGATCCCCTTTCCGGCGTAGATGCCCTCGCCGAACAGGTCCTGGTAGACGTTTGAGGCCGCGTGCGAGTAGAGGTCGAATCCGGTGTCCGCTTCCATGATCCGCACGAACGAAGTCGACTCCCCTCCGTAGACGCCCGTTTCGATACCGGGCTGGAGGACCGTGTATCCGGCCGATACCCGGCCGTCGTCGTCGAAACCGGCGACGTTGAGAGGGTGGGCAAGCGTACCGATGAGCCGCGCCGCGTTTCCGGGCGGGAGATGCGTGTCCGCGTCCAGCGTGATGACGTACCGAACAGCCTCGAGCTGTCCCGGATCTCCCTCGACGGCCTCGAGGCCGGTGCTGTCCTCGCCCATCAGGAGGCGATTGAGCTCGTGCAGCTTCCCCCGCTTTCGCTCCCAGGCCATCCAGCACCGCTCTGCGGGGTTCCACAGCCGCTGTCGGTGGAGAAGGAGGAACGGGGTCCGGTCGCCATCACCATACGATCTGTTGAGGCGCGCGACTCCCTGTGCGGCTTGCCGGAGAAGAGCCTCATCCCCGGGCATCTGTTGTCGGGGGGCGTCGGCGAAGTCTGTTAGCAGCGTCCACCACACGTTTGGGTCGGCATTTCCCTGGTACAGGATCTCGATGTGAGTGAGAAGGGCATCGACCTCGTCCTCGTCCTTCACCAGCACTGGAACCGCGACCACCGTCCGGCAGTCACCAGGCACGCCGTCCGAGAGGTCGAGCTTGGGTAGCGTCCGGGGTGGCACTCGCACCGAGCTGAGCCAGTTCACCACACTCAGCGAGACCGAGAGAGCCGGCACGAGGCCCAGGAGGAGCATCGTCACCAGCGCGGCAGGTGCGGTACCGACAGTGGTCAGCGCGTAGCCTAGCCCCGTCACGATCAGGAGGGTGAGCGCCCCGGCCAGGCCGAAGTACAGCGCTCCAGCGTGCCGGAGGACAAAGTGTAGAACCCGCGCTTTCCCCCGCGCTCGATACCCGAGCCGATCCTCCAGATCGGCCCGACCGGCGTCAAGAAGGTAGTAGCCCACGTGGGCCTCGCGGGTCGCCCTGTGCATCCGCGCGACCCGCGCTAGACGGAAGACCTCAACAGCCACGGACTCCTCCGTCTCGGCAGAGCCCCGTGCCAGTTCCTCGACGGCACGCCTGTAGCAGTCGCGGGTCTCGAAGTCCATCCGATCATAGGCGCGCACCGGGTCGCGATGCAGGACGCGATCGACGCGGCTGGCGCTCTCTACGAACCGCTTCCAGTCATGTGCTGCGATCGCCCGGAGACTAGCGACGCCCGCGGCGACTCCCGTGACAGCCACCTGGGCGGAACGCGCGGTCCCCTGTCCTCGTGCCTCAGACCCTCGGGTCTCCCTTCGGGCCCAGTGCTCCGCGACTCCAGCCCGATCTTCACGCGAGTCGACGTTGCGGATGTCCCTCCGACGGGTCGTAGCGCCCGTCGGCAATGCCTGCACCCCTGACGGCGGAGCCGCGATGCCGAACACCCGGAACGCGATCTTCACCAGAATCTCCAGAAGCGCCAGCCGGAGCATTGCGGGGAGTGCCCACAGCTCGCCGATGGTCAGCGGATCGTTGTCTTGGAAGTGGAGCACCAGGCGGGCGAGCCGCTCCAAGTCGAGTTGCAGCCGGGACTCGGCGACTGTCTCGCGGGCGAAGCAGAGGATCCGGGGAAGGCCAGCCTCCGTTTCCCCGACGAGTCGCGGGAGTCGACGGTAATAGTCCGGCGGAAGGACCTCCGCGACAAGGCGGAGGTTCTCGCGGATCAGGTACTCGTTATCGAGCAGCCACTCGGCGATTCGCGGATGGCGCGCGCTGGAATCGGGATCTTGCTGAAGGATCCGGTAGATCACGCCGAACTGTCGGTCAAGGGAATCGAGCAGGCGGCGGATCTCTCGCCGGTTTCCCGGGCGACGCGAGATCGAGTCCCGGCCGGGCAGGCTACCGGCGAACAGCTGGACCGAATCGTACGGCTTGGGGACCGGCCTCACTCGTTCCATGGAGCCGGATCTTCTCGCGCGGAGTACGAAGCCGGTTCCGGAACGGTGAACGCCTGTCGTGGCAGATCCTGCAAGACCAAGAGTGGCATATTGGCGTGCAAGATGAGATGTCCCGCCACCGAGCCGTATGGCCAGGGCGAGTCACCCGACTCCCCATGGGCGGTGACCACCATCAACGCGGCGGAAGCGGGGTCGACGCAGTCGGTCAGCGCTTGCACCACGCTGGAGGACTCGATCAAGCTGGAGCGGACCCGCAGCTCCGGCGATGACAACTTCTCCTCCATCGCCGAGAGATAGTGACCTGCGATCTCACGATTCGCCTCGATGAATCGCGTGCGATACACACGGCTCACGAAGTCGCCGGGCGCGCGTTCCGGGTACTTCGGTGCCGATATCACGTGTAGTATATGCAGCTCGCCACCGCCGGCCTGGGCGATTCGGGCGGCAATGCTAAGCGCCCAGTCCGCCTGCCGGGAGCAGTCTACCGGTACGATTACCTCCTTGTAGCGCGTCTCGGCGACCTCGTCAGGTGGGCATTCGGTGGGCGCCAGCATGATCGAGATCCCGGCCCGAGAGACTACCTTGTGGGCGATGCTCCCGATATCGAAATCGTCGAGCCCCCCTTGCCCGTGAGAACTCAGAACGATCACGTCGGCCTTCCAACGGTGTGCGGCGCTGACAATCTCCCGCGCCACCTTCCCCTCTACGACCTGGCTCGCCACATCCAGGCCTTCCTTGCGCAGCCGGTCGGCGACCCGCTCCAGATAGGTGACGGCTTCGGCATGGTGGAGGCGCCACTCGACGCCGTCGAGGGAGACACCTCCTTCCCACCCGTGCTCCAGAACGTGTAGGAGAAGCAGCTTCGCCTCGAAGGTCGCACCGAGATTTCGGCAGTGGGTCAGGCCGGACTCGGCGGCCAGGGAGCCATCGAGCGGAACCAGAAAGCGTCCAAAGGGGTCCATTTGTGTCACCGTGTTGCGTGAGAGCCGCGGTACTCTCGGGCTTCGAGAAGCCACGCGGTGGCGTGGGCGATAAAGTACCGGCAGGAGGGAACTGACCGCGGCGCCGAAACGCCAGGGAAGGGGGGATCGTCCTGGTCCACGGCTCGGCAGTCTGTCCCCTGTCCGGTCCAAGTGAGCCCTACCTCAACCTACGGGAATAAGTCGGTCGGGAAAGGGGGTAAAGGGCACAGCTCTGGTGACTGCGGACGCTCCGTCGCTCGGGTCTGGCTCCACACCGTTTGCGCTGCAATCCCCAGTGCCAACGACTGTGCCAGGGTCCGCTGGCGCTGTTTGCTTCTGACGCGCGGGCTCTGCCCCTGACCATGCATGGACTGGCGCTCACGAGCGTCGGCTGACGACCGGATTCGGCGTAGGGTTGTCTCGCCCGCTTCGCGTGCTCTAAGGTCTCACCGCTGTCGCGGTTCGACAGCAGGAGGTCGCCAGTTGTTCGCGTGCTATGCACGCTCAAGGTCTCACCGCTAGCGCAGTTCGACGGGTCTCGCAGGCTCCTCCTGCTCGAAGGTCTCCGAGTTCCGCTCTGCATCGAGATCCTGAGGTGGTCCAGAGTCGCCTGGCTCATCGAGAACTTCGACCCGCACATGAACTGAGCCCGCCCAAGTACCACTCGGCACGTCTTACACCCGTTCAGGCGTGCCTAACAGTGTCAGCGTCAGTGACAGCGCCCACCGTTGCTGGCTGCTGCTGGTCAGCGGTAGGCACCCCAATACCCGCATATATCAGCGACCATCAGCGCTGGTCAGCGCATAGAATCGGCATGGGGTTCAGGAGGTCGCGAGTAGTCTCGCAGGCTGCGCCTACTCGAATGTTCTCGGCTTCGCCTCGACGGCGAATCTCGCCGCCCCGATTGAGTTAACGACGGCCCTGTCAGTAGTTACGGCAGGGCCGTTCTTTCGCAGTGCGCCACAGTGACAGAAACTGTGACGAGGAAAGGGAACTCATGTATAGGCAGGCCGTGGCCCAGCTCGAGATCTGCAAAAAGCTGCTTGCGGCGGCTACTCGTCCGTGCCGACCTGCCCCTGTGCCTACTGTCCCGAGTGGCAGCTACAGTTCCTTTTCTACGCCAGCCTCGTCTTTCATTCCCGTTGGCATGTCGATCGGTGGCACAACCCGCGGGATGTCCCTCTTTGGGCCAGGCACCCATTTTCCGCCCGGATTCTTCCATTCTCGATAGGCCGTCAGAGGGTTGTTTGCTCTAGCGTCCCACACGGCGTTGGGGAATTCGTGTGTATGGACGACGAGATTGTCGTCCGTGAACTCGATGATGACGCTGCCTTCTTTGATCTTAATCTCTGCCACGATCGCCTCCCTGTGGCTTGGCTTGGGCAACGGCCAGGGCGGGGCCTTCCCGGCGGGGTCTTGTGTCTGATCTCTTGGTTGAAAGCCTCAGTCTTCAATGAGCGTGTTTTGGGGCGAGCCGTCAAGGGGGCGCAAGAAAGAAGCAACGACAATGATGCGTTTTACGCACACTGCCGCAACGCCGCCCCGGCATCAGCCCCCGACAACGAACCAACTGATCGGATTACCCGCCCTCCGCTTCCTCCACGCGCACCAGCTCCTCGAACCGGGGGTTGCCGTGCAGGGGACGGAACCACGGTTCGGTGGCTCGCACCGGCTTTTTGCTCGGCTCGTCCTCGAGGTTAATCTTGAGCCAGTTGAGGCTTTGGGCGGTGTCACCAAGAAGCAGGTGCGCGTAGGCTATGTTGTAGGCTGCCCAGACGAAATCATCATCACTAGCGGCCTCCGCTAGACCCGCGTGAAGGATCGCACGCGCGCTGTCGTGCCGGCCGGCCTGGGCAAAAACTGCCGAGATGAGGCTGAAGGCCACCGGCCGGTACATATCCTTCCGATCTCCGGGCCAGGTCAGCTGGATGGTGTCCCAATAGGCCCAGGCACGCTCGAGGTCGCCGGAGGAGTATCGAGAGGCCATGATGGTGAGCGCCCCGGCCGCGAAGACCACGTCATCAGGCCACCTCCGCCGGCCCTCGCGCGTCCACCGCCACGCCTGGTCGTAGTTCTCGAGGTCGGTCGAGATCTCGATGAGTGTCGTGGTGATTCTCGAGGCGTCGGCTAAGAACCGGTCCACCTCGTACGCACGGGTCAGGGCAACGCTGGCTTCCTCGCTGTCGCCCCGGGCCCGCCACAGCAGATCGCCCAGCGTGCGCCACGCCGTTGCCTGCCGCGCGTTCACCTGGACCGCCATCTCCAGATCGAGCTGTGCCCGTTCCAGAAGTAATTGACGTCTGGCGTCGGACCGCTCACGGCGAGCCAGCCCGTAGCGAATCGTGCCGCGGAGCTCCAGGGCATCCGGGTTGTTGAGGTCGATTCCCAGGGCTCGGTCCGCAAAGTCGAGAGCCGCCGCGGTTAGCTCGAGATCCTCATCGCCGTACTCGCCCGGTTGTTCGCCGGACACCAGGGCCCGCTCGGATGCGACCCACCCGCGAAGCAGGTGGGTCTCGGCCCAATCGGGGTCGAGCGACTCGGCGGCGGACAGAAGCGAGTCGGCCGTAACCAGCGCGGCGTTCGCGCCTTCCCGGTCCGGATCGTCCAGACGGATCAAGCGCTTGGCGTCGTCCCTCAGGGCCTCGGCCTGCCACACCAGATTGAGGGCCTCGTCGCTCGCGGTTCCCGCGCGGAGCTGCTGGATCCGCACCTGTTCTCCGAGCTGTGGTCGAAGCACGAGCGACAGGGTGTCTCCGACGGCATCGACGAGGCTCGCCAGATCGGTGGGCGTGCCCTCCTGACGCACGTTGGCCATCGAGAGGCCGGTCTGCGGGTCGACAAGGTCGATCTCTACTCGCATTCCACCGGCGGTGGGAAGAACGGCTCCCTCCACGACGAACTCGGCCTCAAGCGTGCGCGCGATGCTGTCCGGGCTCGCGTCGGTGTTTCGAAAACGCCTTACCGTCTGGAGCGACGGCGCCGTGAGCCCCTCGACGGAGTTCAGGGTCCGGATTAGCGATCTGGTGAAACCGGCCGCATACACCCCGAACGAGCTGTCCGGACTCAGGTCATGGAAGTAGAGAACGGCGACTCTGGTCTCGCCCGTGCTACTGGAGGGTGCCGTGCCGGCGTCGCCGCCCGCGCGGCCACCTGCGGCGAGACCGCCCAAGCGCACTGCCGCCCACGCTAGGCCGATTACCGCCACGAGTGCTGCAGCACCGACGGTCGATGCGAGGGCAGGGCGTCCGGTGAGCCGCGTTCGCACTCTGTACCGGATCCTCCTCGCAACCGAGGCTGCCCGACGCGCCACACCAGCCGCCGTGATCAGCGAATCGGCGAACGCTCCGGCCGTCTCGTATCGGTCCTCCCTCCTCGTGGCGAGAGCCTTGTGAAGCGCCCGCTCCACCCCGGGAGGCACCTCCTGCCGGATCTGCCGGATGGGGCGCGGAGTGTCGGTGATGCGCTTGGCCAGCACGGCCAGAGGAGTGGTGCCGGTGAAGGGGGGCGATCCGGAGAGCATCTCGTACAGGACGCAGGCGAGGGCGTAGACGTCCGTCCGGCCATCGATGTCGCGCTCACCACTCGCCTGCTCGGGACTCATGTAGCTGGGTGTTCCAAGCGCCAGTCCGGTCCTCGTGAGCTCCGTTGTCAAACCTACGTCGAGCATTCGGGCGATCCCGAAGTCGGCGATGTAGGCGTGGCCGTCGGCGAGAAGGATGTTACCAGGTTTTACGTCGCGGTGGACCACGCCATGTCGATGCGCGTGGTCCAACCCATCCGCCACTTCGGTGGCTATGCGCAGGGCTTCGTCGAGCCGGACGGGCTCCTTCCGGTCGAGCCGCTGCTTCAGGCTCTCGCCCTTTACGAACGGCATCACGTAGAACAGCTGACCAGCGACCTCGCCGGAGTCGTGGACGGGCAGGATGTGGGGGTGCGTGAGCCCCGCCGCGATCTCGATTTCCCTCAGAAACCTGTCGGCGCCCGGCGACGCCGCGAACTTCGGGTCCATGACCTTCACGACCACGGGCCGATGATGCCTCAGGTCCCGGGCCAGATATACGGTGGCCATGCCCCCGCGGCCGAGTTCCCGCTCGAACTCGTACCGGTCGGCCAGTGCCGTCTGCAGATCTGGAGGAACCGGGGTCATTGCCGCCTCGAGCGCCAAACGGGTGGAGGGGAACATAGTAATATGCTGAAATGGGAGTTGGCGGCAAACGAAGGGGGCGCGAGGGCGTACCCCAACCCCCCAGCCACTCGCCTACGGAACAGTGTCAGCGTCAGTGACAGCGCCCACTGCTGCTGGCTGCTGCCCACCAGCGTCACCGACCTTCAAACCCGCATAAACCAGCGCTGGTCAGCGCCAGTCAGCGCATGGATCCGGCATGGGGTTCAGGAGGTCGCGAGTTCGAATCTCGCCGCCCCGATCTGGTAAGAGACGGCCCTGTCGGTAGTTACGACAGGGCCGTCTTTCTTATCATTGTAACAGTGTCACGTACAGTGTCACGACACTGGTTGTGTCACTGGCCTCTTAATACTCCCGTCAACTCAGCCAGCTCTCCTGCGTGAGACTCAGACGCGCCCCGGGGACAGCCGGCTGCAGATGAGGTGACAAATCGCCGTACACAGTCCAAGTGAGGTTTGTGGTCTTGACGCCCAACGGATCTGTCGTTCTGCTGCGGGCGCAAAACGAATCAGGTTCAGCGTAGCGAAGCGCAGCCGGACTCCGCTGAAGACGCGATCCGTCAGCATCAACGACGTGTTAGATAGTGGTTCTCTTCGGCAGACTCAACTCAGCAAGTCAAGGAGCGCCTTCGTGGCCTCCTCTATCTGCCCCAAGTACCAGATGCGGTTTACGTAGCTCTC
>JBDHFS010000034.1:0-21360 GCA_039590285.1 Gemmatimonadota bacterium
GAATACGCTGTAGGCCAGCCCGCGCTGCTCCCGGATCCTTTGAAAGAGGCGAGAGCTCATCCCTCCGCCGAACGCCTGGCTCACCACAACGGATGCGTGGCGGAGCGGGCTCGCGTGCGAGACCCCTCTGCATCCGGCCACCACGTGCGCCTGGCGCCCGCCGGCGCGCCCGACCCTGCGTCTGCCGCGCGCCATGTCAGAGAGCAGCGGTATGTCGGCCGCGCCGGTGGCAGGAACCGCGCTCGGCCACATTTCGTTCACCGAGTCGACCAGCGCCGCGTGGTCCACCTCCCCGGCCGCCGCGACGATAAGGTTGCCGGGGCGGTATGCCTCATCGTGCAGGCGTCTCAGATCTTCCACACCGATCCTGTTGACCGTGGCACGGCTGCCCAAGATCGGGGCGCCGTACGGGTGCCCATCGAATATGTACTCGGAGTGCAACTCGAACACGAGATCATCGGGCGTGTCCTCCACTCGAGCGATCTCCTCCAGAACCACGTCGCGCTCGAGGTCAAGGTCCGAGTCGCGGAGGGCCGGTTCGAAGGCCATGTCAGCGAGCACGTCGATTCCCATGGCCAGGTGACCGGCGGGAACCCGAACCTGGAACGCGGTATGCTCATGTGTCGTGTAGGCGTCCAGGGAGCCGCCGGCGCCCTCGACGGCCATGGCTATCTCCTGGGCTGAGCGACGCCGCGTGCCCTTGAACACCATATGCTCCAGAAGGTGGGCGATCCCGCGTCGAGAGGGATCCTCGTGCGCCGTGCCCCGTCGGACCCAGATCCCTGCCGCGACGGAACGTACCGATTCCATTCGCTCGGTAAGAACCACCGTTCCATTAGAAAGCACGGAGCGCCGGACCTCCCGGTCCAGCCGCTCCGTGCTTTCGGTTCCAGCAGCACCCGTCGATGCGGGCGCGACGTCGGTGTCCGCGTGTCCTCTCGTCCGCCTCACGCCACCCTCCCCCGACCCCGTCGGCGAGCCAAGTGGACGCGCATCAGCCTCAGCCCGCGGTCATCGCGGCACGGCGGGAGAGCTTCAACCGGCCACGCTCGTCCACGGCAAGCAGCTTGACCCTGACGACATCGCCAGGCTGCACCACGTCCTCCGTCTTCTCCGTGCGGCCATCTTCGAGCTCCGAGATGTGACACAGTCCCTCTGTGCCCGGGATGATCTCGACGAACGCACCGAATGTCGTCGTGTTCTTGACCACACCCTCGTAGATCCGCCCGACCTCAGGCTCCTCGACGATCGCCTCGATCATCGCCCGAGCATTCTCCGCTTCCTCACCGGACACTGAGGAAACGGTGACGACGCCAGTATCCTCGATGTTGATCTGGGCACCGGTCTGATCCTGGATGCTCCGTATCGTCTTTCCCTTCGGGCCGATCACCTCGCCGATCTTCTCGGGATTGATCTGAATCGTCATGATCCGTGGAGCGTACTGAGACATCTCCGAGCGCGGCTCAGCGAGCGTCTGTCGCATGACCTCGAGGATGTGCAACCGCCCCTCTCGGGCCCGCCCCAGCGCCTCACGCATCGTGCCCAAGCTCAGCCCGTCGATCTTGATGTCCATCTGGATCGCGGTGATGCCGTCCGACGTCCCGGCCACCTTGAAGTCCATGTCGCCCAGAGCATCTTCGATCCCCAAGATATCCGTGAGGATGGCGACCGACTCGCCCTCCTTGACGAGCCCCATCGCCACCCCCGCACAAGGACCGCGAAGCGGTACACCAGCGTCCATCAGCGACAGAGAACCGCCGCATACAGTGGCCATCGAGCTCGAGCCGTTCGATTCCAGAATGTCAGACACGATGCGGATCGTGTATGGGAAATCGTCGTAGGCAGGCAGAAGGGACTGAAGAGCCCTCTCAGCCAGCATCCCGTGTCCTATTTCCCTCCGGCCAGGCCCCCTGAACGGACGCACCTCGCCGACGGAAAACGACGGGAAGTTGTAGTGAAGCATGAACGACTTGGAGGTCTCCTCACGCACATCGATCGAGTCGATGCGCTGCTCGTCCCTGATGGTACCGAGCGTCGCCACGCAGAGCGCCTGTGTCTGACCTCGCGTAAACAGGGCTGAGCCGTGCGTCCGCGGTAGGATCCCAACATCGGACGAAATCGGCCGAATGTCATCCAGCCCGCGACCGTCGATGCGCTCGCTGCGCTCGAGGATCTGCGCTCGCATCGTCTCCTTCTCAAGGCTCTTCATCACACTCGACAGGTCGTCGAGGTGCTCAGCGAAGTTCTCCTCGTCCTGCAGGTCGGCGGTCACCGACTCCCTGAGCGCGGACAGCGCTTGGTTACGCTCCTCCTTGTTCGGAAGGGCCAGCGCCTCCTCAACCTTGCTCACGGCTCTTTCTCGAACCGCCGCCTCGAAATCCGGAGACACGCTCTTGGGTGGGTATTCGAACTTCTGCGGCGGCCCACCGATCATCTCCACGAGCTCGTGCTGAATCGCGATCAGTTCGCGAATCGCTTTGTGCGACACTTCGAGAGCAGAGACCAGCTCGTCCTCACTGATCTCGACCGCGGCCCCCTCGACCATGACGATGGACTCATCCGTGCCGGCGACCACGATGTCCATGTCGGAGTATTCGAGCTGCTCGAACGTCGGGTTGATCACCCACTCACCGGAAACACGACCCACGCGGACGCCCGCGATCGTTCCGCCCAATGGAATCGGCGATATCGTCAGGGCCGCCGAGGCACCGAGCATCCCCAGCACGTCAGCGTCATTCTCCTGGTCCGCCGAAATGATGAAGCAGGCGACCTGCGTCTCGTTCTGGTAGTCGTCGGGGAACAGGGGTCGCAGCGGCCGATCGATCTGGCGAGCCGACACGGTCTCCTTATCGCTGGGCCGCCCCTCGCGCTTGATGAACCCGCCGGGAAATTTTCCCGCCGCATACGTCTTCGCCCGGTATTCGACAGTTAGTGGGAAGAACGGCATGCGAGACTGCTGCCGCTCCGCCATCGCCGTGACCAGCACGACGGTATCGCCATACTGCGCGAGCACTGCTCCATCTGCCTGACGCGCCATGCGGCCCGTCTCAAGAACCAGCTTCCTACCCGCGAATTCCTTCTCGATTCTGTGTGCCATCTTTTCTTTCTTCTCTTTCCGCTCTTCTCAAGCTCGCATACATCTCAGCGTCCCGGCCGCGAAGCTCCCGCGTTCTCGTAGCGGGCGCGGGCGGGACAACAAAAACGGCAGTCCGTGGGCGCGTTGCGCCGACGAACCGCCGCGTTCCGGATCCCCCGCATCATCCTTAGCGACGCAGGCCCAGTTCCTTGATGACCGTTCGGTACTTCTCGAACTCGTTCTTCTTCAGGTACTCCAGCAAGCGTCGACGGCGTCCGACCATCTTCAGCAGACCGCGTCGACTATGGTGGTCCTTCGGATGCGTGCGGAAATGCTCGGTCAGGTGTTCTATCCGTGCCGTCAGCTGCGCGACCTGCACAGCCGGCGAGCCGACATCGCCCGCGTGCGCGCCATACTTCTCGGCGATAGCCTTCTTTTCTTCCGTGCCCAGCGTCATCAGAATACGTTTCCTCGTTCGTGTTTCCGTTCGATATGAAGCGGTAAAAATTAGCGGATGAAGGCCCGAAAGTAAAGCACGGAAGCCGCTTGATCGACCCGGGCGCTTCTCAGGTCTGTGTCCCCGGTCGGGCGAAGAAACCGAGCGCCACTTCCCTGTCTCGCCTCATCTGTTCTACGAGCTCGGCAGCCGTCGCGAAGGGACGCACGTCACGCAGTCGCTTCAGGAACTCCACCCTGACCGTTTCACCGTAGATATCTCGATCGAAGTCCATGATGTACAATTCGATGGATGGCGGCGATCCGGCGAATGTGGGTCTGGGTCCCAGATGAAGGAGTCCGGATCGGATCTCCGTGCGAAGAGAAGCCCTCACGGCGTAGATCCCCTGACACGGCAGGAGCTTTCCGCCTTCCGGAGCCTTGATGTTCGCGGTTGGGAAGCCCAGGTCTCGTCCACGTCCCATCCCGGCAACTACCGGACCTCTGAAGGAATACGGACGGCCCAGTTCCCGAGCCGCGGCCTCCACGCGTCCCTCCGCCACGCTGGCCCGTATCCGGGTGGACGAGACCGGTGCGCCCTCGACCTCGACGGCGGGCACGACATCGACCGCGAAGCCGCGCTCCCCCCCGAGACGCCTCAACAGCTCTATATCGCCCGCTCGTCCCCGTCCGAAGCCGTGGTCGTATCCGATGACCAGCTCAGCCACCCGGAAGCGGCGGATCAGCACTATCTCCACGAACCGCTCAGGCCCGAGTCGCGAGAGGGCTCGCGTGAAGGGCAGGAAGGCCACGTAGTCCAGGCCCGACTGGGTGAGAATTCCCTTCTTCTCGTCGGGTGTCGTGAGGAGCCCGGGAACCGCCTCCGGGCGCACGACCGTGAGTGGGTGCCGGTCGAAGGTCACGAGAACGCTATGCAGGCGCCGCTCCTCCGCTCGCCGTGTGATCTCCCGAAGGACTGCCATGTGACCCCGATGGACACCATCGAAGCTACCGACCGTGACCACCGTTCCGTCGACGCCGATCGGAAGACCGCTCTCGGGGATGCGCCGCCCATCAGGTTGCACGAAACACCTTTTCGGGATGCAGTCCTTCCGGCCCAGCGTGCGCCACCGCCACGAGTCGGTCCTCGAAGAGCAATGCTACGGGCAAGGCGGCCTCGGGGGTCGCAGCCGGATACGGGATGGCCTGCCCGTGCGCCACACGGCTCACCTCCGCCTCACTCAGCCGATGGGACGGAAGCCACCCGAGTGCGGCGGGCGGGGACAGCCAGGCCGTTTCCGGCCATTGCCGCGACCGAAGCTGCTCATCTCTGGCGGCATCGGTCACGACGAAAGGACCGATTCCAGTCCGCCTCAGAGCCGAAAGATGGGCATGACACCCCAGATCTTCGCCTAAATCACGAGCCAGAGCCCGCATGTACGTCCCGGTCGACACTTCTGCCCGCAGCTCCACCAGCGGAGGGCGAAACCGGATGAGCTCAAGCGAGTGGACGGTCACCGCCGACGGTGACAGTCTGACTTCGACGCCCTCCCGAGCCGCGGCGTACGCTCGCGCGTTGAACGTCATCCATCGACAGCGCCCGCCAGCCTTCGGAGCGTCCCGTGACGTTCCCGGTGTGATCGTCGGTGTCGGTACTGGCGCCCAGGGTGGCCTCCACAACGTACCGCTTCGGAAGAGCGTGGAAGTACTCGGCCAGTCGGGTCGATCGACCGACGCACAGGAGGAGAAGTCCGCTGGCGAACGGATCCAGTGTGCCGGTGTGCCCGATTCGCCTGATTCCAAACGCCTTCCTGGCCTGTTCGACTACCTCGTGCGATGTAGGCCCGATCGGCTTGTCGACCAGGAGCATCCCCTCCGCCACCTCAGCGTGGCTCATCTTCATCCCGTGATCCCAGCGCCTCGTCCAGCAGGGATTCGATTCGCTGAACGTGCTCCAGAGACCGATCGACGTGAAAACGGAAGTCGGGAATGCGGCGCAGGTGGAGCTCACGGCCGAGTCGTCTTCGGATGTAGCCTTCCGCGCTTTCGAGCCCTGCGACGGCTTCGTCGTCCGACGTTGCGCCGGTCAAGGTCCTTACGTACACGTCGGCGTAGGCAAGATCCTGCGTGACGTTCACACGCGTGATGGAGACAGCCCGGACGCGGGGGTCCTTGAGCTCCCCAACCACGAGGCTCGCCAGTTCCTCGCGCAACAGCTGGTTGAGTCGCTCGGTCCGCCGGTTAGGCGACATCGCTTACCTTCCGGTTGGTCTGGCCCGGCATGCTCAGATCAGCTCGGATTCGGCCTGCACGACATATACGCGGGGATCCGACGCGATCATCGCATCCGCCCGATCGAGAAGTGACCGGGCGATGCCGGCATCCGAGGCGACGAAGGCGACACTGATCTCCGCCCGACGACGATCGTTCTGGAAGTCCGTTTCAGCCGCCGAGATCTTCAGGCGCGCACGGACGCGATCCCTCAGGCCGAGTACGACCCGGCGCTTGTCCTTCAGCGAAGGACAGTCAGGAAGGTGCAACTCCCACCGTCCCCGACCGATGATGGCGGCCAAGCTCCGTCTCCCGCCCCTGGATCAGCTCGCCTGTTCGCTCTCGGCAAGCGTGCGGGCGATCTCTTCCACGCGGAAGCACTCGATCATGTCACCGACCTTCACGTCGTTGAAATTATCGATCGCGATGCCGCACTCGTAGCCGTCCTTCACTTCGCGAACATCGTCCTTGAAGCGCCGCAGGCTGCCTATGCTGCCCTCGTACACCTGGACGTAGTCGCGCAGAAGGCGAACAGGCAGGTTCCTCTGAATCGTTCCGGACACGACGTAGCAACCAGCCACCGTGCCCGTCCTGGGCACTTTGAAGATCTCGCGTACCTCCGCCGTTCCCACGAGCACTTCTCGCTCTTCCGGACGAAGCATGCCCTCGAGAGCCAGCCTGACATCCTCTACCGCCTCGTAGATGACGCTGTAGGTCCGGATCTCGATCTCGTCGCGTTCGGCGAGCTCTCGCGCCTTGACATCCGGTCGCACGTGGAATCCGATGACGGCCGCCCGCGTCGTCGTCGCGAGAAGAATGTCCGACTCGTTGATCGCCCCGACTCCACGATGTACGACGTCGACCGCGACTTCGGCCGTGCCGAGACGCTCGAGAGAGTCTGACAGCGCCTGCAAAGAACCGTCTGTATCGCCTTTGATGACCAGGTTCAGTGTCCCCTGACCCTCGGCCTGAACCGCCGCGAAGACATCCTCCAGCCGCGTTCCCTTCTGCCGCCGACGGATCTCCTTCTCCCGCTCCAGCTGCTGCCGGCGCGAGACGATCTCCCGTACACGGGCGGCTTCCATCTCGACGAGGCGATCCCCTGCCTGAGGCACTCCCTCCAGGCCCAGGACACGTACCGGTATCGCCGGCCCGGCGCGGTCCACCGGATTGCCTCGCTCGTCGATGAGCGCCCGGACGCGGCCCCCCTGCATGCCGCAGATGAAATCGTCGCCGACGTTGAGCTCTCCACTCTGAACCAGCACCGTCGCCACCGGACCCATTCCCCTGTCCAGCTCGGCCTCCACGACCGTACCGCGCGCCATCCCGGTCGGAATCGCCTGGAGGTCCAGCATCTCCGACTGAAGAAGAACCTTCTCCAGCAAGTCTTCGACTCCCTGTCCCGTCTTCGCGGAGACTTCGGCGGACAGTACATCCCCTCCGAATTCCTCGAGGATGACTTCCTGGGACAGCAGGTCCTGCTTGACCTTCGCGATGTTGGCCGTCGGGAGGTCGACCTTGTTGATGGCCACAACCATCGGGACGCCCGCGTTTCTGGCGTGGCTGATGGCTTCGATCGTCTGCGGCATCACAGCATCGTCGGCCGCCACCACGAGGATGACCAGATCGGTGACCTCCGCTCCGCGAGCCCGCATGGCCGTGAAGGCTTCGTGACCCGGAGTGTCCAGGAAGGTGAGCGCCTGGTCTCCGTCCAGCTCCACGTGGTAGGCCCCAATATGCTGAGTGATGCCACCGGCCTCGCCCGCGATCACGTTGGTCTCGCGGATGTGGTCCAGTAGAGAGGTCTTGCCGTGGTCGACGTGCCCCATCACGGTGACCACAGGCGCTCTCGGCTCAAGCTCGCCCTTTCCCTCCGACTCCTGCTGAAGCTGCTGCAGCTCCACGAGGTCCGCCTCGTAGGATTCTTCGCGTGTCGCCTCGTACCCGAACTCTTCACAGATCAACTCGATCTGGTCGAAATCCAGGCGCTGATTGATCGTGACCATCAGACCGAGGTTCTTGAATGCTGAGGTGATGATCTCCTGCGGCGTGACGTCGATCAGGTCCGAGAGCTCCGCCACCGTGAGGAACTCGTTGACACGCACGAGCGTCTTCTCGGCCTCCTCCTGGGCCTCTCTCAGCTCCCGCTCCACCTCCTGCTGACTCGGTCCCGCCTCGCGTCGCTTCCGCTTGGAGACAACACCGCCCATGGCGGCCAACGTCTTCTTGACGCTCTCCTGCACGGCATCCTGGTCGACGCGGCGCCTCCGCTTTCGGTCCCGCTTGCCGCGCTGTTTGCGCCCGTCCGTCGTGTAGCCCTCGGCCTTGATTCGGACCGTTCCGCCGGGCGCGGCCGACGCGGCGGGCGCCGACACCAGACCGCGGCGAACGGGCTTCGGCTTCGCCCCTCGCTTGCCCTTCGCGCCTGTCTCTTCTTCCGGACCCGCCTCCTCGACCTCCTCCTCGACGACCACCTCGACTTCATCCTCCAGGTCGTCCTCGATGGCCTCCGGCTCCACCGCCTCGACCTCCTCGAACGCCTCGGGCTCGGCCACCTCCGGCTCCACGTCCGGCTCTTCGGCTACCTCTTCGGCTACCTCGACTCCCACAGCTACCGGAGCGTCGGTCTCGAAGACCGGCTCGCCGGTGGGCTCCGCCACCTCCTCGTCCACTTCCGCCTCGAGCGAAACGACGTCCTCTGCCTCGATCTCCTCGTCGTGCTCCTCAACGGCCTCCGCCTCGGCCGACTCTAGAGGCGCCTGCCTCCTCCGTCGCCGACGGCGAGTCGATGTCGGGGCATCCGCTGCCGCGTGCGCTCCCGTACGCCGCTCCCGCTCCAGGCGCGCGTGGAGGCGTGCGATCTGGTCCTCGCTCACGCTGGACATATGGCTTCGGACGCGGACGTCCATCTCGTGCAGCATATGGATCAACTGGTTGCTGTCGACGCCAAGATCTTCTGCAACTTCGTAGACGCGGAATGTCGCCAACGCCTGTCCTCCTTGGAGTTCCTCTTCCTGCTTCTATCCCTCTTCCGTCGCCGATTGCTCCCGGCGACGAGACGATTCCCCCCTGTTCCGGCCCACGTCAGACGCCAGGATCCGCTCTGCCAGGCCCGGATCCCGCACACCGACGACGGCGGCGCCCGGCTTTCCCACTGCGCGACCCAGGGTCTCCCTCGTGCCACAGCGTACCATGGCCACCTCGCGATTCTCGAGGATCCCCGCAACTCTTCGGCGCGCGTTGTCCGCTGCGTCTCCCGCCACCAGGACGAGATTCAGCTCTCCGCGCGAACCTGCTTCTCGAACGGCCTGCGTCCCCGCAACGGCCCTTCCTGCCCGGCGCGCCAGTCCAACAAGCTGGAGAATCGCTCTCTCATCCGCCGGATCTATCATCCGACCATCGCTCCACAACGATCATCTCTTCGCGGCGTCCGACTCTCCGGCCTGGTCAACGACCTCGACATCGGGCTCCGGCGTCTCGGCAACCGGTGGCTCCTCTTCGTCCGCTTCGTTAGCGATCTCGCTGTCGGCCACTGCGATCTCGGTCTCGCTCAAAGCAATCTCGGTGTCGCTCACTGCGGGCTCATCCGCGGAATCGACATCCTCGATCTCCCCACTGGTCTCGCCGGGCGTATCATTCGACTCCGTTGTGGTCTCGTCATCGGGTGCCGTTTCCGCGATGACCGTACCTGGTGACGCCGAAGCTGCCCGCGCGGCTCCAACCGGGAGCTGCCCATCAGGGACCTCATCCTCGACCGTCAGCTCGTCGATCAGTACCAGCATCTTCGCCGCGTCATCGTCGCCGATTCCCGGTACCTGCAGGAAATCGTCCCGATCCATGTCCAGAACGTCGAAGAACGTGTTGATGCCCGCCGCCTGCAGCGCCGCAAGGGCCGCCGGCTGGATGTCCTCCAGCTCCGACAACGGAAAGTCGGTCACCTCGTACTCGTCACCGCCGCCGAAGAGGCTGGACTCGGCTCCTCGAGCCAGCCAATCGCGACTCGAATAGAGATCGATCTGCCACCCGATCAGCTGGGAGGCCAGGCGCACGTTTTGACCGTTCCGTCCGATCGCCAGTGACAGCTGATCTTCATCTACGATCGCCGTGATCACGTGCCGCTCGGCATCCGACATCACCTTGGCCACCTTGGCCGGCGCCAGCGCACGGCGGGCGAAGATCTCCGGATCGGGGTGCCACGGAACGATGTCGATCCGCTCGCCCGAGAGCTCCGAGACCACTGCCTGGACTCTCGATCCTTTGAGGCCGACGCATGCGCCGACCGGATCCACCGAGTCGTCGCGCGAAGAGACCGCCACCTTCGTGCGTCCACCCGCCTCACGGACGATCTCCTTGATCTCGACGATCCCCTGATAGATCTCCGGAACCTCGATCGCGAACAGGGCCTTAACGAACAGTGGATCGGCCCGTGACAGTATCAGTCTCGGCCCGCGCGGAGTCTCTTCCAGCTTACCGAGGACGGCCCGAATCGCTTCGCCTTGCCGGAACCGCTCGCGTGGATTCTGTTCGCGCCACGGAATCACGGCCTCCGCCTCGCGGACCCGGTTCAGCATGACCACGATCTTTCCACGCTCGATCGCCTGAACCTCACCGGATACGAGCTCCCCGACCATGCCGTTGAACTCTTCCCGGATCCGATCTCGCTCCCCTTCGCGCACTCGCTGGATGATTCTCTGCTTGGCGGCCATCACGGCGTTACGACCGAACTCGGAGAACTCCACGGGTATCTCCAGAAGGTCTCCGACCTGGAAGTCCGGGTCGTCCCACTGGGCCTCCTCCAACGGTATCTCGCGCGCTGGGTCCTCGACTTTCTCGACGACCTCTTTCAGGACGACGATCTTGATGTCGCCCTCCGGAAGGATCTCGATCTCGGCCTCGACGGGCCCTCCGAAACGGCGCGCCAACGCAGCATGGATGCCGTCCCTGATGAGGTCGTGCAATTCCGTATCGGACAACGATTTGTTTGCCGTCATCACACGGAATGCTTCAACGACCGGAATCTGATCGCTCATATGTCGTCTCTATCCTCCTGCACCTCAGAGCTCGTCCGCGAATTCGACCGCGAGCGTTGCCCGCGATACAGTCGAGAGCGGAACCACCACCCTCTCGCCCTCCACATCGATTACCACTTCGTCCCCGGAAGGCCCGTCCGGCTCAAACCCGATCAGCCTTCCCTCCAGCGTCCGGCTTCCGCCGGCCAGCGGCCCGTGGCCCCTCAATCGGATCCTCTCCCCCGCGAATCTCGCATAGTCGCGCGGCATCGTGAGTGGCCGATCGATCCCCGGTGAGGACACCTCGAGGATCCACTCATGCTCACCGGATCCTCGACCCTCGAGGAACTTCCGCACCTCACGGCTGACGGCGGCGCAATCGTCCAGCGTCACCGTCGAGCGTCCCGGCCGACTATCGGGCCGGTCCACCCGGAGACGAAGCAGGGGGCGTCGTCGCCCCCCTCCGCGCTCTACGGTCACCAACTCGAAACCGATGCCGGCGAGAAACGCCTCCAGTTCGGTCTCAAGGCTCAAAGCCATCGGGCCCGCCTCGCACTTCCGGCCGCTCGCGTCAGCGAACGACCCGCAACAAAAAAGTGGGGCCGAGAGGGTTCCCCACTTCATGAACCTACCAGGGCCGCCCGGCCGGCCAGCACCGGGTGGCGATCTTACCGGCCAAAACATACTGGTGTGGCGCCGTTACCGCAATTCCCCGCGCGCTCCCGCCGGCCGGCCCGAAGCGGTATCGATTCAGGCCGTGCGGCCCACAAAAGCCGCCATCCGACCCGACATGACACCCTGTCCTCGATGCGAGAACAGGACCTTCGGACCGCACTTCGTACAGTGTTCGGAAACGGAGAGCCACTTCGAGCTGACACCGGCGTCGAGTGCCCGGCTCTTGATCCCTTCGCGCAGATCCACGGTCCCGGTCGCTCCGCGTGCCGCCCCAACGGCGCGCGCGACCTCCTGACCGACTTCATAGCACGCGCCGCAGATCGCGGGTCCCAGGTGTATGCGGAGTGCCGATGGATGCACGCCGTGACTGCCCTGCATCGCGGTGAGGCCCGCTTCGAGGATGCCGGCAGCGATTCCCCTCCAACCGGCGTGCAGGATTCCCACGGCTTTCGCCTCTGGGCCCACCATGTAGACCGGAACGCAATCCGCCGCCGTGACGACGAGGAGCACACCGATCGCTGTGGTCGTCAGCCCGTCCGCCTCTCCTTGAACGTGCACTCCGCCCGGCGGAGCGGAATCGAGCGTTACGACATGCGCTCCATGTACTTGCCTCGCTACCGCAGCGGACCTCAGACCGAGCTGGGATGTCAGCCTGTCGTATCGCTCCGTGACCTCCCATGCCGTGCCGCCCGTGGAAAGTCCGTAGTCGGACTCCGAGCCCGCTCGCTCGCCATCGGCGACCTCCGTGAAGCCCGCCTGAAGTTTCGGGGACATGCTCTCCCACTGCGGTATCCGGAAGAATGGACGGGCCGACTCGTCGACCGCGCTCTCCTCTACCTCCGGCCGCCAGTCCCGAGAAGTCCCGCCGCTCTTCAGCAGGGATCCTCCTCCCTGACGATGCTCGCTCCCAGACTTCGAAGACGATCGTCGATACGTTCGTAGCCACGCTCGATCTGACCGATGTTGTGGATGCGGCTGACTCCATCGGCCGCCAGGGCCGCAATGAGCAGCGCCATGCCGGCCCTGATGTCGGGGCTCTCGACCGTCGAGCCACGAAGTCGTGAGGGGCCGACGACGACCGCCCGATGCGGATCGCAAAGGACGATGCGGCCGCCCATGGAGATGACCTTATCAGCAAAGTACATCCGCGACTCGAACATCTTCTCGTGAATGAGGATCGTTCCGCGACACCGAGTCGCCACGACGAGCGCGATGGACATCAGGTCGGCCGGGAACGCGGGCCAGGGACCGTCGCCGAGAGTCGGGACCTGGTCACCGAGGTCCGGCTGGATCTCGAGGGCCTGCTCGGCCGGTACGTGCAGGTCACCCCCGCTGAGCTCACACCGGACGCCCAGCCGTTCGAACCCTATTCTAAGGGGATCCATGTGCCGGGCGTCGACCCGTTCGATCACGACTTCGGAACCCGTGACGGCCGCAAGTCCGATGACGCTTCCGATCTCTATGTGATCCGATCCGATCCGATGCTCGCCACCGGCGAGCCGATCAACCCCTTCGATGGTCAGCTCGTGAGTTCCGATGCCATCGATATGCGCTCCCAGACCCACCAGAAACGCGCACAGGTCCTGTACGTGCGGCTCGGCAGCGGCATTTCTCAGGCGGGTCGTCCCTTCTGCCGTCACGGCAGCGAGCACAGCGTTCTCGGTGCCCGTCACGGAAGGCTCATCCAGGAAGATGTCGGCGCCGTGTAACCTGCGGGCCCGCAGCTCGTACCTGTCGCCCGCTTCCACCTCGGCGCCGAGACGACCGAGGGCAAGGAAGTGCGTGTCGAGACGCCGACGCCCGATAACGTCACCACCGGGCGGCGGAAGTACGAGCGAACCGAAGCGGGCCAGCAGAGGGCCGGCGAGCAGGATCGACGCCCGGATGCGCCGGGCCAGCTCGGGACTGAGCTCACCTCCGTGGACCTCCCGGGGATCCACCGTCACCCGTCCACCTTCTTCCCAATCCACCCGAGTCCCGAGGCTCTCCATTAGCTCGATCATCGTCCTGACGTCTCGGATGTCCGGGACGTTCTGAAGCACAACCGGCTCCTCGGCCAGCAGTGACCCAGCGAGAATCGGGAGCGCCGCGTTCTTGTTCCCCGCGGGCCGGAAGTGGCCGTGCAGCTTCGCGGGTCCCTCGATCCGGTAATGCATCTACTCCGCTCCTCGCTCCCTGCGTCTCGTCCGTATCCCACCGGCACCCGGTTTGCAAGTTAGAGGACGGTCGGTCGTCGCGGCAACGCGAATTCGACGCTTCTTGACAGGTTTTCCGCCACCTCTCTATGCTTCGCTTCGATCGTCCGGCCCTGCGCCGTACTTTCGCGTCGATCGGGTTCGGTCCTCGAGTGGAGCTGAGCGATGAAGCTCTCTGATTACCTGGCGGAGGAGAGGGTTGTCCCGGTGGCGCGGGAAGGGGATATCCGCCGAATTCTGACCCAGCTCCTCCAGCCACTGCTCCGCGATGGTACGATCCGCACACCCGACTCCATGCTCGCCTCGCTTCTGGCAAGGGAGAAGGTGCTGAGCACGGGGATCGGTCACGGAATAGCCATACCGCACGCCATCAGCAGCACCGTGGTCGAACCCCTGGTGATCCTGGGCATAGCGCCTGATGGTGTGGACTTCAGGTCGATGGACGGCGAGCCCGTCTACGTCTTTTTCGTGCTTCTTTCACCACCCGATCGGGCGAGTCACCACACCCGGCTCCTCGCGCGTATCGCGCGTTTGGGAAGGGATCCGAGTTTCGTGAGCCGGCTCCGGGAGCGGACGCGGCCGGAGGAAGCCATAGCACACATCGAAGAGTATGAACGAACCCACGCGTAGTCCGAACGGCGGGCGACCATGGAACTGTTGATCGCGGTCATCGATGATCCCGAGCGCACGGAGGAGATTCTCGCCGGATTCCTCGAGATCGGCGTGACGGGGGCCACAATCGTGAGCTCGGAAGGAATGGGCCGTCTACTCAGCCAGGAGCTTCCGGTGTTTGCCGGTCTTCAGACACTGATCGCCCGATCGCGCCCCCAGAATCAGACCCTGTTCAGCGTCATTGAGGATCCGGACAAGGTGGATCGCGCCATAGCCGTCATCGAGGGTATCTGTGGGCGTTTCACCTCTCCCTCGACCGGCATCGTGTTCACCTTACCCGTGAGCCGCGTCGTGGGTCTCGCTCCAGAGATCGGAACCGGCGCGTCCTGACAGGGTTTCCTCGGAGAGGGACCGTTTCACTCGGGCCTGGCCCGCATCCTGCTGCGTAAGGGGCCGGTAACTGGTGGCAGGGCGCCAGACGTAGGCCTACTTTGCACCTCGACGCGGCGCCCCCCGTCACAGAACCGGGAGGATTGGTGAGTCTGAACGAAGTGCTCGTGATCGTGTCGTTGATCCTCTGGATACTGGTCAGTTCGATAGCGACCGTGGGCCTGCTGCTTCTCCTTCCTCGTCTGCTGCGCCTCCTGCGCCAGGCGGAGGAGCTCCACGGAGCCTTCCAGAAGAAGGCTGTGCCGGTACTCGACCAGGCAGGACAGCTGCTCGACCAGCTCGGTACGGTGACGACGTCTCTGGCCGACGACGTCGAGAAGGTCGACCGCACGGTGATTCGAACTACCGAGTCCGTCGAGCGAATGGTGGAGCTCGCGGAGGAGCGTGTTTCGGAGATCAACGCTCTCCTCGAGGTCGCCGTCGAGGAGGCGGAGGAGACCTTCTTCTCGACCGCTGCCATCATGCGGGCCTTGCGGCTCGGCGGGCGTGACCGGAAGCGGCGAAAGCTGTCGCGAGGGGAACGCAGGCGCCTCGGTTGAGTCGTCGAGCATTCGCGGGAAGCGCGGTCCTGGCCGCCGCGCTGTTGCTGCTTCTCCCGGAGGCGGCGTTCGCCTGGGGACCGGCGACTCACACGCACATCGGTCTCGAGATTCTCCGCTCGCTCAACCTGTTCCCCGCTTCCATCTCGGCTCTGATCGCCAGCCACCCCATCGACTTCCTCTACGGCAGCCTGGCGGCCGACATCTCCATGGCCAAGAAGTACGCCCCGGTCGGCCGGCATTGTCATCACTGGCATGTGGCGAGAGAGATCTACCGGGCCGCCGGAGAGGATGATCAACTGCGGTCGGCGATGACCGGATACCTGTGCCACCTGGCAGCCGACGTCCTGGCCCACAACACGTTCGTACCGCGAATGCTGCTGTTGACCCCCTCGACCCGCGCTCTCGGGCACTCCTACTGGGAGCACCGGATGGATGCCGACGTGGGGCCGGAGTATGCCCGATTGGCCCGATGGATCGTCACCAGTTTCGATCACTCGCGGACCGACGAGCTGTTCTACCGTGTCCTATCATCGACGCTGTTCAGCTTCTCCACCAATCGCCGGATCTTCCGCGGAATGATACGGATCAGTGGAAACGAGAGCTGGCACTCGATCTTCGACACCGTGATCGACAATTCACGGTGGGATCTCGACCCGACCGAAGTGGTCAGATACCAGCGGTACGGCTTCGAGATCGTCGCCGATTTCCTGTTGCGGGACGATGAATCCAGGGCCTCGGCCGAAGATCCGATTGGCGACAGAAGTCTCGCGGAGGCCAAGAAGATCCGTCGCCGCGTGTTGCTCGCGGGGGGGTGGCAGACCCCGGAGGCGATTCACTCCACCGCGGACCACCATTTCCCGCTTCCCGATGGTGCTACCCGATTGTGGGAGGAGCGTGGTCGCACTTCCGGTGAGGCAGCCCATCTCGTGGAACGAGCCGTCGCCTCATCCGGAGCGGGTCGTACGCCCACGCTGGATCGTGTCTTCGACTGACGGCTCAGTCTCCCTTCGCGAACGCCTTCTCTCCTCCGACGTATGTCAATTCGACCACGAGATCCTTCAATCTCGCCGGCTCGACATCGAACGGGCTGCGGTCGAGCACCACGAAATCGGCGAAGCGGCCCGGGGTGAGCATCCCTGTACTCTCCTCCATGAAGCCCGTCCACGCAGCGGTCCGGGTGTAGGCGCCCAGGGCTCGCGCCACATCGACCTTCTGATCCGGGACCCAGCCGTCGGGATGAGCGCCATCCAGAGTGCGACGCGTCACGGCCGCGTACACTCCGAGCAGCGGATCGAGTGGAGCCACCGTCCAATCGGATCCGAACGCCACGGCGGCGTTCGCGTCCATCAGGGATCGAAACGCGTAGGTCAGGCGCGCCCGGATCAGGCCAATACGCCGTTCCGCCCAGCGTCCGTCATCGATGGCGTGGTACGGCTGCATGGCCGGTACGACGCCCAACGCCGCGAATCGCTCGACGTCCGCCTGACGCAAGTGTTGAGCGTGCTCGACTCTGTAGCGCCGGTCCCGCGAACCATGTGCCTGCTCCACTGAGCCGTACAGATCCAACAGGCGAGCGACGGCGCTGTCGCCAATGGCGTGAATCGCCACCTGAAGGCCGGCCTCATCGGCCCGCCCGATCCAGGACCGCAGGTCCTCGAACGGCGTCACGACGAGCCCTTTGTTTCCCGGCTCGTCCGTGTACGGCTCAGCGAACAGCGCCGTGCCCGAGCCGAGAGAACCGTCGACGAACCCCTTGAGCCCACCGATTCGTAACCATTCGTCGCCGACTCCTTCCCTCGCGACTCGCGCCGCCAGCGAGTCGACCGTCGACAGGGGCACGTAGGCGTAGACGCGAATCGTAAGATCCCCGGCCGCGTGCGCACGACGATAAGTCTCGAGGTCGGCCCACGAGCCCATGTCGTGCACCCCGGTGACCCCCAGAGATAGCGCGTGCACCATAGCCGCCCGCAGGGCCGAGTCCCGTTGTGAATCCGTCGGCGCCGGAACGGCCGAAGCCACCAGCGGCATCGCCTCATCCTTGAACACTCCGGTGAGACGGCCAGCCGCGTCGCGCACTACTTCTCCACCATCTGGAGCCGCGACGTCGTCTGGGACTCCGGCCATCTCGAGCGCACGCGTGTTTGCCAGCGCCATGTGCCAGTCCAGGCGGGTCACGAAGACCGGGTGGCGTGGCGTAACCGAGTCGATCCAGGCCCGATCCGGCAGCGTTCCGCCCCATAGCTCGTGGTCCCAGTCGCCACCCAGGATCCACTGCCCGTCCTCCATCCCGGCCGCGTGGGCTCTCAGACGGCTTGCCATCTCTTCGGGCGTGGCGGCGTCTCTGAGGTTCACCGTCGACAGCCGGAATCCGCCGTCCAGAAAATGTGTGTGCGTGTCTATGAATCCCGGCATCGCGAATCGGCCGTCGAGCTCTACGACGCGCGTTTTCGGCCCTATACGCTCGCGGACCCGGTCCTCGTCGCCCACCACGTCGACCTTCCCCGCGATCACGGAGAAGCCGTGGGCATCGGGGTGCTCGGAGCTTCCCGTCCACACGGGGCCACCCACCACCACGAGGTCGGCCGGGACTTCACCGCAGGCATTCATCAGACACACACACAAAACCGCCACCGGTTGCCACAGGCCCGTATACGCCCTGAACATCCCATTCACATTTCCTCCCCGGACTTCACGCCGGTCTGAGCCCGGCATGCATCGCCATCAGCTTTCGAGACGCCCCGTCAGCGAACTCGATCTCCGCGCGCATGAGCCTGCCCTTGCCGGAAATCGCCACGATGACTCCTTCGCCGAACCTGGGGTGGACGACGCGGGCCCCCGCTTCGAGGCGCAGATCCTCCTGCGAGTCGGAATAGTCGTACTGGAGCCCCTCCGGTGACGACGCGGTCTCGGGTCGCTTCGCACCACGATGCCACCCGTAGCTCGTGGAGCCGGGGCCGTCCCAGCCGGGCCCGGGACTCGGCGCGCCGCCCCCAGCCCCCCCGAGGCTCCGCTCTGAGCTCGCCGACCGTTTCCTCCAGCCTTCCCCTGAGCGACCCCGAGATCCCGAGAGAGTCACCAGGCGTACCTGCTCCGCCGGAAGCTCGGCCAGAAAGGAAGAGGGGTCGGCCCGCATCTCGCTTCCGTGGCGCCAACGGCGATCAGCATGCGATACCAGGAGCCGGTCTTCCGCCCGGGTCACTCCGACATAGAACAGGCGTCGCTCCTCTTCGAGCTCCTCGCGTGTCTCCATGGCGCGAGCCAGGGGAAAGAGACCTTCCTCCAGCCCGACGAGGAACACGACCGGAAACTCCAGACCCTTGGCGTTGTGGAGGGTCATCAGGGTGACACCGGGTTGGTCGTCGGCATAGTCGTCGATATCAGCCCGCAGAGCCGCCGACTGCAGGTACAGCTCGAGATCCGTGGCGTCGGCGGAGGTGTCCTCCACCTCGAGGGGATCGAAAGCCGCCGCTGCGGCCAGAAGCTCGGTTACGTTGGCGATTCGATCCGATCCATCCTCTTCCCGCTCCAGCGCCGGCACGACGCCGAAACTGCGAATGCACTCGCGAATTACCTCCTCAACCGTGGCCTCCCGAGCCAGCTCGGCGAGCGCGTTCACGCCGGCCGCGAAGTCCACGAGCGCGCGGCCGCCGGCAGGCGGGAGCCCTTCGATCTGCGTCGCCGACTCCGCCGCAGCCAGAAGAGTGACTCCCCCTTCCAGCGCCGACGCCCGCAGTCGATCCAGTGTGACGCCGCCGACACCCCGCCTTGGCCACGACACGGCCCTGGCGAAGGCCGCCTCATCCGCAGCGTTGGCAGCGAGCTGCAAGTAGGCGAGGACATCCTTGATCTCCCGTCTCTCGTAAAACCGGACGCCTCCGACGATTCGATACGGAATCCGGGCTCGTCTGAGCGCGTCCTCGAATGGCCTCGACTGGGCGTTGGTCCGATACAGGATGACATGATCCTCGGGGCATACTCGGCCGGCCGGTCCCTCGATCTCTCCGACCACCCATGAGGCCTCCGCCCTCTCGTCTCCCACCCGCACCACCGAAACGGGCTCGCCGGGTGGGCGTCTCGTCCGCAGCCTCTTCTCCTTGCGATCGCGGTTACGGGAAATCACTTCGTTGGCGACCTCCAGGATGGAGGGCGTGGAGCGGTAGTTCTCCTCCAGACGGACGACCTCGGTGCCCGGAAAGTCCCGTTCGAAGTCGAGGATGTTGCGGATGTCGGCACCCCTCCAACCGTAGATCGATTGGTCGTCATCTCCCACCACGCAGATGTTACCGTGCTCCACGGCCAGACGGCGCACGATGCGATACTGGGCGTGGTTCGTGTCCTGGTACTCGTCCACCAGAACATGCCGGAACCGTGAAGAGTAGCGGTCTCCGACCTCGGCCACGTCTTCCAGGAGTCGCGTCGCGTACACCAGAAGGTCGTCGAAGTCGTAGGCGTTCGAGCGGGCCAGTATCCTCTCGTAGGCCGGATACACGCTGGCCGTCGCCTTCGCCACCAGGTCGAACGCAGAAGCGGCGTATTCCTCGGCCGACACCAGCGCGTTCTTGGCATCCGAAATCCGGGAGCGCAGTAGATTGGGAGACCAGCGCTGCACGTCCAGGTCCACCTCCTCCATCGCCCGTTTGATGGCCCGGATGGAGTCGTCCTCGTCGTAGATGGTGAAGTTGGAGCCGCGCTCCAGAATGTTCCCTTCACGCCGAAGCAGCCGCGCCGCGATGGAATGAAAGGTCCCGACCCACAGGCCCCTCGGTTCCTCACCGAGCAGGTCCGCGATACGGTCTCGCATCACGCCGGCGGCCTTGTTGGTGAAAGTGACCGCCAGGATTCGCTCTGGTCGCTCCCTTTCCTCGCGAATCAGTTTGGCTACGCGGGCCGTCAGGACACGCGTCTTTCCAGAGCCGGCACCAGCAAGCACCAGAAGCGGCCCCTCGCCGTGCTCCACGGCGCGTCGCTGCTCCGGATTCAGTGCCAGTTGGTTCAAGCGTTCGACCCGGCGAGGGGGAGCTCGATGACGAAGCTGGCCCCGCTTTCGGTGGGTTCCAACGCGACGGTGCCCCGGTGTACGTCGACGAAGATCCGGCGAGCCAGGGACAGGCCGACACCCCATCCGCTCGGCTTCGTCGTCACCCCCACGTCGAACAGGCGGCCCCTCAAGTGGGGATCAACGCCGGGGCCGTCGTCGGAAAACCTTATCCTCGCGACGTTCCCCTGTACGCCCAGCCACTGCACCCGGATGCTTCCGTCCCGGCCGGCGAGCGAGTCAAGAGAGTTCTTGAACAGGTTCTCGAACGCCCACTCGAGCAGGGTCTCGTTGCCAAGCACCGGCGGGGCCTCGGCGGGAATGTCCGTTTCGAGTCCGATCTGTCCGCGCATCGAAGGCGTGCGGGCCCTGAAGTATCGGCCAAGCCGTTCGACTACGGTCTGGAGCGGTACCGGACGGAGCGCCGACGTCCGTCCGATCAGCTCGAACCGACGGGACACCTTCTCCAGCCGGCGCACGTCGTCTTCCATCTCCATCAGCACGTTCATGCCATCCGGGCTCACCGCCTCCGGCGGGGCCGTTGACTCGAGGAGCTCCAACCATCCAACCAGTGAGCTGAGCGGAGTGCCCATCTGGTGCGCCGACTCCCGAGCCATGGCTGTCCAGATGCGCTCGCGCTCGCTCCTCGTCGACGTGCGGATCATCCATACACCGGTGCCCACGACGCCCATGAGGAGAGCGGCCTGAAGCCACGGAATCCACCGCAGCCTCTTCAGATAGAGCGGCTCGCCGTAGTGCACCTCGAAATTGCGGTCCGCATCCACCAGAGGAGGATTCTGCTGGTCGAGCCTGTCCACGTACCGCCGAACCCGGTCCGCGTCTTCTGGGTCGGACAGGTCTGCCTCGAAGGGCAGATTCCGGACAACGGTGGGTTCGCCCGCCAGGTCCGTCTGAACGACCGGAATGCCCAGATCGTAGAGTTGCTGAAGCAGTGCGAACTCCCCTTCGGCCGTCATCCCCTCCGGCGATGCCACGGCCTGGACGACCTGAAAGTAGATTTGGCTGAACGCGGCGGCGTTGGCCCGCATCTCCTGGGCGA
>JBDHFS010000035.1:0-16342 GCA_039590285.1 Gemmatimonadota bacterium
CCCTCGTGAGGGATGTTGATGTCCGGCTGATGCTCGGGTGGAGCGATGGATTTCACGCGGACGGACTTGGCGGGTATCCCCACGTTCACGTGGTACGGGCGCACGTCGCGGGTGGCCAGGGCGCGCGCGCCCACCATGCCGTGCGTGCCGACATGAACGCCGGCCAGCACCACCGCTCCGAACGTGATTCGCACGTTGTCGTCGATGACCGTGGGCACGCACTTGACCTCGTTGATCTCGTTGATCGAGTGGGTGTGGCTGAAGACGGCAACATAGTCGGACACGGACACGTTGTTCCCGATCACGATCCCGCCCCGATCGTCGAGCAGGACGTTCCGGTGGATGACCACGTTGTCGCCCACCTCCAGATTGTAGCCGTACGACACTTCGACGAAATGGAACGCCTTGAAATTGTCTCCCACGCTCTTGAACACGTACGGAGCCAGGACCCGCCGCAGACGCACTCCCAGATACACGTTGCCACCGAGCGGCGACCGGTCGAACATCTGCCACAGCCAGATCAGGGGCTTGCGCGGGTAGAACCGATCGGGGTCGATATCCCTGTAGTACTCCGGCTCCAGAGTGACATTCCGGGGATCCAGGTTGGCGATCGCGGCCCGGGTCGCAACCGGGAGCCGGGACTCGTCCACGCCCGCCGGAAGCGCCGGGAAATAGATGTCACGGAGGATCCGGCTCACGAGCTCGTTACGGTCCACATCCGGGTCCTCGAGACTCGCTGAGACCTCACTTATCCAGAGATCGTAAGTAGCTATGGATTCATCGGATGGTCGCAGATCCCTCAACGGCAGATACGCCACCTGGCACCTCCTCCTTCGCGTCACCCGTTGCGCCTGGAGCCTTCAGAACGCGCCTGCTTCCATCATCGCATGGCTCGTCGCTATACGGAATCCCCCGCACAGAGCACCATCCGATGGAAGCACTTCCGCCACCCGCGACTTCAACCGGTCAGCGCGCGGACGGGTTCCGTGCTCGCCCGCGGGCCCACTTGTTCGTTGTGGCGATCGCGAGCCATTATCCAGCGATGGCGCGACGGTCCGTGAAAGCGCCGGCTGAAACTTTCGGCGCTCGAATCCGAATGACGGAAGTGCAGAGGAAGTACCGCACGAGGACGGCGAGGAGCACATGAACGAGATCCTTCGCAAGGAAATCTGGCGGAAGCTCGAAGCGCTTCCGGATGACAAGGCGTATCAGGTGCTGGACTACATCAACTATTTGCAGTCCCAGTACGGAGCCTCCGAATCAGGGACGTCCGGCTTCCAACGGTTCGGCGAGATATTCCAGGATACGATGCGAAAGCGGAAGGTCCCCGCCGCCGCCCTGAAGGAGACCATGAAGGTGATGGGCGCGGCCGACCGCGTGCTCAGCGCGTTTCGCGATGCGGGACGCGAGTTCCTCGTCGAGCTGGAAGGCGGAAAGCCGGAGCCGTCGGCCCCCACGGCCGATGACGAAAACCGGGATCCACCCGAGCGTCGTGAATTGAGCGTCGACTGAGGGCGGCATAACCGGCCGCCGCGACGCTCGCTGAAGTCGAGACCATCCCCGACCTTCATCCCGCCCGTTTCGCCGCCCGCCTCTCCGCCAATACCGCCTCCCACATCTGGATCCCACCATCCGGTTGACGGTACTACCGGGGTGTTCTACCGTTTCAGGCTCGAAGCAGGGGCCGCCGGACCAGCGCTTCACTGCGGACCGCAGTTGTGCCGCGGCTTCCACACATCGGAGTGTTCCGAGAGCGCTCCCTGAATGAACGATCGGAGCGGGCCAAGCCGCATGGAAGACACTGGAGCGATCAGAGAAGCCCTCACGTTCGATGACGTTCTCCTGGTGCCGCGTCACGCGAGAGTCCATCCCGCCGACGTGACCATAACCTCGCGTTTCACTCGGGGCGTCAGCCTGGCCGCGCCCCTGGTATCGGCCGCGATGGACACTGTGACGGAGCACCAGATGGCCATCGCCATGGCACGGGACGGTGGCATCGGAATCATCCACAAGAACATGCCGGTAGATGCGCAGTGCGCTCAGGTCGATCGGGTCAAACGCTCCGAGAGCGGAATGATCCTCGATCCGATCACTCTGGGCCCGGAGGCGAGCCTCCGAGACGCCACCGCCTTGATGAGCGAGTTCTCCATCAGCGGGGTACCCATAGTGGACGCAGAGGATCAACTCCTGGGGATTCTTACCAACCGGGATCTGGTGTTCGAGTCGAACCTGGATCGACCGGTGCGCGACGCGATGACCCACGAAAACCTGGTTACGGCGCCGGAGGGCACGTCCCTGGAGCAGGCCGAGGAAATCCTGCGCCGCAACAAGATCGAGAAGCTACCGGTGGTCGATTCGGCAGGCCGTCTGTGCGGGCTCATCACGGTCAAGGACATCTTCAAGCGCCGGGCGCACCCGAACGCGTCGAAGGATGCTCACGGTCGGTTGCTTGTCGGCGCGGCCGTCGGCGCAGCCCTGGTGGATCTCGATCGGACCCGAGCTTTGGTCGAATCCGGCTGTGACGTGATCGTCATCGACTCGGCCCATGGACATTCGCAGGGTGTTCTGGACGCCGTGTCCCGGGTGCGTGAGAATTTCCCCGACACCCAACTGGTTGCGGGCAACGTGGCGACGGCGGAGGGCGCGGCGGCGCTGGTCGAAAGAGGCGTCGACGCGGTCAAGGTGGGGATAGGACCGGGCTCGATCTGCACGACACGGGTCGTGACCGGCGTCGGCGTTCCGCAGATTACGGCCATAACCGACGCCGTTCGCGGGACCGCCGGAGACGTTCCGGTGATCGCCGACGGTGGCATCAAACAGTCGGGCGACATCGTGAAGGCGATGGCTGCCGGCGCCGACTGCAGCATGCTGGGCTCGATGCTTGCAGGTACGGAGGAGAGTCCCGGTGAGGCTTTCCTGCTTGAAGGCCGGCGTTTCAAGCTTATCCGGGGCATGGGTTCGCTGTCCGCGATGGAAGAAGGCTCGGCGGATCGCTATTTCCAGGAGTCGACGGAGCAGCGGAAGCTCGTACCGGAGGGCATCGAGGGCCGGGTTCCGTACAAGGGTCCCGTCGCGGATACGCTGTATCAGCTTCTGGGCGGACTGCGAAGCGGTATGGGATATTGCGGTGTTTCGACGGTGGATGAGCTGCACCGCGAAGCCGAGTTCGTGAGAATCACGGCGGGCGGGCTCAGAGAGTCGCACCCGCACGATGTGGTCATCACGCGCGAGGCGCCGAATTACAGACTGTAGCCAGGAGGACTGGGCAATGGAGGGGAAGCGGCGGAGAGCGATCGTGAAGAGGCTCGGACTCGCGGCCGTGCTGGCGGTCGTCGCGGGGTCATGGGGCTGTGCCTCGCATCCCGAGCCCGGGATCGTGGATCCGGCAGCCACGTCCACGATCGCGCCCGAGGCCCCGGCTCCGGCCTCCGAGGCGGACGCGGCCGCGCTCGCCGAAGCGGAGGCGGAAGGAGTGGACGAGACCCGCCTGGTGGAGGCTCAGAAAGAGGCAGAGGAAGCAGTCGACAGCCTGGACGAGGTGAGCCGGGAGGAGTTCTACCTGCTGTTCGGGACGGACCCGCTGGGCTTGAGCACCAACCCCGCGAACGCCGCGCGGTACGAGATTCCGCTGGAGACGAACGAGGCAGTGGAACGCTGGATCGAGTTCTTCTCGGTCAAGGCACACGACCGCTTCGCGACGTATCTGACTCGGTCGGGACGCTACGAGGACATGATCCGAAGCCGTCTGCGCGAGGCCGGCCTACCGGAGGACCTGCTGTACCTCGCCATGATCGAGAGCGGCATGAACCCCAACGCCTACAGCCGTGCGCACGCCGTGGGCATGTGGCAGTTCATCCGCGGCACCGGGCGGCTGTATGATCTTCAGATCGATTACTGGCTGGACGAGCGACGGGACCCCTTCAAGTCGACCGACGCGGCGATCGCTCACCTCGGAGACCTGTACGAAGAGTTCGGCTCGTGGTACCTTGCCGCCGCCGCGTACAACGCGGGCAGGGGCCGGGTGAGTCGCGGAATCCAGCGTACCGGATCGACCGACTTCTGGGACCTCGCCGACGCCAGAGTGCTGCGCCGTGAGACGCGGAACTACGTTCCCAAGCTCATCGCCGCTGCCACCATCGCCCGGAATCCGGGGAAGTACGGCTTCGACGACGTCGTTCCGGAGAAACATCTCACGTTCGAGTCGGTCGAAGTGCCCGATGCCACGAGTTTCGACGTGCTGGCCGATGCGGCGGGCGTGAGCGAGGACGAGATTCGACTGCTCAATCCGCAATACCCGAGGCGGGTAACGCCACCCAATCAGACGGCCGAAGTCCGTGTTCCCGTGGGGAGGACCGAGGTCTTCGTCGCCAACTACGCCAAAGTTCCACCATCCGAAAGGGTGACGTGGCTCGAGCACCGGGTTCAGCGTGGGGAGACGCTGGGCCACATCGCGCAGCGTTACGGAAGCAGCGTCACGGCGATCAGGGCGGCCAACAACTACGTCAATCCGAAGCGACTGCAGATCGGGCAGCGCCTGATCATCCCCAGGTCCGGGGCACCGACGACCAGGGTGGCGAGCGCGGCTCCAGCGGCGGCCGGCGGAAACGGTCCTCTGACCGTGACCGTTCACCGGGGCGATTCACTGTGGGCGATCAGCCGCCGTTACAGCGTCTCGACCAGCCAGCTCATGCAGTTGAACGGCCTCAATTCCAGCGTCATCCATCCCGGAGACAGGATCACCGTCAGGCGTTAGTGTCCCGGCTGTCATCGTCGGGTGGAACCGTCCTGGAAAGTCCCGGCACCCCGACCCCGGCCGGTCGACCACCGGCGAGATCTCTACGCTTCGTGCGCGCCTAGCGGCGGGCCGGCTATCGGGTAAACGACCGCGCCCTCCGACTCGAGAATGGCATGTCTCGGATCGACCACGAGCTCGGCGTTCGCCGTGATCATCGAGTAGTCGATCGTACTGTGATCCGTGGCGATGATGACCAGATCCACGGCTCCCACGAGCTCAGGCGTAAGCGAGACGGAAGCGAAGGTCCGTGTCTCAATCAACAGCTCCGGCACATGCGGATCGTGATACTCGACGTGTGCCCCCCTCTCACACAGCAGGCCGATGATGTCGAGAGCCGGGCTCTCCCTGACGTCATTCACATCGGGCTTGTAGGATACTCCGAGGACGAGGATGCGACTGCCGTTAACGGGCTTGCGAACCGCGTTCAGTGCGTCCGCCGCTCGGCTCACGACGTACTGGGGCATCTCCGCGTTGACTTCTGCCGCCAGCTCTATGAAGCGTGTCCTGTACTGGAGGGTCTTCATCTTCCAGGCGAGGAAGAGCGGGTCGATCGGTATGCAGTGACCGCCCAGTCCCGGTCCCGGAAAGAAGCGCATGAAACCGTAAGGCTTGGTGGCGGCCGCGTCGATGACCTCCCACACGTCGATACCCAGGCGGTCCGCGATAACCGCCATCTCGTTGACGAGGCCTATGTTGACCGCTCGAAACGTATTCTCCAGGATCTTGGCCAGCTCCGCGACCTCGGGCGAGGAGACTTCGATCACTCGATCGATTACGTCTGTGTACAGGGCGACCGCCAGCCTATGGCAGTTCTCCGTGAGTCCGCCAACGATCTTGGGAGTGTTCGCGATCTTCCATTCAGCGTTGGCCGGATCGACACGCTCTGGGCTGAAGGCCACGAAGAAATCCACGCCGGCCTTCAGGCCGGATGCCTCGAGGGCCGGAGCGACTATGTCCCGCGTCGTTCCCGGATACGTGGTCGACTCGAGAACCACGAGCTGCCCCCTGTGCAGAACGTCGGCCAGCGACTCCGCCGCCCGGATCACGTACGAGAGATCCGGATCCTCCGTCTTCGACAGTGGCGTCGGGACACAGATCACGACGGCATCCACTTCGGCGAGCCGGGCGAACTGCATCGTCACCGTGAGCCGACCCGCGTCCAAGGCATCCGAAACATCATCATGCGGGACGTCGCCGATGTGCGAGCGACCCTCAGACAGCACATCGACCACTTTGGGATCGACATCGAATCCCACGACCTCGAATCCGGCTTCAAGGAATGCGATCGTCAGAGGGAGGCCGACGTAGCCCAGCCCGACAACGCCGACCGTGGCTTCATGTGACTCGATTCGCTCCAGCAGGGATTCGAACTCGGACATAGTCAGCACCTGATCGTGATCGCGTCGTTAGTGTGTACGGCGGAAGTCTGATGGCAGGTTTACGCCCCCGGCCCGCAGACGCAAGACGCGGATGCGAATCGGCCGGCGGCATGACCTGCCGCCGGGCCAGGTGACGCAATGAACTCAGGACTGGATCGCTACTCGCTCCCCATGATGCGTGTGGCATAACCGTTCGCCGGGTCTCCCCCGCGAGCGACGATGGAGCGCACGGTCCCCGGACCCCTGTTGTACGCCAGGAGAGCCAGTCTCATGTCTCCCCCGTTCTCCTCCAGCAGTTGACGCAGGTAGCGGAAGCCCAGCCTGAGGTTGGTGTCCCTTTCGAAAAGGTCGGCATCCCGAACCCGCGGATTCAGCCACGCGGCGGTGCTCGGGAGAATCTGCGTATATCCGATGGCACCGGCCTCACTTACCGCGTGCCGCCGGAAGGACGACTCGGTGGCCACGAGCCGGAACGCCAGATCCGGCTCCAGGTCCTCCGAGAGAGCGATCGAATGGATCGATTCGGCAAGGTCAGCGGGGATTCTGTAGCGGGCGGAGTACTCGACCACGTCACGAAGGTGCTCGTTCTGCAGATCCACGAGGGCGGCCTCGCCGAGGGCATCCCGCTCCGCCGCCCGGGCGGCACCGATCGCCACCTCCATGTCCGCGAGCCTCGGCTGCACGGAGCCCACGACCCACACCGCGTTGAGTCCTGCCACGACCGCGAAGGCCGCCATCCACGACCCCCGCCGAGGGCCCCACGAGCGCCTGAAATCGCGCAGATCGCGTCTCATGTCCTCACCGGACTCGCGGCCGGCTCGCAGAGCCAACCTCCGTCCGTCATCCCTGACAATCATCTATCCTCGCTCCCGCTCGAGTCCTCTATCCCGCGGTACGGGGAGGTTCGTTCCGCGACCACTCCCCGCTACTGCCGCCCGCCTTGTGCAGCAGCCGAACCGAATCGATCAGCATGCCCCGGTCCATTGCCTTACACATGTCGTAAATGGCAAGCAGCCCGGCAGTTACCGCGCACAGCGCTTCCATCTCGACGCCAGTTCGCGCCTCGACGCCCACCGATGCTCTCAAACGTATACCCGGCAGTTCGGGTTTCGTCTCGATCTCGACGTCCACCGAGTCCAACGGCAAGGGATGACACAGCGGAATCAGGTCCGCCGTACGCTTCGCGCCCCCGACCGCCGCAAGGCGAGCGACGGCGAGGACGTCTCCCTTCCGCACCGAGTTCTCCCGGATGGCCTTCAGCGTCGAGGGTTCCATTCGGATCTCACCCTCGGCCACGGCCCTCCGACGTGTCACGGGCTTAGCGCCGACATCCACCATTCGCGCCTTCCCACGCTCATCGACATGCGACAACGGCTTCGATTTCACCATAACCCTTATTAATACCGAACAGGGGCCAACGAGTTCCTGTCGTTTCGGTGCCGGCGTGGCTTCACCGACCGGTAGCGGAGAAGACGCTGGAGAGGTCAGCCAGAAGAACGGCCGCGATCGACTCCGGATTCCCGTTTCCCGCCGCCGCATCCTTCGCCAGCTCCACGTGTCGCGAGGCCTCCAGGAACGCAAGGGGTGGGATATCCTCGACCCCGGGAATACGTCCGGCGACGTCGGGGTCGAGGGCAGCGTCGGGGCTGCCGGTGGCTACCGCCGCCGCATCCCGGATCGTCCGGCCCAGCGCCTCGAGCATGCCCGCGAAGGCTCCGCGGGCGCCCGCCGGAGGAAAAGAGGCGGAGAGCCGGAGTCGTTCGGCCCTGGAGCCCGTCAACGCGCAGGCAAGGAATCCGGCGGCCTCCGCCCGCTCATCCGACCCTCCGTCCGTCGACAGCTCGAGCACGCGGCCGATCGAGCCCTCGGTCCGCCGGATCGCGGCGGCTACTTCCTGCCGCTCCATGTCCGTGTACTCCGAAAGGAAGCGCACCGCCTCATCCAAGTCGGGGGGTGTGACCCTCACTTCCAGCATTCGCGACCGGATCGTGGGCAGCAACGCCCCCGGGCGGCTCGAGGTGAGGAACAGAAGGGTGTCGGTGGGGGGCTCCTCCAGGAGCTTGAGGAACGCGTTGGCCGCTTCCTGGCTCGAGGCCTGGGGCACCATTCGCTCGGCGTTCCCGATGACGAAGACGGCGCTCTGTCCCATCGCGGGCCTCTTGACGGCGCGCGCCCGGATCTCCTCCACCATGGGAAGGAAGATGGACGAAGACCCATCCGACGAGGTCTGCCACAATGGATTCGCGCGGCGCGCTTCCAGCTCCTCGAGCCTGGATTCCTCCAGCTTCTGACGCCTTCGATCGCCCGACACGCCCTTCGGGGACGGAAGGGGGAAGAACCAGTGGATGTCAGGGTGCTGCAACCCGTCGGCGAGCCTGCACGACCTGCATTTTCCACACGGTCTCTGGTCGGCTTCACACAGCACCAGGCCGGCGAGCCACAGGGCCAGCCGCTGCTTGCCTATGCCTGGAGGTCCTCGGAACAACAGCGATTGGGGCAAACGTCCGTTGCCCGCCGCACGGGCCAGTCGCTCCCTCAACTCCCCGTGACCGGCTAAGGGGTAGAGGCTCACGAACGTCCCCTCAACCACCGGACCGGATCCACCTGCTGTGGATTGCCATCCCGTCCCGGTTCGTAGATCTGGAACTCCACGTGAGTACCGGTGGGCGATCCTTCGTCGCCGCCCACGTGTCCGATGACCTGACCGGCCGTGACACGATCGCCTGCCCTGACCCTGAGGTCCTGCAAGTAGAGATAGCCGGAGAAGTAGCCGCCGCCGTGATCGATCACGACCGTCTGCCCGATCACGCCTCGCGAACCCGCCCACGCGACCTGTCCAGCCTCCACCGCGGCCACGGGAGTGCCCCGGGGTGCGCCGATCCCGATGCCCTTCCACTCGTCGTCCATTCCGGGCCTTGATTGGCCGAAACTGTACACGATGTTGCCCTGAACAGGCCAGTTGAGGCTGCCCAGGTCCGATGTTCTGAGCGAGGACGTGCTCGTCGTGCCCGCCAGTCTCTCGGCTTCCCTGCGCGCTCGTTCCAGCTCGGCCAGCAGGTCGCCCAACTGCTGCTCCTCCTCGTCTAGCTCCGAGATCCGTGTCTCCGTCTGTGACACCCTGCGCTGCGTATTGGTCAGGCGCCGCTCCCGCTGCCGCTCGAGCACCTCCAGGTCGCTCACCTCCTTCTGCTTCTCGCCTCGCAACGCCCGGAGGCGGGCGAACTCGCTCGCCAGCTGCTGGCGCTGTTCCATCAACAGCTCTTCCAGTCTCTGAACCTGCTGCACGAGCGTGCGGTCGTAGCGAGCCACCAGGTGGAGGTACTTGTAGCGGCTCAGGAGCTCGCCGAACGAGCGGGCCTCCAGCAACACCTGATACGTATGTAGGTCGCCCCGCTTGTAGATTTCCCTCAGTCGCGACTCCAGCTCGGTGCGACGGAGGATCAGCTCATCATGCGTACGGAGCATCTCGCGCGTCGTTTCCTCGACCTGGATCCCGTAGGCCTGTATCTGCAGGTCGAGCTCGTCGAGGGCGCCCCTCGAACTGCCGATTCGCCGCTCGATGTTGTCGATCTCCTCGGAGAACGTATGCACCTGGCCGCGAAGATCATCGTACTCCCGGGTCAGCTGCTGCCGCTCACGGCGGATCTGATCCAGCCGGTCCTGACTGTCCCTGATCTGGTCGCCGATGGCGTTCTGAGCGTGGAGACTTCCCGGCAGGAGCGTCAGAACGAGGGCTCCGGCGATCGCCGCCCCACACTTCCGGATCACGTCCCGAACCCGTCGCGGCGGGAGGTCCGGGTCCGATGCGACGGCTTTCTCGTCCCGGTCTCAGTAGGCATCGATTCGGCGCAGCTCCCTGCGGACGGCCCTCCCGGCAGAGAGGACCCCCAGGCCGCCGGCGAACACCAGCCCCGCCGCCACCCACAGGTGGGGAAGCCAGGAGAGGGCGAGGAGGGTCCTCTCCACGGCCTCGTAGGTCGCGCGCGTGAGCGCCAGCGCCAGGAGGCCTCCCCCAAGCCCCGTGATCAGTCCCTCCACGAGAAACGGTCGCCGGATGTAGCCGTCGGTCGCCCCCACCGTCTGCATGACGGCGATCTCCCGGCTCCGCGCCAGGACCGCCATGCGGACGGCGATGCCGATCAGCAGGGCGGCGCCGACGGCGAAGCTCAAGCCCAGGATGACGGCTCCCCCCCCCGTGACGCGCCGCAATGCGTAGACGCGGTCCACCCATTCCCGACCGTAACGGGCCTCCTCCACGAAGTGGTAAGCCGAGACCCTGTCGGCCACGGCCTCCACATCCGCCGGTGTGCGGTTCCCGTCGACCAGTCGGATCTCGAACGATGCCGGAAGCGGATTCACATCGAGGTCGGAGTACACGTCGGAGAACTCGGTGAGCTCGCGCGAAGCTTCGAACAGGGCCTCTACCTTCGATACATACACGACCGACTCGACTTCCGGAAACGACTCTATCTCATGGCGCGCGATATCGATGAGCTCCTCGGAAGCATCGTCACGCAGGTATGCCACGACCTCGACCCGTTCCTCGACCCCAGACAGCGCTACATCGATGTTGTACGCCGTGAGCGCGAACAGCCCTATGCTGAAAACGCTCAGACCGATGGACATCACCGAAAGGCCTGTGAGCACCGGAGCCCTTCGAATCCCGGCCACTGCTTCCCGGAGGGCCCTCATGCTTCGACCTCGACGTCGGACAAGGAATCGAACACGAGTCGACCGTGCTCGAGCTCGATCACGCGGACGCCCCTGTGCCGTCGAATGAGCTCGCTGTCGTGCGTAGCCATCAGAACCGAGGTTCCGACGGCGTTGATCTTCTGGAACAGAGTGAACACTCCGGTCGCCGCCCGCTCATCGAGATTGCCCGTCGGCTCGTCCGCCAGCAGCACCAGCGGTTCGGTGGCCAGCGCCCGGGCGATAGCCACACGTTGCTGCTCGCCCCCGGAGAGTTCGCGCGGTAAGGAACGCGCGCGGGCCGCGAGACCGACCTGTCCGAGGAGTCGCTGCACGCGCGGCTTGATCCGGGTGCGCGGCGCTCCGGTCACCTCGAGCGCGAACGCGACGTTCTCCTCCGCCGTCAGGTTCTCCAGCAGCCGAAAATCCTGAAAAACGTAGCCCACGCGTCGCCTCAGCTGCGGTAGCTCGCGCCGCTTGATCCGCCTTGAGCTGTAACGCGACACGCGGACCTCGCCCGAAGAGGGCCGGTGCAGCATGTGGATCAGCTTCAGGACCGTGGTCTTGCCGGCGCCGGACGCCCCGGTAAGAAACGCGAACTCACCCTTCCGGAGGTGGAAGGATACGTCGTCAACGGCCGGTTCCGACCGACCGAAACTTTTTGTGACCGAGCGAAGCTCTACCACGCGGCCTTTACCTCCCGGATCGGCAGAAGCGGATGCACTGGGCCAGAGCGGCCTTCATCGACGCGGGGTCGGCAATCCCCAGTCCGGCGATGTCCAGAGCCGTCCCATGATCCGGTGAAGTCCGTGGAAAGGGAAGACCGGCCGTCACGTTCACCCCCTCGTCTCCCGCCAGCGTCTTCAGCACGGCCAGCCCGACATCGTGATAGGGAACGATCACCGCGTCCGCCGACCCGTCGATACACCGCCGGAACACCGTGTCAGCCGGAAAGATACCCTGGATCTCTACGTGGGCCTGGCTCTTCAGCGCCTCAACCGCCGGCTTCAGGATACGTTCCTCCTCGTCCCCGAAAAGGCCGTCTTCGGAAGCGTGCGGGTTCACGCCGGCGAGCGCAAGGCGCGGCCGCGCTATGCCCCACCATTCCCTGAGAGCCCGGGCCGCAATCAAGGATCGGCGGATCACCAGATTCACGTCAAGCAGGTCCGGTACCGTGCGCAGCGGCACGTGAACCGTAAGCAGTGCCACGCGAAGAGGTCCACCCAACGGCGTACGCTCCGCCGCCATGATCATGGTCACGTCGGGCACTCCGCAGCGATCGCGCAGCAGTTCCGTGTGACCCGGGTAGTCGTAGCCCGCCGCACGCAGCGCGGATTTGGATAGCGGCCCCGTCACCAGACCGTCCGCGTCTCCGGAAAGCGATAGGGATATCCCCTTCTCGATGGCGTCAGCCGCCAGAGCCCCCGCCTCCTTTTCGCTCTCGCCAGTCCAGCGTCCGATCGGAAGATAGGTCACGCCCGGGAGGGCAGGTCGAGGCGAACGCGACGGCCATTCTTCCGGTCCGATGACCAGGAACTCGGCGGACTCGGCGAATCGACGGTCCGACAGGGCGGCACCGACAACCTCCGGTCCTACACCGCGCGGATCTCCGAGCGTTACGGCAATGGTGGGTCGGTCGCGAGCGGTTGCCATCGCGTCTTCAGCTCGTCGGTTCGGCGGAGCCAGCCGAGACCCCGGTCAGTACAGGATCTCGACGTACACCTCGCGCCGCAGCTCCTCGAGGAATATCAGGTAAGCCTTCTCGTACACCAGATTGTCGCGGACTTCGCCACGGATTTCCTCGAGGTCCCATGAACCTTCCGAGTGGTATTCCGTCACACGCACGACGGCGAACACGGGCCGACCCGGGAGAAACCCCTCCGTCTGGAACGGGCCGATGACGCTTCCGGGCACGGGCTGCGCCAGTGCCTGGGCATAGGCCTCGCCAAACTGGGAGATCTGATCGTACGGAATGGAGGGGAAGCGCACGGGAACCTCGCGAACGCCATGCTTCTCGGCCATCTCGGCAACGTCAGCACCTTCTCGGATCGAGTCGGCGATGGCTATCGCCAGCTCGCCTGCCCGCCGGAAGTCCGTTTCATCAATCACCGGCTGCAGAAGGATGTGCCTTATCTTGCGCTCGCCCCCCCGGACATTGTCCACTCGAATGATGTGATATCCGAAGCGAGTGTGGACAGGCCCCACAGGCTGTCCCGTTCGTGCTGCCCACGCGGCGTCGGCGAATGACGGCACCAGCAGCGAGCGCTGTACCCAACCGAGATCACCTCCCTGCTCGCGGTTGGAGCCGTCCGTCGAATACTGACGCGCCGCAACCTCGAAGTCCTTGCCATCCCGTATCTCGGTCAGGATCTGCTCCGCGACCGCGACGGTGCTGTCTCTCGCCTCCTGGCCCGGCACCGGCTCGACGACGATCTGCTCGAACGAGATCGTCGCAGGTCGCGTCTCATCTGCCAGGTTCTCCTCGAAGTATGCGTCGACGTCCTCGTCGGTTACCGACACCGGCGGGAGGTTCTCCCTGCTCTGACGGACGAAATCGTCGATCATCATCTGGGAGCGGACCTGGCTACGCAGCCACTGACGATACTGGACCAGCGATCGGCCCGACTTCGCCACGGCGGCCTGAAACTCCACCGCGCTGGGAAACGAATTACGGATCTCCCGGAACCGCCGGTCGGTCTCCGCATCCAGCATCTCCTGCGGAACCTGGATGTCCGCCTCCTTCGCCTTTTGAAGAAGGATCCCGGAATCGACAAGGTCCAGAAGAGTCGCACGCGCGAGGGAGTCGTACGCCGCGGATCCGACGGAAGGAATCTCCGCTCCCTGGGCGCCCATCTGGATGATGGTCTCAAGGACTTCGCTGTACAGGATGGCGGTATCGCCTACGATCGCTACGATCCGGTCGACGAGCTCGACGGAATCCGGGGACACTGTCCCCGGAAGAGCCGCCATGCCCTCAGCCGTTACCGGCTCCTGCGCCACGGCGGGTCGACCGAGGATCGTCGCCGCGAGGATGAGAGCCACCGTCGCGGCGACCCGATGGCTACCGTCTCCAGCCTTCCCGCAGGTTCGGTTCATCCGACCTCCGACCGTGGCTCCACCCCGTCGCGCGGAGCCTCCCCCTCGATTCCCGGCCCGCCCATCCCGGCTGCCCGTAGCTCTCGGGCCGTGCGCGCCGCGCTGTCAGCGCCCCCGTCGTCTACCCGTACCGGGAAGACCGGATCCAGGACCACCCGGAACTCGCCGAGCCACGGAATGGCCCGGGACCGCTGCATCACACCCTGGAGGAACCAGACGGCCTGCTCCTCCAGATCATACACAGGGTCCGTGACGGCCTCGGTGGTCAGCTCATACCGGGCCGCGACACGTGCCAACTGATCGGCCAGGACTGCCGACAATTCCTCCTTCTCCGCAGCGGTGGCGGCCATTCCGGACCGTGCGGCGGCCGTGATGAGAATCTCGTCCCCTGCCAGCCGCAGCAGATAATCGGTGAGCTCGTCGTCCGTCGCTTGGGCGAAAACGTCCTGCATGTCACGCCGCACGAGGAACAGGTCACGAAGCTCCTCAACGGATAGGTCACCGCCATCCCAGGTAACGAGGATCATGCCGCCCGGAATGCGTTCCGCCGCCAGGGACGGATCACGCGCGACTTGACCAGCCAGCTCGACGGCCCCCTGCATGATGGCCCGGTGCGAGTCATCGACGAGCGCCTCGAGCACCGAGTCCTGTCGCTTGGCGGTCCGCTCCTCCAGAACCAGTCGGTACAACTGATCTCGCGCCATCTCGTAGTCGGGTGTCCGGCGCCCCTCGATCCGATAGACCAGGATCTCGCTCCCAGCGGCGATTACCGGGCTGATCTCCCCCGGTCGGAGCTCGAAAACGATGGAATCTGCAGCATCGGGGAAGTCGTCGTGACCCTGATACGAGAGTACCTGACCCCGGGCCTGCGCTGGCTCGTCGCTGAGCTCACGCGCCACCTCCACGAAGTCGGCACCACCCACGAGACGCTCGCGAATCGTTCCCGCCTCCGCGAACAGGCTGTCTCGAACATCGCCCGGAGCATCCTCCGGCACGATGAGCACCAGTCGACGCACATCGAGCCGCGTGAAGGGGTGACGCACGTCGAAGTACTCGCGTAGCTCCTCCTCCGAGGGCTCGGATCCAACCATCACGACGCTGTCGCGGTAGCGTGAAACAGCCAGGGCGGCCAGATACCGGCCGTCCTCCAACAGCGTGGAATAGTCTACCGAACGCGTGGTATCGGGATCCTGGTATAGAGCGGCCAGGATCACGTAGTCGGCCCACAGCCGGCCGAGCTCGCCGGCCCAGTATGCGGTCAGGGCCGAGTCCGGCATTGGGGATGCGGCCATCAGGCGTCCCAGGTTGTCCGCCGAGAGCCTGTAGCCGGCGGCCTCCGCGGCCGGCCTCGAGTGGCCCGTCAGCGCCTCGTCGAAACCCCCGCAGCCGCCGGCCAGCATGCCGAACGCGACGGCCGCGAGCACAAGAATCCTATTCATACGACTCCGTACACCTGTCAGATCGATGGTTCGGGAACAGCACGATATCAGCCCGCCGGGGCGGCCTCCATGAGTTCGAGAGCATCCACCAACGTAGGCAGAAGCGGCTCTACGCCGCCGCGGGCAAGCGACAAGGATAACGGCTGTGTGCGCCGAACTTCAACCGTTATCTGCCTGTCCGCCAGAGCATCACGCAGGGACTTCAAACGCGGTATCGCATCGGCCCGGAAACTCATGCGGGCATCCCGTCCCGAGACGCGCAGCCACTCGACGCCCAGAGTTGTGCCGAGCAACCGCAATCGTGCCGAAGCCAGCAGGCGCTCGGCGGGCGCCGGAACGGGACCGAAGCGGTCTCGCATCTCCTCCTCGAGGGCACGCAGGTCATCCGCCGACTGTATCTTGGAGATCCTTCGGTACAGGTGCATCTTCTGATCCGAGCCAGCGATGTAGTCGTCCGGAAGGTAAGCCTCTCCCTCGACGTTGACCTGGGTCGGCGGAGCGCGCTCCTCTGGTAGATCCCCACGAAGCCGCCTGACGGTCTGCTCGAGCAGCCGTTGATATGTGTCGAAGCCCACTGCCTGGGCGAAACCCGACTGATCCGCCCCCAATAGATTCCCGGCTCCCCGAAGTTGAAGGTCCTTGAGAGCCACCCGGTATCCAGATCCCAGCTCCGTGTGGTGCTCGAGAATGCGAAGGCGCTGGACCGCCTCCGGGGTGATGCTGTCAGGGACCAGCAGGTAGCAGTAGGCCCGATGATGGGACCTTCCGACGCGACCACGAAGCTGGTATAGCTGGGCCAGTCCGAACCGATCGGCGCGGTGGACGATCATGGTGTTGGCTGTCGGCACGTCCAGCCCGTTCTCGATGATGGAGGTCGATACGAGAATGTCGATCTCCCCGTCCATGAGCGCCGTCATGGTGTCTTCGAGGTGTCGCTCGGGCAT
>JBDHFS010000036.1:0-16261 GCA_039590285.1 Gemmatimonadota bacterium
TGCTCCAGGCCGAGGTCGACCTCATCCGACGACGCTTCGACTATCAGCTCGGCCTCGCCCGACTCGAGGCCATCCTCGGCACCAACCTCAGAAACTGACCCGCACGCGACCCGCGGACGACAGAGGCGCGATGCGGCGGGATGATCGGAGATAGACGGGAGCCATGAGAAGACGAGTCGTTCGGGAAGGCGCCGGGGTGGCGGCCACGCTGACGACGGCCGTGATCGCGGCTGCGTGTGGGACGAGCTCGGCGGACGAGCCAGCCATGGGGTTGACGACGACGGCCGTCGTGCTGATGGACATCACGTCGGCTGTGGCCGCCACGGGGACGATCGAGCCCATCAAGGTCATCGACGTGAAATCGCAGGCGTCAGGTGAAGTCAGACAGGTCGCGGTCGAGCTGGGCGACAACGTGGAGCGCGGCGCTCTCATGGTGCGCATCGATCCGCGCGACGTGAGGAACGCGCACGACCAGGCGGTCGCCGATCTGGACGTGGCCGAGGCTCGCCACACGGTCGCGCAGCGCCAGCTCGAGCGGACGGTGGATCTCAGAGAGTCTCAGGTCGTCACGGAGGAGGAGTACGAGACCGCGCTCCTCGAAGAAGCGAACGCGAAAGCCTCCCTCGTGAAGGCGCGAACGAACCTCGAGCTGGCAGAGGACCGGCTGAACGATGTGGCCGTCGGCGCACCGATCAGCGGGACGGTCGTGGAGAAGACGGTCGAGGAAGGGCAGATCATCACTTCCGCCAAGGAAGTCACCGGCGGGACGATCCTGTTGCGCATGGCCGATCTCAACCAGGTGCAGGTCCGGACCCTGGTGGACGAGACCGACATCGGGATCATCCGTTCCGGGCTCGATGCGAAGATCCAAGTCGAAGCCTATCCGGATCGCGAGTTCTTCGGCCAGGTGCTCCAGATCGAACCCCAGGCCGTCGTGGAGCAGAACGTGACCCTGTTCGCCGTGCTCACACGTATTCAGAACCGCGAAGGCCTCCTGAAGCCGGGGATGAACGCCGACGTCGAGATCGAGGTGGGCAGGCGCGAGCAGGTCCTCGCGCTGTCGAACGGCGGGATCAAAACGGTGGACCAAGCCGGGGCTCTGGTCGAGGCGCTCGGCCTCGATCCGAACGTTCTGCAGCAGCGCGTCGGCCAGGAGGGCCGTCCCGAGGACGGACAGCCAGCCGAGGCCGATAAGCAGGGAGACTACGAGCCCGAGGCAGAGGGAGGAGACTCGGGTCTGCCCGGCATGGAGCAGATCCGGAGCATGTCGGAGTCCCAGCGCCGGGAGTTCATGCAGAGCCTGAGCGCGGCCGACCGACAGCGCATGGTCCGGCGGTTCCAGGCGCAGGGTGACGGGCATAGCCGGGCCCGACAGGCGGATGCGTCCGCCCCGAAGCCCGGCTTCGTGTTCGTGGACACGCCCGAGGGACTGACGCTCAAGCCCATCATGATGGGTCTGAGCGACTGGGAGCACACGGAAGTACTGGCGGGCCTCCAGGAGGGCGACGTGGTGTACCAGGTTCCTCAGGGCCTCGTACAGCAGAGCGAGATGCTCGAGTTCATGCGCCGCCGGACGTCCATGCCCGGCATGGGACGCTGAGGACGTCAGACGTGCTGATCTTCGAGATCATCCGGGTGGCCCTGCAGGCGATCGGCGCGAACAAGATGCGCAGCGCGCTCACGATGCTGGGCATCGTCATCGGCGTCGCCGCCGTGATCACGATGGTCGCTCTGGGAACCGGCGCCCAACGCTCCGTCGAAGACCAGCTGCAAGCCCTGGGCACCAACGTCCTCACTGTACGGCCCGGCCAGGGGTGGCACCGCGGGGTTCGCTCTTCCAACGCCCGCATGTACCTGACCGATGCCTTCGCGGTAGAAGCACGGGCGGACGCGGTCACCATGGCAGCGCCCGAGATGGTCTCCAACACGCAGACGGAGTTCGGGCGGTCCAACGCCAACTTGAGGGTCACGGGCACGACGGCCAACTTCGCCGAGCTCAATAACTACTCGCCCGAATACGGTCGCTTCTTCACGGAAGAAGAGAACGCGGGTCGGCGTCGCGTCGCCGTGCTCGGTGGCGCCGTCCCGGAGATCTTCGACAGTACGCCTCTGGAGATGCTCAGCCAGCGGATCTCGATACGTAATGTGACGTTCGAGGTCGTAGGTGTCCTGGAGGCCAAAGGAGGCTCCGGCTGGTTCAACCAGGACGAGCGGATCTTCATTCCCGTGGAGACGGCACAGTTCCGGATCATGGGAACCGACCGGATCGGTTCGTTCAATATCAAGGTGGCGGACGGGTATTCGCAGACGGCTGCGATGGCACAGATCGAGCAGGTGATGCGACGCGAGCACAAGCTCCGGGTCGGCGACGACAGCGACTTCTACGTGCAGGATCGAGCCGAACTGATGGGCACCATGCAGGAGGCCACTCAAACCTTCACGTTCCTGCTCGCAGGGATCGCGGCCGTCAGCCTGCTGGTGGGCGGCATCGGCATCATGAACATCATGCTCGTATCGGTCACGGAGCGAACGCGCGAGATAGGGATCCGCATGGCCGTGGGCGCCACCCGGCGCCAGGTGCAGACGCAGTTCCTGCTCGAAGCGCTCGTGCTGTGCATGGTCGGCGGCTTTCTGGGCATAGGTCTGGGCTTCGGCGCTTCCCGTACGCTCGCGAAGCTGGCCAACTGGAGTACGCAGGTCTCGCCCGAGGCCGTGGGAATGGCCGTGGCCTTCTCCGCGATCGTGGGTCTGTTCTTCGGAGCGTGGCCGGCAAGCCGGGCCGCCAGCCTCGATCCCATCGACGCGCTCCGCTACGAATGACCTTCCGACCCGGGCGGACCTTGCGTCCCGGGCCCGGCTCGATGAGCATGACCTCATGAGTCTCGTTTCCTTCGACACCCTTCCCGATGACGCACGGCTCTGGTGTTTCGGCGCATCAAGGCCGCCGAGCTCCGAGGAAGAGGCACGTCTTGTGGACGCGCTGCGACGCTTCGTGTCCGAGTGGACGGCCCACAGCCGGAACCTGCGAGCCGGCATCGATTGGCGTGACCAGCGGTTTCTGTTGATCGCGGTGGACGAGTCGCACGCCGGAGCTTCGGGCTGCTCCATCGACACCCTGACGGGGCGTCTTCGCGAGCTCGGTTCGGAGCTCGGCCTCGACCTGCTGGACTCTCTTGCGGTGTGGTATCGGGACGCGGCCGGCCGGGTTCGTTCGTGCGCGCGGCACGAGTTTCGGACCCTGGGCGAGCAGGGGCAGGTCACCGATGCCACGTCCGTCTTCGACATCACGCTGACCAGGGTGGGGGACGCTCGGGCCGGGCGTTTCGAGCTGCCCGCCGGAGAGTCCTGGCACCGGACCCTACTGCGGCGGGCCTGACCTTGTCGACATGCACTCCCGCCCTCGTCCTCTCTGGCGGTGGAGCGAGAGGCGCCTATCAGGTCGGAGTTCTCCGCCAGATCACCCGGCGGCATCCGGAGCTGCGCTTCGAGGTGATCACCGGCGTGTCGGCCGGCGCCATCAACGCCGCGTTCCTGGCGGGTCACACGGGCGAGATGTCCGACGCGGCGGATCGGCTGGCCGCGCGTTGGGAAGCGCTATCGACGGGCCGTGTCATGCGGAGCGATGTGTTCTCCTTGTTCGCCAACGCCTTCCGGGTAGCCAGCAACGTGATATCCGGGGGCTCCAGGCTGGCGCCGCCCGTCCGAGGCCTGGTGGACACGCGTCCGTTGCGGCGATTCCTGCACGAGGTGCTCGATGGACAGGGAGTTGCGGCGAATCTGAGGGATGGCCGGCTTCGGGCGCTGGCGGTTTCGGCCACATCGTACGCCAACGGCGAGAGTGTCACGTTCGTGGAGGCGAGTCCCGAGACCCCCATGTGGTCCCGCGTGCGGCGTTCGGCAAGGGCGGCCCGCATCACCGTGGACCACGTCATGGCTTCGGCGGCGATTCCGCTGTTCTTCCCCGCGTGCCCCGTCGACGGGGAGTACTTCGGCGACGGAAGCCTGAGACAGGCGTACCCGCTGTCACCGGCCGTACACCTCGGAGCCGACAGGATTCTGGCCGTGTCCTCGCGCTACATGAGCGATCAGCGTAGCCCGGCTTCCGGGGACGGCGAGTACCCACCCTCGGCCCGCGTCCTGGGACTGATGCTGAACTCGATCTTCCTCGACCACCTGGACGCGGACGCGGAGAGGCTCGAGCACACCAACAGGTTGCTCGAGAGGGTCGACCCGACCAGACGCTGGCTGGTTCCGCAGCGTGAGGTCGATCTACTCGTCATCCGACCGTCGCGGGACATCGGGCGCATGGCGGCCACATACGAGTCCGCCCTGCCACGGGCTCTCCGCTACCTGATCCGCGGACTCGGGACCCGGCGCGCCGCCGATTCGGACCTGCTGTCGTACCTCGTGTTCGAGAGCCAGTACCTGTCGGAGCTGATCGCGCTGGGCGAGCACGACGCGGAGCAGAACCGCGCCAGTATCGGGAGATTCGTGGAAGGGTGTCTGGCCGACGGTACCTGATCCGGCAGTCTTTGGATCAGACGTGGTTGAGGAGCATCCGCTCGTGCGGGTGAGGCGACAGGTACACCTGTTCCCGTAGATACGCCTGCCCCTGCCTGCGAGCGTGGTGCCGGATGAGCGTGAGGGGGACGACCCGCGGCAGGAGTCCGAGCCTGTAGTCATCGATCGCAATCGTCAGCTCGCCCCTGTCCGCCCGGTCCAGGTCGTCGGAGACGTATCCGGCGAGGTGCCGTAGAACGTTCGCGTGTCCCTTTCGCGAGGGCGGGCGGCGCATGACGGTGGCGAAGTCCCGTATGTAGCTCTTCGCCACATCCGCGTCGGGCGTTCCCTTTCCCACCTCTCCCAGTAGTCGTCCCAATCGGCGTGTGCCGGCCTGGTTCCGGGCCATGCACAGGAACTTGTGTCTCGCGTGGAAATCCATCAGGCCGGATCGTGTGACGCCCGCCGCCTCCAGGTCTATCCATCTCCGGCGCGCGAAGATCCGCGCGATGAAGTTCTCCCTGAGACGCGGGTCGTCGAGGCGGCCTTCCTCCTCGACGGGAAGCTCAGGAGCGAGGCGCGTGAGCGTCGCGGCGAACACGCCGACGCCGTCGCGTGAATGCGAGCCGTTGAGGTCGAACACTTTCACGCGCGCCACACCGCAGCTGGGAGAGTCCTTTTTCAGGATGAATCCGCACAACTCCAGCTCCAGCAGCGACCGCAGGCGATCTTCCGCGTATTCCGCCATCCGGACCGTGAGGTCCTCGCCCGTCGACGGCATCACGAGCCGCGCGCTGCCGTCGTCGGCTCGCTCGAGACGAATCGTCGGGCGAGGGATGCCGAGGCCGATCTCGACCTCGGGGCACACGGGAACCCACTCCACGTACGCGCCCAGCACGTCGGTGACGAAGCGATCCCGCTTGTGTCCTCCGTCGTACCTCACCTTCTGGCCCAGAAGGCAGGACGAGATCCCGATGCGGATGGGTCGCTCCGGAACCATGGCGGGCGCGGGGGAACGCGCCCCGTCCTTTCTCACGGGTCCCCCACACGCGCGCCCAGCACGTGGCGCAGGCCGGCCTCAAGCTCCGGGTGCGTGAAATCGAAGCCGGACTCGAGCAGCCGGGAGGGGACGACACGCGCTCCCCCGAGAAGCACCTCGTCCGCCATCTCCCCGAGCGCGAGACGGAGGATGGGTGCCGGCGCCGGGAGAACCGCCGGGCGTCCGAGCACCCGGCCCAGGGCACGAGTGAAGTCCGCGTTTCGCACGGCGTGCGGGCTGACAGCGTTCACCGGCCCGTGCAGGCCCTCCTCCGAAGCGGCGTGGAGGAAGATGGCCAGAAGGTCGTCCAGAGTGATCCAGCTCCAGAATTGCCGTCCGTTCCCCAGTCGGCCCCCGAGTCCGGCCTTGAAGATCGGCAACATCCGGGCGAGAGCGCCGCCGGCCGGAGTGAGCACGATGCCGATACGAAGGTGGACGACTCGTATGCCTGCCTCGCGCGCCGCATCGGCCGCTTCTTCCCATTCTCTGCACGTGTCGGCCAGGAAGCCCGACCCGGGATCTGAATCCTCATCCACCGCGAGATCGCCCCGGTCACCGTAGTAGCCGACGGCCGATGCGCAGACGAGCGCCGTTGGGCGGTCCGCCAGGCTGGCCAGCGTTCGACTCAGGAGCGCCGTACCGCGAACGCGACTCGACCGAATCCGCCGCTTTCGTTCCTTGGTCCAGGCTCCCCCCACGATGTTCTCTCCCGCCAGGTGAAACACGACGTCGTGCCCGGCAACGTCGGCCGCAGACAACACCCCGCTCGCCGGATCCCAGAATGCGGGCCGGGCGCCCAGGGGATCCGGCTGACCGGCCGGCGAGCGGCGTAGTCGCGTCACCCGGTGTCCGCCGGCACACACGAGCGCGGAGAGGGCCGAGCCTACGAGCCCCGTGGACCCGCTAATCAGAAAACGGAGGGATCGGTCCGGGTAGCGCTGATCGTTCATACGCTGGTCGCTGGCCTCATATGGATTCCGTGTGCGTCCGTGCTCGCGGGTGATGCCGCCCTCCCCTGCCTTCGCCGGTAGCCACGTGCAGGCGCCCGTCTCTGGCCCTGTCGGCGGCGCGCGTTATGATACGTCGTATGATGCGAATTCTGCACATCGCGGACGTGCACCTCGGGGCCTCGTTCTCCTCGTTCGGTCCCGGAGCGGAGACGCGGGCCGAGCAAGTGCTGGGGGCCTTTCGGCATCTCCCGGAAGTGGCCCGGGGGCACGGGGCTCACGCGGTCCTGGTCGCGGGAGACCTGTTCGATTCCCCGCGACCGGCGGAGCGGTACGCCGCGGAGGCGAGGGAAACGATCCGCCGGCTGCTCGAGGTCGTGCCGGCCGTCTTCCTGGTCCCGGGCAATCATGACCCTCTCGTGTTCCCCGGATCGCCGTACGCCAACCTGCCGGAAGGGGCTCACGTCTTCGGGCGGCCGGAATTCGGCGATCCCGTCACGGTGGACACGGAAGCCGGCGAGCTTCACGTGTACGGCATGGCATTCGATTCCACGCAGTCGACAGGACCGATCGCGGGCTTCCGGCGCGCCGACCTTCCGGGAGTCCACGCGGTGATCCTGCATGGCGCCGTTCAGGACGCGCCCCACTGGGCCGGGGGGGAGTCATTGAGGCTGACACGGGATGATCTGGCGGCCTTGGATGCGCACTACATAGCCCTGGGCGACTACCACAGATTCCGCCCGCCGGAGGAATTCGACAAAGACGGCTCGGTACCGGCGTGCTACTGTGGCTCGTTCGCCGCTCTCGACCACACGGAAACCGGCACGAGAGGGGTCGTGATCGCCGATGTTCAACCGGGACGACCCGTCAGCGTCAGCCTGGTCGCATCCGAGGTGGCGCCACTCCAGTCCCTCGACGCCGTGGATGTCAGCACCTGCGAGGATGATCTACAGGCGGCGGATCTGGTGGCCGGTCTGGTGCAGCCGGGCTCCCTGCCAGTGGTCACGCTCACCGGTCAGACGGAGTACGCCGTCGATCCGGCGCGCGTGGAGGCAGAGCTGACCGCGCGATTCTCGTTCGCACACGTGATCGACCGCTCACGATTCTACGATTCGGCTCGGCTCGGCGAGCTGGCTACGAGGGGCGACGTGATCGGACACGTGGCGCGCCTCGGGCTCAGCCGCATCCGGGCTGCGCAGGGCGAGGACGAGGTCCGCCTCAGGGAGCGCGCGCTGCGCCGAGCGCTCCGGGCCATGGGGGTCGCATGAGGCTGCCGCGATTCCGGGCCATCCGGCTGTCCTACGGCTGTCACTCACGCCGCTTCGATCTCCCCGATGAGGCGCGGCCGGTGGTGATCTCCGGCCCCAACGGATCCGGGAAGACGACCCTGTTGGAGGCGTTCCTCAGGACCCTGTACGGATTCAGCCGGAGGAAACCCGAAGAGCGCCGCAGGCTGGAGCTCAGGCATCCGTGGTCAGGCCAACCCGTGAAGGCGGAAGCCGATCTCGTGTGCTGTGATGGGGAAACGATTTCCGTGAGCCGTGATTTCGAAACGGATGAGGTGATCGCGCTGGAGACGGCGACAGATGTGGAGGTGTTCCGCGGCGACGGCAATCCCGTCGGGGTGCGCTCGGAAAGCAGGCACTATCAGGAGCTGGTGCGCGGGTGGATCGGGTTCGCGTTGCTGGAGCCCTACCGCCGGACCGCGTGGATCGGCCAGGGAGAGCTGGTCGACACGCGGCTCGACGATGAGCTCCTCCGGGCGGCGGCCGGCTCCCATCGCAAGGTGGAAGCCGCGCTGGACGAGCTTCGTGAAGACTTCGATCGTCTGACGCGCGAGCCCATTGAGCTGGGCGGCAGACGCAAGAACAGACTGCGCCAGCTGGAGGAGCTGCGAGACTCGAGCGATGGCCTCGCGGGCCGACTCGAAGCCGCTCGCTCAGCCCGGGAGCGACGGCGCCCTCTGCGGGATGAGGTCGCCGGTATTCGAGAGCGCATCGACGAGCTGGAGGCCCAGATCGCGCTCCTGGAGACTGCGTACCGGCCACTCAGCGAGAGACGGACGCTGATCGCCGAGGAGAAGCAGGCCGCCGAGCGGCTGTCGGCCGTATCGGATGCCCTGCGGTGGCTCCGGGATGCGGATCGGGAGGTCACGCTGGCGCGGGCCGAGGCGGAGGCCGCCGAAGCCGCGGGAGTGTACCCGGACGATCTCGAGTCCAGGCTCGGACAGGCCCGGGCGTTGTGGAACCGGCGTGCGGAACTCGAGGCGGAGGTGGCGGAGCTGAGTGCACCGGCGACCGACGCGTTCGGCGCCCACCAGAAGTCGGGGCCGTCGCGGACCCTCGTGCCCGCCGGCGCCATCCTGTGCCTGGGCAGTATCCTGCTCGCCGCGACCGTGTCCAGCAGTATCGCGCTCGCGGCCGGGGCGGCCGGAATGCTTCTCATCGCGGGCGGCTTATGGAGGGGGCGCGGCGGTACGACCTTCTCGAACGAAGCGATGGCCTTGCGTCTGGGTCGCGAACGCGAGGCCTTGGCCGCCACCCTCTCCGACCTGGCCGTGGGAATCCCGGGACTGCCTCTCACTTCGGAGACGATCGCCGATCACCAGCGCCACTACCGGGCGCAGCAACGGGCCCGGGCCGCCGAGAGCCAGACGCGAAGCCTCTTCGAGGAAGCGGCCCAGCGGGCGTGGACGCTGGTTCGAGAAGCGGCCTCATCGGAGGCGGAGGTGCCTGACGCCGTCCCCCTGATCCGCCACCTGGAGGAAGGCGAGAACGAAGCTCGGACGGCGCTGGCCAGGATCCAGTTACGCATGGAGGAGCAGCCAGCCGTTCCCGAGCTGCCTTCCGGCGTCGAGCCGTCGGTTGCCGCCGTGGATAAGGCGCGGGCGGAGCGCAGAACCGAGCGAGACGACCTCGCCGGGTCGAGCGCCCGGATCGACCTGGAGCTGCGCGACCTGGAGCGCGCCTCGGAGGACGCGTTGGCACTCGAGCGGGAGCTCGCCCGGACCAGGGATATCATCGCTCAGGTGGAGGCCGATGTGCAGGTCCGCAGAAAGGCCTGGGAACTCGTGCGCGATGCGTATGGAGAGTTCCGGGACCGGGATCAGGATCGCCTGCTCGGCGCCGTGAATCAACGACTCCAACGACTTTCCGGAGGAAGTCTCGGTCCGATTCGGACGGAGACCGACCTGGGAGCGGCCCACGTCATGCTCGGGGAACGGGAGGTCGCCGTCGACTCGCCTCCGCTGAGCTACGGAGAAAAGCACGTGACCTTGCTGGCCATTCGCCTCGGCGCGGCTGATTTCCTGGCGGGCGACGGCGTTCGGCACCCCCTTCTGGTGGACGAGCCGTTCACGCATCTGGACGAGATCCGGTCGCGCGAGGTCTGGGAGCTCCTGTGCGAGTTGGCCCGCGATCGACAGGTGATCGTCACCACGCAGGACCGCCTGGTACTGGAGCACCTCGGCGTCACCGCCGACATCGAGCTTACGGCTGCCGATGACGCGGCTGAAGGCGAGCCGACCCGCTCGCTCCGGGGGCCGCCCGGCACCCCGGTTCACGGTGAGCGAGCGCCCGAATCGATGCCTGTGAAGCCGCATCCTGAATCTGCCGCGCCCGTGGAGGATGACGCGGAAGGCGTTCCGTCCACGACACTCAACGAACAGGCGCAGCTGGAACTCGGTTGACTCCCCCCCATCCCGTAGCGAGACTGGGCGACGCGCTCCGGTCCTGATTCCTGCCCGTCACGGGACTCGAGTCTCGCAGCGGATCATATTTGGCGCGTGTTGTAACAGAACCGGAAGCTCCACCTTGACGTTGGCGGCGAGGATGCGGTGATACTTTCAGATACATCGATCCGCCGACCCGTGCTAACGAGCATGGTGTCGGCGGCACTGGTCTTGTTCGGCGTCATCAGCTTTACCCGGCTGTCGGTCCGCGAGCTTCCCGATGTGGATCCCCCGATCGTGTCGGTCTCGGTGTTCCTGCGCGGCGCGAACGCCGGCGTGATGGAGACGACCGTCACGGACATACTGGAAGAAGAGCTGAGCACCATCCCGGGCGTCCGCACCATGAGCAGCACGAGCGCCGAGCAGACCACGAACATCTCGCTCGAGTTCACCCTCGATCGCGACCTGGAAACCGCCGCCCAGGATGTGCGGGACAAGGTCTCCCGGGTTCGAGGCAGGCTGCCGCAGCAGATCGAGGAACCGGTCGTTCAGAAACAGGACGCGGACGCCCAGCCGTTCATGTGGATGTCCATGACCGGCAGCAATTACGACATGATGCAACTCTCCGACCTGGGCGACCGAATCGTGAAGCGGCGTCTTCAGTCGATACCCGGGGTCGGCCGGGCCTGGATCTTTGGCGAACGACGTTTCTCGATGAGGATCTGGCTCTCGTCCACCGAGCTCGCGGCGCGCGGTCTCACGGTTCAGGACGTCGAGAGCGCGATCCGCAGCCGGAACGTGGAGATTCCCGCCGGACGGATCGAGTCGGAGCGACGGGAGTTCACCGTGCGCTCGCTCGGTGAGCTGAAGACCCCCGACGAGTTCGCGCAGCTGGTGGTGGCCAACCAACAAGGCCAGATCGTGCGCCTCGCGGACCTGGCGCGGGTGGAGCTCGGTCCGGAAGAGGAACGCTCGTATCTCCGATTCAACGGAGAGAATGCTCTCGCGATCGGCGTCGTGCGTCAGTCCAAGGCGAACATCGTCGAGGTGTCCGACCGGGTCCGGGAGGCCCTGCCCGACATCGTCGCCGCATTGCCCCCCGGGGTGGAATTCTCGGTGGGCTTCGACGAGGCCACGTTCGTCCGCCGATCGATCCGGGAAGCGGAAGACGCGCTGATCCTCGCCGGGATCCTCGTCGTGCTCATCATCTTCGTCTTCCTGCGGAACGTGAGGGCGACGATCATTCCCGGACTGGCCATTCCCACCTCGATCACGGCCGCATTCGCGGTCCTGTACGTCCTCGGCTTCTCGATCAACAACTTCACGCTCCTGGCCCTCATCCTGGCGATGGGCATCGTGGTGGACGACGCGATCATCGTCATGGAAAACGCGTACAGGCACCAGGAAGACCGCGGAGAAGAGCCCGAGGCGGCCGCGATGAGGGGCACCAGCGAGATCGCGTTCGCCGTCATCGCCACCACGGTTGCGCTGGTGGCCGTGTTCACGCCGCTGGCGTTCCTCCAGGGCACGACAGGGCGCCTGTTCAACGAGTTCGGCATCGCGCTCGCCGGAGCCGTGGTCGTATCGAGCTTCGTGGCCCTTACGCTGACTCCGATGCTCAGCGCCAAGATCCTCAACGTACCCGCGAGCCACGGCCGGTTGTTCAACGCGTTCGAGCGTGCGTTCGCTGGCATCGCGTCGGGATACGGGCGCAGCCTGCGTCTCGCGGTGCGCCACCGGGCGTTTGTGCTGCTCGGCGCCGGTGGCGTGGCCGCTCTGGCGGTGGTCCTCTACAACGTCTTGGATGAGGAGTTCCTGCCGCCGGAGGACAGGGGTTTCATGTTCGGCGCCACGCAGGGACCCGAGGGATCCTCGCTGGACTACATGGATGGCTACCAGAAGCAGGTGGAAGCGATCGTCATCGGCACGGATGGCGTCGAGGCCACGTTCAGTGTCGTCGGCAGCAACAGCTTCCAGTCGGCGGTGAACGGCGGTTTCATCTTCGCCGATCTCGAGGACTGGGATGAGCGGGATCGCAGCGTGGAGGAGATCCTGGCGGAGATCCAGCCACAGCTGTTCGGCATCCCCGGAATTTTCGCGTTCATGTTTCAGCCGCCGGCCATCGGCTGGGGGAGTCCGGTTCAATTCGTGGTGCGCCACCCCGACTTCGACTCCCTCGCGGTCATCATGGACCGTGTGGCCGCGCGAGCCAGGCAGATCCCTGGTCTGATCAACGTCGACACGGACCTCAGGGTCAACAAGCCCGAGCTCGAGATCCACTACGACAGGGACAGGGCGGAGGACCTGGGTGTGCCCGTGGGGGATATCGGCGGAGCTCTGCAGGCGCTTCTCGGAGGAAAACGGGTCAGCCGGTTTACGATGAACAACAAGCAGTACGATGTGATCGTGCGATTGGAGGCCGCGCAGCGTGCCACGCCGGGCGACCTGTCGGGCATCTACGTGCGCGGACGGGACCGGACCCTGGTCAACCTGTCCGCAGTGGCGAGAGTCGAGGAAACCGTGTCCGCGCGCCAGATCAACCACCACGACCGCGTGCCCTCGTTCACGCTCACCGCCGCTCTCACTCCGGAGCTGGCTCTCGGCGCCGCCATCGATTCGTTGCGCGCCGCCTCCGGCGAACTGCTGCCGCCCGGCAGCAGCACGGTGCTGGCGGGCGAGTCGCGTGAATTCGAAGAAAGCGGCAACGCGCTGTACTTCGCTTTCGTGCTCGCGCTCATCGTGGTCTACATGGTGCTGGCCGCTCAGTTCGAATCGCTCGTGCACCCTTTCACCGTGCTTCTGTCGGTACCGCTCGCCGTAACCGGAGCCCTGCTGACGCTGAAGTTGACCGGCTCCACACTCAACCTGTTCAGTCAGATCGGGATGATCCTCTTGATCGGCATCGTGACCAAGAACTCGATTCTGCTGGTCGAGTACGCGAACCGGGCCAAGGCCCGCGGCCTCAACGCCGTGGACGCGATGATGGAATCCGGGCGCATCCGGCTGCGGCCGATTCTGATGACATCCGTCGCGACGATCATCGCGCTCATGCCCATCGCGCTCGGCCTCGGGGCCGGAGCGGCAAGCCGACGACCACTCGGCTACGCGATCGTCGGCGGTCTGTTCTTCTCCACGGTCCTGACGTTGTACCTCGTCCCCGTCGTGTACGTCCTCCTCGACGCCCTGGGAGCGCTGATCAGGCGAAGACGATCGGTGCCCGCGTCCATGGAGACGCTCGAGGCATCGCCATGAGCGGCCGGAGCCCGGGAAGGCTGGGACGTGTGGCAGCGGGGGCGGCGGCGGCCTGGCTCCTCGTGGGAAACGGTGAAGCGCGGGCGCAGTACGCTACCTCGCTGCCCGGGACGGCCGGGTCTGCATCTGGCGAAATCGTCGAGCAGCAGCGGCAAGCGGTGGACTCGGTACTGCGGGTCGACCTCCGGCAGGCCCTGCTCCGTGCGGCCCAGGTTGACCCGGACTACGTGGCGGCTCTCCGGCAGGTTGGCGACGCCGAGTGGGTGCGCAGGCAAGCTTGGTCCGCATTCCTTCTTCCGAGCATCAATTTCCAGTGGTCGTACGCCAAGTTCTCGTCCGAGCAGTTCAACATCGGAACGGGAGAGCTGACCGACGAGCTGACGCAGGCGACTCTGGGCGGCAGCTACGACCTGTTCCGCGGCGGTGCCAAGATCTTCGACATGCGCGGTTCGGGAGCCGGGCTCGAGGGCGCGAAAGCCGGCGAAATGGAAGCCCGTTTCGAGACGGCACTCGGTACCGAGGCCGACTATTACGACGTCATCGCGCAGGCGGAGCTTCTGCGAGTGGCCGCCGAGCGCGTGCGACGGGCGGAGCAGCAGTTGGCGGTGGCCAGGGCACGTGTCCTTTCGGGTGCCGCCGTCCAGACCGACTCTCTGCAGCTGGTATTGGAGCTGACGCGAGCACAGGTCGATCTGCTGCGGCAGGAGACGGCAGTGGCCGTGTCCCGGCTGCAACTCGGACGACGGATCGGACACACGGGTCCGGCCGACGCCGTACCGCTCGACACCGTCCCGGCCGGGCCGCTGCCGATCACCGAGGATGAGGCATTCCGGGAGGCCCTGCAGGGCAGCCCCGGGGTCGAAGTGGCACGCGCCGAGGCGCGTGTCGCGAACGAAGCGTTCAAGGCTGAGCGCAGCAGCTACTTTCCGACGCTGAGCCTGTTCGGTCAGTGGGCCGGATGGGACGACGCCCTCGTCCCGGACGCCACGACCCGCACCACCTACGGTGTTGCGCTCAGCTTCCCGATCTGGGACGGGGCCAGCCGAGAGCTGAGCGTGTATCGCGCGAGCACGCGGCGGCAGGTCGCAGAGGTTGCGCGCGCCGATGCGGAGAGAGAGATCGGCCGCAACATCGTGGCCGCATACCAGGCGTACGAGACCGCCCGCGCCAGCGGTGACCTGGCGGCCCACGCCGTGGTCGTAGCCCGAGAGAACCTCCGTGTACAGGAGGAACGCTATCAGGCGGGCGCGACGACGATCCTAGATCTCATCACGGCCCAGGTATCGCAGACCGAGGCGGAAGCGGCCCTGGTGCAGGCCCGCTTCACCACTCGGCTGGCACTCGCCGCCGTGGAGGCCATTCTGGGACGGAGGCTGTTCGATAAATGAGAAGCCCGATGCTTGTGATACATAGGACCGGACGCGAACACTCGATCGGCGTGGTCGGCGGATTGGCCGCGTGTATGCTCGTGGTGGGCTGTTCCGGTGACGGTTCGGGCCAGACCGGGGACGGAGGAGGAGCCGGCGGCGCTCCCATGGGCATGCCGGTTGACGTCGTCGAGGCCCGGCTCGACTCGGTCGTCGACGCGATCCACGCCACCGGTCAGATCGAGGCGGTGCAGGCCATCGAGCTGCGCCCCGAAGTGTCGGGCCGCCTGACCGGAATCCTGGTCCGCGAAGGCAGGGAGGTCAGGGCCGGCACCGCGCTGTTCAAGGTGGACGATGCGGAGCTCAAGGCACAGGTGGCCTGGCTCGAAGCCGACCGGGACCTGGCTGAGCAGGCCCTCGCGCGAACTCGCGAACTGATGGCTCGTGACGCGTCGTCGGAGGCCGACCTCGAACAGGCCGAGGCCAGTTTCCGCAGCGCCGAAGCGCAGCTCGAACTGCAGCAGACCCGGCTGGATCGCACAGTCGTGCGCGCGCCATTCGGCGGGGTGGTGGGCGAACGATTCGTAAGCCTGGGCGACTACGTCACCCCGGCCGATAGACTCACCACCCTGCAGACCGTGGACCCGCAACGAGCGACTTTCCAGGTCGCCGAGCGTTTCGCGCAGCAGTTGGGCAGCGACCAGCAGATGACGTTTCGCGTGGCTTCCGTTCCGGACAGGGAGTTCGTCGGCAGGGTGGATTTCGTGGATCCCAGGGTCTTGCTGCCGGGCCGAACCATCACGGTCAAGGCCCGCGTGGACAACGCCGGCCGTCTTCTCAAGCCGGGCATGTTCATCGAGGCTCGCCTGGCGACGGAAGTCCGGCCGGAAGCGGTGGTCGTTCCCGAGGACGCCATCCTGCCTCTTCAGGGGGCGGACTACGTGTGGACCGTGAGCCAAGAAGGAACGGCGGTGCGCATCGCGGTCGAGCTCGGTGTCCGGACTCCCGGATGGGTGGAGATTCGGAGCGGGCTCGAACCCGGCACGCCGGTCGTGGTTGGCGGAATCGAGAAGCTGGGGCCCGGAGTCCCCGTCACCGCGAACGTGCTGGAACGGCTGCCGTAACCTGATCGGGGATCCAATTCCTGATGCCCGCCGTCCCGTAATCGATGATCGCGTAGACCGCTGCCACGCCGGCCAGGAAGATCGGAAGCTTCACGTACTCCGGCCACAGGATAAGCGTCAGTAACGCCACGACCTGAAGTCCCGTCGTTACTTTTCCGCCCATCCTCGAATGGAACGGCATCTCCCTGCCGGCGAGACGGCCGACCAGGAACACACCACCGGTGAAGATGTCCCTGAGGATCAAGATCAGGAAGCCCGCCCAGTCGATTCTGCCTGTCGGAAGGAACGACACGAGCGCGAGGAAGACGAAGATCCGGTCGCAGAACGGATCCAGCAGGGCGCCGAGCTCGGACTCGGTGTGC
>JBDHFS010000037.1:0-16031 GCA_039590285.1 Gemmatimonadota bacterium
ATTCTTGGTGAACACGGTGGCCGCGAGTCGGCTGCGCAGGAGGGATCAGAGACGCATGGGCGAGACCCGGAACAAGGTGAAGCGGAGCCAGGAAGCGGAGAACGGCTCGGTCGGGCGGTGGCTGTGGGAGTGGACTAAGTCCATCGCGGTGGCCTTTCTGCTGTTCATACTGGTGCGGACGTTCGTCGTCGAGGCGTTCCAGATCCCCACGGGGTCGATGGAGAAGACCCTCCTCGTCGGCGACTTTCTACTCGTGAACAAGATGGTGTACGGTGCGGACATCCCGGGCACGGGGGTCCGCCTTCCCGCCTTGGATCCGCCGTCGCGCGGCGATATAGTGGTGTTTTCCCCGCCGCCAGCCGCTCGCCAGGCAACCAACACGAATTACGTGAAGCGTATCGTGGGCCTTCCGGGCGACACCCTCCTCATGGTGGAAGGGGTCCTGTACAGAAACGGTGCCCAAGCCGCCGAACCGTACGCCAGGCACACGCGTCCGTACGAGGATCCACGCAGTCCGCAGTTCGACTGGCAGCGCACGCACCTGGCGGAGAACGGACGCCGTCTTCAGGAATACCGACCCACGAGGGACAATTGGGGACCGATCACGGTACCGATGGACAATTTCTTCGTGATGGGTGACAATCGGGACAACTCGGAGGATTCCCGCTACTGGGGCTTTGTGCCCTACGAGTCCATCAAGGGTCGTCCGTGGATCATCTACTTTTCATACGATCGGAACAAGATCGCTCCGTTTCCGTGGCTGACGGAGATTCGCTGGAGCCGACTGTTCAACCCGATCCGGTAGCGGAACGGCTGGAACCCGCGAACGACTGAGCTGCGGAGTGTAGAGCACGGAGCGGCCCCACTCCCGGCGGATCCCAGCGAGACGCCGAGGCCCGAGGCATGGCGCGCAAATCGGATGACAGCGGAGGGGGCTCCCTGGACCTGTATCTGAGGGAGATCGCCGGACACCCGATCCTGGATCGGGAGGATGAAGTGCGTCTGGCTCGGGCCATCCGCGATGGCGACGAGGAAGCTCTCAATCGCCTCGTGGCTGCCAACCTCCGATTCGTTGTGACCGTGGCCAAGCGGTATCGCCATCACGGGGTCGCCTTCGCCGATCTGGTGAACGAGGGGAACCTGGGACTGATGCGGGCCGCCCGCCGGTTCGACGAAACGAAAGGCGTCCGTTTCATTTCCTACGCCGTGTGGTGGATTCGTCAGGCCATGATGCAGGCGATCGCCGAGCAATCGAGAATCGTGCGCGTGCCGGTCGGGCGCATGGACCAGGCGAACAAGGTAGTCAGGACGGCGCGACGCCTGAGCCAGGATTTGGGGCGCAAAGCCTCGGCCGAGGAAGTCGGGATGGAACTCGGCATGACACCGGAAGAAGTCCAGCGGGCCATGGGCATGCAGAGCGGGTACGTGTCACTCGACGCTCCTGTTCCCGACACGGAGGACACCTCCATGCTCGAGCTGATTCCCGATCGGGAAGGTGAAGAGCCCGACGAGCGGACGCAGAGGGAAGCCTTGCGGGACGTCCTCGAGGCCAGCCTCACGCACCTCCCGGACAGGGAAGCTCACATTCTCAAGTTGTACTTCGGTCTGGATGGCGAAGAGCCGCATACGCTAGAGGCAATAGGGCGCAGATTCTCCGTGAGCAGAGAGCGAATCCGCCAGATAAAGGACAGGGCCCTGGTGCGCCTCCGTCTGGGGGCCACGGGCCGCGTTTTGGACGCGTTCCGGGACCGCTGATCCGCCTCGTACGACCGCCTTGACACCCGCGGGGGCGCTCTTTAGCTTGCCCGGCTGCAAGTGGGACGATCCGGCCGCTCGCGCCACGTGCGGGCGGCCTGCTTTTTCTCCCCAGACTCGAGACGAACGAGCGAAGGCGCCTCAGGTGCTGAGCGAGTGAGGCGATCCGGGAATGAAGACGTATTCGGTCAAGGCAGGAGAGATACAGCGCGACTGGTATGTGGTCGATGCCCGGGACCAGATCCTCGGCCGGCTGGCTACGCGCGTGGCTTCCGTACTGCGGGGCAAGAACAAGAGCATGTACAGTCCGCACCTCGACGTTGGTGACTACGTGGTCGTGGTCAACGCCAGAAATGTGAGGCTGACGGGTCGTAAGGCCCAACAAAAAAAGTACTTCCGGCACAGCGGGTACATGGGCGGCGAACGCCTGATCCCGTTCGAGACGATGATCGAGAGGCATCCCGAGAGGGTCATCGAGAGGGCCGTGAAGGGGATGTTACCGAAGAACGCACTGGGCCGACAGATGGCCCGTAAGCTGAAAGTATACGCCGGGGATGAGCACCCGCACTCGGCCCAGCAGCCGCAGCCGCTCGAGCTATAGGGCGAGCAGCGAACGACACGGAGGAAGCAGCTTGGCGGACACGAATACGTATCAGGCGGTAGGCCGTAGAAAGTCGGCCGTGGCGCGAGTCTGGCTGCGGCCGGGTGAAGCATCGTGGAGCATCAACGGCCGTGGTCTCGACGACTATTTTCCGCTCGCGCGTCATAGAGATGAGGTTGAGAAGCCGTTTGCGGTCACGGGAACGGAAGGCCAGTTCGGTGTGCATGCCCGGGTCTCGGGTGGCGGGCCATCCGGCCAGGCGGATGCGATACAGCTTGCCGTGGCCAGGGCGATTCTCTCCTCGGATGCGGACACTCGCGCAGCGTTGCGCTCTCATGACCTTCTCACTCGTGACCCGCGTGTGGTCGAGCGAAAGAAGCCGGGCCAACCGAAGGCCCGAAAGAGGTTCCAGTTCTCCAAGCGATAGGCGGAGCGGCGCGACGCCGAACCCGAGCAGCGAGCAATAAATAGCATGTCAGAAGTCGGTCTGAAGGATCTGTTGCAGGCGGGGGTCCATTTCGGTCATCAGACGCACCGTTGGAACCCGAAGATGCGCCGTTACATCTTCGCGGAGCGGGGCGGAATCTATCTGATCGACCTTAAGAAGACCCTGAGGGAGCTGAACCGGGCGCGCGACCTGGTCAACGAGGTGGTCCGAGGGGGCGGCAACGTACTGTTCGTGTGCACCAAGCCACAGCTCAAGAACCTGGTTCGGGCAGAGGCCGAGCGCGCCAGCGCGTACTACGTGACCGAGCGCTGGCTCGGTGGGATGCTGACGAATTTCCAGACGATCAAGAAGAACATCCGGAGGTTGAAGGACCTCGAGCGCGGTGCCGAAGAGGGGGCTTTCGAATTCTACACGAAGAAGGAGCGACTCCTTCTCGAGCGTGAGCGCGAGAAGCTCGAGCGATATCTTTCCGGGATCAAGGACATGACCAGGATTCCGGGTCTGGTGTTCGTCGTCGATGCCCGCAAGGAGGAAATCGCGGTTCGCGAGGCCAACCGGCTGGGCATACCGGTCGTGGCGATCGCCGATACGAATGCGGATCCCGATATGCTGACGATCGCTATCGCTGGCAACGACGACGCGATTCGCTCGGTCTCGCTCATCACCGGAGTAATCGCCGACGAGATCGAGATCGCGCGGCGGGAAGCGCCTGAAAAGGCAGCCTCGACGGACGATGGGGGTGAGGCTTTCACGTATTCCTCGGACGTGGGTGGAGGCGAGGCGGACTCGGCTCGCCGTAAGAAGAGGCCGAAGCGACGTCCGCGTCCCGAGCTCATCAAGCGCCGTCGCCACGCTTCCGATCCGGAGGCGGGGTCGCCTGAGCTCGAGGATGAGGAGCTAGAGGAAATGGAGGAGCTGGCGTCAGACGACACCGCTGCGGACGACCTCGATACCGAAGCCGCGGCCGACGAGGTAGTCGAGACCGCGGAGACCGAGGAGGTCGCCGAGACAGCGGAAGTGGCAGCTGCTGCGGAGGTCAGCCCGGGAGAAGACGGGGAAGGTAAAGACCCCGGCTCACCCTGAGCGACGCTGAACGGTGGGCCACTTCGGTGGCCCATTTTTTTTGTGGATGATCGATTGCGAAGGCGCCGCGCGGGCGCTGCCCCTGACCGGAAACTGCACGGAAGAAGGGATACACATATGTCAGCGATCACGGCCCGAGCTGTGAAATCCTTGCGCGACCGAACGGGCGCCGGAATGATGGACTGCAAGAGGGCCCTTCAGGAGGCGCAGGGCGAGGAGGAGCAGGCGATAGACCTTCTCCGCCAGTGGGGTGCCGCCAAGGCCGCCAAGAGGGCGGAGCGCGTCATGTCCGAGGGTCTGGTGGCGATTTCGGACAGCGCCGACGGTATCGGGATGGTGGCGGTCACGAGCGAGACCGACTTCGTGGCCCGCAACGAGGATTTCCAGTCCTTCGCGCGACGCCTTGGCGATGCCGTCGCCGCATCGGATCTGAATGACGGCGAGGTGGAGTCCGGCACCGGCCTCTTCGCTCGTGACGGCTTCGTGGAGTTCGAGAGCGAGCTGTCCGAGCTGCGCGCGAGGATCGGCGAGAACCTGGAGGTTCAAGGCGCCGTGCGACTGGGTGCCGGAGACGACAGGTCGCTCGGCTCGTACCTCCATTTCGGCGGCCGCATCGGCGTCCTGGTCGAGCTGGGTGGGAGCGCGGTGGACGCTTCCGCTCTGGCCCGGGAGATCGCGATGCATGTCGCGGCTACGAACCCGATGGGTGTATCGCCGGACGACATTCCGGCCGAGGACCTCGAACGGGAGCGCGCGGTCCTCGTCGAGCAGGCGAAAGCGGAAGGGAAGCCCGATCATATCGCGGAGAAGATCGTGGAAGGGCGCATGCGCAAGTACTTCCAGGAGAATACGCTGCTGATGCAGGGCTTCGTGAAGGATCCAGACACGACGATCGAGAAGCTGGTCGCGGACCGTGATCCGGATCTCCGGGTTCGGCACTTCGTCCGTTTCGCGATCGGAGGCTGAGAGGAAGCCAGTGGCCGAACTGAAATACCCCCGGGCCGTGGTCAAGCTCTCGGGTGAATCGCTCGCGGGCGAGCAGGGCTTCGGAATCGAGCCGGAAGTCGTGGACACGCTGGTGCACGAGGTCGAGGCCGTACATCGGGCGGGGGTCAAGCTCGGACTCGTCGTCGGAGGCGGGAACATCGTACGGGGTGCCGTCGCGAGCCAGCGCGGAATGGACCGCGTGTCGGCTGACTACATGGGCATGCTCGCGACGGTCATCAACGCGCTGGCGCTCCAGGACGCACTGGAGCGCCACGGTGTCCAGTCGCGCGTCATGACGGCGATTCGTATGGAACAGTTGGCCGAGCCCTACATTCGCCGCCGCGCCCTCCGACACCTGGAGAAGGGCCGGGTCGTCATCTTCGCTGGTGGCACGGGCAACCCGTACTTCTCGACGGACACCGCCGCCGTACTCCGGGCGATCGAGATGGAGGCGAGCGTTATTCTGAAGGCCACGAAGGTGGACGGGGTGTTCTCGGCCGATCCCGTCGAGGATCCGGAAGCCGAGTTTCTTCCCGAGCTCAAGTATCGCGAGGTGATCAACCAGGAGCTCGGAGTCATGGACGCGGCCGCCGTGTCCCTCTGCCGGGACAACGGGCTGCCGGTCGTCGTTCTGAACATCCGAAAGCCGGGGGCGATCCTGGCCGCGCTTCGCGGGGAGAGGATAGGGACACTCGTAACTTGAAGGGGGCGTTGAGATGCTTAGCCCGACGCTGAAAGAGGCTTCCCAGCAGATGGACAAGAACCTGGAAGCCATCTCTCGAGAGTTCACCGGGGTCCGGACCGGCAAGGCGTCGCCCGGTCTTCTCGATACCGTGCAGGTGGAGGCGTACGGCTCCAGGATGCCGCTGAAGCAGACGGCAACGGTAACGGCACCGGAGCCACAGATGCTGGTCGTGCAACCCTGGGACACGAACCTGGTCGGAGTGGTCGCCAAGGCGATCCAATCCGCCGATCTGGGGCTGAATCCGTCCGTAGATGGAAACATCATCCGGGTGAGCATCCCGCCGCTCACGGAGGAACGCCGGAAGGAGATGGTCAAAGTGCTCCACCGGATGACGGAGGAAGGCCGAGTGGCGGTTCGCCACGCTCGCCACAAGGCCAAGGGAGAGATCGAGCGCCAGAAGAAGGACGGAGACCTCGGAGAGGACGAAATGCGCCGGCACCTCGACAAGCTGCAGGAGCTCACCGACGGCCACATCGCGAAGCTCGACGAGATGCTGAGTCGCAAGGAAGCGGAAGTGATGGAGGTTTGAGCCGATGAGCGAGCCGACGAGACCTGAGCCGCCCGAGGTTGGTCTGCCCACTCGCATCGATACGCGGCGAGCCCTGGTCATCTACGTCGACGGTCGAACGCGTACACTCGACCCGACCCGGAAGAATGCCGCGGCCGGAGGTCCGGCCACACTTCCGTATGTCGTGCCCGACGGGGCACCGGCGGCCGAAGAGTCGATGATCCCACGTTCATCCGTTCCGGTACCGGGACGACTGCGGTTCCACCGGGGCGCCGGCAAATGGCGCGAGAACGCGGAACCGGCGGCAGGAGGATGGAGCGCCTGAATCTCTGCCGTCACGGGCGGCATGAATGCCTTCCCGCGCTGCTGCAAGCGGGGTTGGCCGCCCATCCCGACCTCATTCCCCCAGGTGCCACTGTTCTCGTGGCGCTCTCGGGTGGCCCGGACTCCACCGCCCTGCTCCATCTGCTCGCCGACCTTTCGGACGGCCGGAGGCTTCGGATCACGGCGGCTCACTTCGATCACGCTCAGCGAGCGGACTCGGCACGCGAGGCGCAAACGGTAGTGCGGAGGGCCGAAGAGCTGGGCGTTCCTTGCCGCACCGGACGGGCGGCACTGCCCCCGGGGTCCACCCAGGACGACCTTCGGACGGCGCGTTACGCCTGGCTACACGACGTGCGACGAGAGCTGGACGCCGACCGGATCGCCATCGGTCACCACGCGGACGACCAGGCAGAGACCGTTCTCTTCAGGATCATGCGCGGCACGGGTGTGCGAGGTCTGGCCGGTATCCCCATGCGGCGTGGACCCGTGGTGAGGCCTCTTCTCGGTGCGCGGCACGGCGAGATCCTCGAGTACCTCGAGCGGAGGGATATCGAGTGGATCGCCGATCCATCGAATTCGGACACGAGGTGGGCCCGCGCTCGGATCCGAGCGTCCGTGCTCCCGGCTCTCCAGGTCCACGGCGAGGACGCGGTCGGACGCCTGCTGGCCCTTTCCAAGGTCGCTTCCGCGGCAGAAGCTCTTCTCGAGACGATCACGGATGACCTCGTGACGCGCACGACCGTCGGGAGCCGGACGCGATGGGCAGATCCGGGCCGGGTAGTGCTCGACCGCGATCTCCTGCTCGCCGCGGGCGGGGAGCTCACGGCCCGCATCGTGCGCAGGGTGGTCCTGAGCTTCGGTCACAGGCTCACGGTTGGAGGAACCCGGGCCGGGGTCGAGTTTATCAGCCGGGGCCGCAGCGGAGGCAGGGTCGCCGTGGGTCGCGGAGTGGAGTTGGCGCGAGAATACGATCGGATCACCGTGTCTTGGGCCGCGCAGTCCCAGGCGTGCTCGGAACTCGTGATTTCGAGAGCGGTTCCGGGAGCCGGGGCGCTGCGGATCGGCGGCCGGGATATAGCTTTGCGCTGGCGTCCGGCGGGGGCTGCCTCACGGGTGCCTGGACGCATTGCCGTTCCCGTTCCGCTTGGTCATTATCCCCTTAGCCTCCGGGAATGGCGCGCCGGCGACCGCATTCGACTCGCCGGTGGAACGCGCAAGCTGAAGAAGCTGTTCAACGAGCGCCGGGTGCCGGTCGGTGAGAGATCCCGCGTACCGGTGCTCGTCGATGCCCATGGTTCAGTGTTGTGGGTCGCTGGCCTGGCCGTGGCGACGGCCAACTGGGGCGCCGAATACGAGAAGTCACTCATGGAGTTCGAGTTGCGAGATGAATGAGCAGGCTCGGGCAGGTGCGCCGTACCTGACCGAAGACGGTCTCAGAGCGCGAACCGGTGGACGGGAGCTCAAGCGCGTGGTGTACAGCTCCGAGGACATCGAGACTCGTGTCCGCGCAATGGCGAGTTCCATCACGCGGCACTACGAGCCTGACGCCGATCTGCTGGTGTTGGGATTGCTGAAAGGCTCGTTCATTTTTTTGAGCGACCTGGTCCGGCACATCGACCGGGCCTTGCACGTAGACTTCATCGTAGTCTCGAGCTATGGGACGGGCACCACGACATCGGGCGACGTGAAGCTGTTGTACGATCCCGCCGCCCCGATCGAGGGCCGGCACGTTATCCTGGTGGAGGACATAGTGGACAGCGGCAACACGATAAACCGGCTGGCCAGGGCGCTCGAGAATCGGGGTCCGGCGTCGATCGAGCTGTGTGCGCTGCTTCACAAACATCTCGCGGACGACCTCGTCCTCGAGCCGCGCTGGGTGGGGTTTGATGCACCACCGGAGTTCCTCGTGGGTTATGGCCTGGATCATGCCGAGGACTTCCGTCATCTCCCGTTTGTGGCGAGCATTTGAGGTGGAGAGGGAATCGGAGAGAGGGGGCTGACGTGGCTATGACGAACCCAGACGACGGGCGGAAGGACCAGAAGACGGGGCGTTTCCTGAGGACCGCCTCATTCTGGGCGCTCGTCATCCTGATTCCGTTCGTCATCTTCCAGGTGATGGATACGAGCCGGCAGCTGGAGCGGGAGCTCAGCTATACGGAGTTCAGGCAGCAGCTCGAGGCGGAGAACATAGTATCCGTCACCTTCACGGAGGGGCGCGAGGTCGAGGGTGAGCTGAGGACGTCTCTGCAATTGGACGGCGTGGCCGTGGACAGGTTCACGACGCGCCTACCCACGGAAGCCAGCCAGGAGCTCCTCGACGCGCTCGAGGCGGTCGGTGCCGAGATCAAGGCGGAGGAGACGGGTGCGAACTGGCTCAGCTATCTGATCTCCATCCTGCCGTGGATCCTCATCATCGGGCTGTGGTTCTTCTTCTTCAGGCAGATGCAGGCCGGAGGTTCCCGCGCGTTCAGCTTCGGAAAGTCACGCGCCAAGCTCCTGACTGGAGACACTCCACAGGTCACGTTTGCCGATGTGGCGGGTGCCGAGGAGGCCAAGGAGGACCTGAAGGAGATCATCGAGTTCCTGAAGGATCCCGCCAAGTTCCGGAGACTGGGCGGAAGGCTCCCCAAGGGCGCTCTGCTCGTAGGCCCTCCGGGGACCGGCAAGACGTTGCTGGCGCGCGCCGTGGCCGGCGAGGCGGGCCGACCCTTCTTCTCCATGAGTGGTTCGGATTTCGTGGAGATGTTCGTGGGCGTGGGCGCGAGCCGAGTGCGGGACCTTTTCGAGCAGGGTAAGTCGCACGCGCCGTGCATCATCTTCATCGACGAGATCGACGCCGTGGGGCGGCACCGCGGTGCGGGTCTTGGCGGAGGGCACGACGAGCGCGAGCAGACGCTGAACCAGCTGCTGGTCGAAATGGACGGATTCGAGTCCAACGAAGGGGTGATCCTCCTGGCGGCGACGAACCGACCCGACGTGCTGGATCCGGCCCTGCTGCGTCCCGGCAGATTCGATCGCCAGATCGTCGTCGACAGCCCCGACGTGAACGGGCGAGAGGGAATCCTGCGTGTTCATACGAAGGAGATTCCGCTCTCCGACGACGTGGAACTCAAGATCCTGGCCAAGGGGACTCCCGGCCTGTCCGGAGCTGATCTCGCCAACATCGTGAACGAGGCCGCGCTACTGGCCGCCCGGTACAACAAGGACCGGGTGTACATGGTGGACTTCGAGGCCGCCAAAGACAAAGTGATGCTGGGTGCCGAGAGACGCAGCCTGGTGATCTCGGACGAGGAGCGACTCGTAACGGCGTTCCATGAGGCGGGACACGCGGTGATGGCACGGCGTGTCCCCGGCCTGGACCCCCTGCACAAGGTGACGATCGTCCCGCGCGGCAGGGCTCTCGGTCTCACCGCGTCGCTGCCCGAAGAGGACCGGCACAATTACACCAAGAGCTGGCTCGAGGGGCAGCTGGTGATGCTCTTCGGGGGGCGAGTGGCCGAAGAGCTGGTGTTCGGTCCACAGAAGATCACGACGGGAGCCGGCAACGACATCGAGCGCGCCACAGCGATCGCGCGCAGGATGGTCACTCAATTCGGCATGTCGGAGGCACTCGGCCCGGTCGCGATCGGCGAGAAGGAGCACGAGATCTTTCTCGGCCGGGAATTCAGCCAGCGACGGGAGATTTCGGGCAAGACGGCCCAGCTCGTGGACGAGGAAGTCAGACGCATCCTCGACAACGCGTACTCGGAAGCGGAGCGGGTCCTCGCCGACAACAGGCAACTGCTCGATGCCATCGCCGAGGCGCTTCTGGAGAGAGAGACACTGGACGGCGACGAGGTCGGCATGCTGGAGGAAGGCAAAGAGCTACCGCCCCTGAAGAGTGCGCTGGAGACCGCAACCCCGACGCTCCCGCCGCCCGTGCCGCAGAAGACACGCTCGGATGATACCCCCCTGGAGGACGCCGGCGGCGAGCCTTCGCCCGCCCTGGCCTGAGCGCAACGTGCGAGCTGGAAGCGCGCGGGTCCAGGCACTCCCGGACCGCTGGCTGGTGCGTGGTGAGGAGATTCGGGCCGATCGCCCGGTGATTCTGGGGATCCTCAATCTGACGCCCGACTCGTTCTCGGACGGCGGAGCGTACGGAGATTCGGGCGCCGCCATCGCTCGGGCGCAGCAGATGATCGACGGGGGTGCCGATCTAATCGATGTCGGCGGCGAGTCGAGCCGGCCCGGAGTGCCTCCCGTGGACGGAGTAGAGGAGTGGCGCCGGATAGGACGAGTCGTCGAAGCTCTGGCGGTGCAGGGCATGCTCGTGTCCGTCGACACCACCAAGGCGGAGGTGGCGGAGCGGGCCGTGGAGGCAGGCGCGGCCGTCCTGAACGACATATCGGGATTGGCGACGCATCCGGGAATGGCCGATGTAGCGGCCGAGAGTGGCGCCGGCCTGATCCTCATGCACATGCGAGGCTCGCCGCGGACCATGCAGCACGACGTCAGCTACGGCGACCTCGTGGCCGAAGTGGGGACGTTCCTTTCGGGCGCTCTGGATGAGGCCGAGCGCAGGGGCTGCCGGAGGGAGCAGCTGGTGATCGATCCCGGCATCGGCTTCGGCAAGTCGGCGTGCGGCAATCTGGAGCTACTGGCGCGGCTGGGACTGTTAGACTTCCTGGGGAGGCCGATCATGGTTGGTCCGTCCCGCAAATCCTTCATCGGGGCGTTGCTCGACGTACCGGTGGATGAGCGGCTCGAGGGCACCCTGGCGGCGTGCGTCGCCGCTCTCGAGCGCGGAGCCCGGCTGTTCCGGGTGCACGATGTCACGCCGGTGCGCCGTGCCCTGGACCTGGCCTGGGCGATCCAGCGAGCGGGGGACTGAGAACGGGGCTCATGGGACCGATCTTCGACTACATCGGCTTCCTGCTAGATCAGTTCGCGTGGAAAGACCTCGCGGAGATACTGATCGTCGCCTGGCTCGTGTACCGCATTCTCCTCGTCTACACAGGAACGCGAGCGTTTCAGGTCCTGCTCGGATTCGTGCTGCTGGTGTCGGTCTACGTGCTGGCACAGGCGGCGGGCCTGCGACTCATTCCGTACATTCTATCGCAGGTATTCACTTACGGTGCCTTCGCCCTTATCGTCATATTCCAACAAGAGATACGTGCCGCCCTGGCCCGACTGGGCCGCACCCGATTGTTCCAGCTGTTCGCCCGGCTCGAGCAGCAGGAGGTCGTCGTGGAGATCGTGAAGGCTACCGACCGGCTCGCCAAAGCCAAGATCGGTGGCATCATTGCCATCGAGAGGCAAGTCGACCTGGTCAATCATGTCGATCACGGTACTCCGATCGACGCGCTGGTCACGTCCGAGCTCCTTACCACGATATTCACCCCGTACTCACCGCTGCACGACGGAGCGGTCATCGTGCGGCGGGACCAGGTCGCGTTCGCCGGCTCCGTCATCCTGCGCCTGTCCGAATCCCCGACCCTGGATCGCACGCTCGGTACCAGGCACAGAGCGGCACTCGGCCTGTCGGAGGAGACGGACGCCCTCGTCGTAGTGATCTCGGAAGAGACAGGTCAGATCTCTCTTGCCCACCGCGGCCAGCTTTACCGCGGGCTCCGACCCGACGAGCTGGAGGCGCGACTGGCAGCCGGGGGTGAGGAGAGGACGGTCGGCACCGGCGCGGCATCCCTGCCCGGCGCGGACCCGCTGGAAAGGTCGGGGGTAGTGCCCGCGGGGAGCGATGCAGGCGTCTGAATCGCGTTGACGAGGCCTGTAAGGGCGGGTAAACTACAGCCTCTTGGGTGGGAATCGGCGGCAACGTCATAGACAAACGGAGATGGTCGGGTGCAAGACACCAGTTACGAACTGCTGACGATCTTCCGCGACGGGGGATTCATGATGGTTCCCCTCGTGCTCTGCTCCCTGGTCGCACTGGGCGTGATCCTGGCGAAAGGCTGGACGCTTCTGGTGGCGCATTTCGACTCGCAGAAGCTGCTCAAGCACATAGAGGAACTGGGCACCACGGGACGGCTTGACGAAGCCATGCAGACCGCCCGCGAAACCCGGGGCCCGGTGGCAGCCATCCTGGTTTCGGGCCTGACGCGTGTGAAGGATCAGCAGACGGGTCGCGATATCGAGAAGGCGATCTCCACGACGGGGAGTATCGAGCTGGACTTCCTGGAGCGTGGGATGAGCGTGCTGGCCACGATAGCCAACGTGGCTCCCATGCTCGGCTTCCTGGGCACAGTCATCGGCATGATCTCCGCTTTCGCCGCCATCGAAGCCGCTGGCCAGGTGGAACCGGCGCTCGTGGCTTCCGGGATCAAGGTGGCCCTGATCACGACGGCCTCCGGCCTCGCCATCGCGATTCCCGTGAATATCTTCTACAACTGGTTCGTGAGCCGGATCGACACTCTGATCATGGACATGGAGAAGGGTGCTGTGGCCGTGCTGGACCTCATCTGGAACGCCGAGGCGAGGGCCCGGGCCAGAAGTACGGAGGGCAATTGACATGCCGATACTGAATCGCAAGGAACGTGTGTCGGACGAGATCCCGACGGCGTCCATGGCTGACATAGCCTTTCTGCTCCTGGTCTTCTTCCTGACCACTACGGTGTTCAACGAAGAGAAGGGGCTTCCGATCGTTTTGCCCGAGCAGGCCGAAGAGCAGGACGTGTCGGCGAAGAACCTGATTTTCTTCCTCGTGCGGCCCGATGGCTCGGTGGTCGTGAAGAGGGGCGAGAGCGAGCAGGAGCAGGTCGTCCAGTACCGCCAGGTGGAGATCATCCTGCGGCAGGAGCTCGCACAGAACGCGAACCTGATCGCCGCGGTCAAGACAGACCCGAATGCGGCGTACCGGCACATGATCAACGTGCTGGACGAGGTGAAGAAGGCGGGCGCCGAGCGGATCTCGCTCCAGATTCTCGAGGAGTAGGGCATGGCCTCCAAGAAGGGTTTCAAGCGCAAGTCGGGCGCAAGCAGTGACATTCCGGCGTCGTCGATGGCCGACATCGCGTTCCTGCTGCTGATCTTCTTCATGGTTTCGACCGTGTTCCGTAAGGAGAAGAAGCGGAACATAGAGTGGACCACAGCGGAAGCGACGGAGAAGATCGACGAAAAACGGAAGAACATTCTGCACATCTGGGTCGAACCGGATGGTACGGTCTTCATCAACGACCAGATCGTGCCGTACGACAACATCGCGCACGTGATCCGTCCGATCTACGCCGAGAACCGTGAGCTGGTGGTGGCGATTCGGGGCGACCGTGATGTTCCGTACAGCCAGATCAACACCATTACCGAGCAGCTGCAGGCATCCGGCGCGGTGCGAGTGACGTTCGCGACCCGGGTGGAGCAACGGGTCCAGCGGGCCAGGAGGTAGTCGCATGAGCCCTCACGACGAGCAGAAGATCTCCCGTCGCGACGAGGCGCGAAAGGCTCGCGAGGCGCGTCGCACAAGCGCGGCGGCGTTCCTCCCGGCCAACGATCGCTTCAAGCAGAGCTACTCGGCTCTGACGTACGTGTGCGTGATCGTCGCCACGTTCCTGCACTTCGCCATCTTCGAGTGGTTTCCCCAGCTCGAGGCAGCAGACCTCGGGGTCACGGCGGATGAGCTGTCGGCCATCGAGCTGCCGCCGGAAGTGAAGATTCCACCGCCGCCGGAACAGATCGCCCGCCCAGCGACCCCGCGCGTGGCAGCTGCCGAAGTCAACGAAGACATCACCATCGCGCCGACCACGTTCGAGGAAAACCCTGTCGAGAACCTGCCGCCCCCACCGGCGGGCGCTGACCCGGCCGCCACGCCGTCGTACATCGCTCGCGATGTCGAGCCCCGGCTCACGAACGGCAGGGAAATCCGGCAACTGCTGGAGCGGCTCTATCCGCCCATGCTCAAAGAGGCCGGGATTGGCGGACGGGTGTTGCTGTGGGTGTTCGTAGACGAGAGGGGTGAGGCCGTTCGGTCGCAGATCCACACGTCCAGCGGATACCCCGCGCTGGACAACGCGGCGGCCCAGATCGTCGAGCAGATGGAATTTTCGCCGGCCATGAACAGGGACAAAGCGGTGGGCGTTTGGATCGCGCAGCCGATCGAGTTCAGCGTGACAAGTTAGACGCGCGACACGGCGCACGGATACACGTGAGCCGCTCGCCGTCAGGCGGGCGGCTCTTTGTCATTCGGTGACATCGTGTGACGGGCCGGATGTGGGCGGGTGATCCGTTGCCGCTCCCGTTCACCGGCGGTAGACTCCCCGCCGTGAACGATAGGAAGCTCAAGGACAGGACCGAGGTAGTCTACGCCCGGATCGCGAGTGCCGCGGTGCGAGCGGGTCGAGATCCGGCGGCGATCAAAGTGCTGCCGATCACGAAAGGGCATCCGCCAGCGGTGGTTCGGGCGGTAGCGCTCGCGGGTTTCGAGGCCGTCGGCGAGAACCGGGTTGGTGAGGCCGAATTGAAGCAGGTCGACACGGGTCGCCTGGGCCTCAGGTGGCACATGGTCGGCCACCTGCAAAGGAACAAGGCGTCCCGGGCCGTCCAGCTGTTCGATGTCATCGAGTCGGTGGATTCGGTGCGTCTCGGCCGCCGCCTGGAGCAATCGGCGGAGCTGTTGGGTGCTGGGGCCCTTCGAGTCCTCGTCCAGGTCAACGCAAGTGGAGAGTCCCGGAAGAGCGGATTCCACCCCGACGCGGCGGTAGAGGCCGTGGGCGAGCTTGATGAATTGACTGGGATCGAGGTGACCGGGCTGATGAGCATGGCGCCGTTCACGGCCGAGGAGCGTGTGTTACGTCACGCGTTTCGCGTGACGCGGGAGGCCCTGGAGAGATGCCGGGGGGAACTGGCCGGTTTCGACGGTCGCGAGCTCTCCATGGGCATGAGCAACGATTTTGAGATCGCCGTCGAAGAGGGTAGCACGGAAGTCCGTCTGGGAACCGTGTTGCTGGGCGACAGACCGGGGGCATGATGGACCTTACACCACTGGACGTGCGGAAGAAGCGGGAGGACCTGAAACGCGTGGTGCGCGGCTACGATCAGGCACAGGTAGACGCGTTTCTGGACATGGTCGGTGACCGGCTGGAGGAACTGGTGCAGGAAGAGGTTCGCCTGTCCGAGCAGGTCACCATGTTGCGTGAGCAGCTGAAGGGCTTTCAGGATCGCGAGAAGGCGCTTAACGAGGCGTTGATCGCGGCACAGGAGCTTCGCGAGGAGGCGCGCTCACAGGCCGACAAGGCCGCGGACTTCAGGATCCAGGAGGCGGGGCAGGAGGCGGAGCGGATGATCGAAGATGCCCGGCGGGCCGTGGAGTCCTCCCAGCGTTCGCTCGACGCTCTGCACACTCAACGCGCCAGCTTCCTGCGGGGTTTGCGCTCGATGGCGGAACGATTCCTCCAGGACGTGAGTTACGAGGAAGAACGGCTGGAGGCCGGTGTGATGGGCCGCGACTCCGAGGGCGATGATTCGGATGATCAGGAGGGGGAACCCGAGTGATCGGTGCCGAGCCCGGGTCCGACACGATGACCGAGTCGATCGACCGCGCTGTTGAGGTCGTTCGCCACGCCGCGGACTTCGATCCGGAAGTGGCGATCATTCT
>JBDHFS010000038.1:0-15947 GCA_039590285.1 Gemmatimonadota bacterium
TCCCGTTCCCGGTCTACGCCCGTGCCTCGTACGGACACATCGGCGCGCACGTGCCGTCCCTGGCCCGGTCGATCGTGGCCTGCGGCTGGTTCGGGATCCAGACGTGGATCGGCGGGCTGGCGATCAATGCCCTGCTGGGCATCCTGTGGCCGGCCTGGCCCGGCATCGGCGGCGATTGGACCTTCATGGGCTACGGGCTCTCCCACTTCATCAGCTTCCTCCTCTTCTGGCTCATCAACGTGTACTTCGTGTGGGCCGGCACCGAGAGCATCAAGTGGATGGAGACCCTGGCCGCGCCCTTCCTCATCGCCATGGGGATCGCGCTTCTGGCGTGGGCCGTGAACGCCGTAGGAGGCCTCGGGACCATTCTCCGCGAGTCGGAGGCGATGAGCCAGGCGACCGCGACCCACAAGGGCCTGGACTTCTTCCTGCTCCTGTTCCTCCCGTGGCTCACCGCGATGGTCGGGTTCTGGGCGACGGTGTCGCTGAACATTCCCGACTTCACGCGTTACGCACGCAGCCAGAAGGACCAGGCGGTGGGGCAGGCGATCGGCCTGCTGATCACCATGCCCCTGTTCTCGTTCATCGGGATCGCCGTGACCGGGGCCACGCTGATCCTGTACGGCGAGGCGATCTGGAACCCGGTGGACCTCCTGGTGCGAATGTCCGCGGAGGGAGGAGCATTGCTCGGGCTGGTCTCGTTGTTCGTGATCGTGGTCGCCACGCTGAGCACGAACATCGCCGCCAACGTGGTGGCTCCGGCCAACAGCGTATCGAACCTGAGTCCGGGGAAGATCGGCTTCCGCCTCGGCGGCCTCATAGCGGCCCTGTTCGGCATCTTCATCCTCCCCTGGAAGCTGCTCGAGCTGTACCAGACCTGGCTCATCAGCTATTCCGGCTTCCTGGGAGCCGTCGGCGGAGTGATCGTGTGCGACTATATCGTGTTACGCCGTGGTCGGCTGGATCTCAGGGCTCTGTACACCGAGGGGTCGGCATATTCGTACTCCGGCGGCGTGAACGGGGCCGCCATCGCGGCCACCGTCGCGGGGATCGCGGCCGTTCTTCTCGGCATCGTCATGCCGGGACTGGGCTTCCTGTTCGACGGAGCCTGGTTCAGCGCCACGGCGGTAGCGGCGCTGGTCTACTGGTGGCTGATGCGAAGCCCGGCCAGGGCTGTGGAGAAACGATCATGAGCAAGCCGCTCGACGGCCTGAAAGTCCTCGACCTGACACGCGTGCTCGCGGGCCCGTACTGCACGATGATGCTGGCCGACATGGGGGCCGACGTGGTCAAGGTCGAGCGACCGGAGTCGGGCGACGACACCCGGGGCTTCGGTCCGCCGTTCGTGAACGGCGAGAGCACCTACTTCATGAGCATCAATCGTAACAAGCGGAGCCTGACCCTCAACCTGAAACACGAGACGGGGCTGTCAGTCGTGCGCCGGATGCTGGAGAAGGCTGACGTGCTGGTCGAGAACTTCCGCCCGGGCCTCATGGAGAGCTTCGGGCTCGACTACGAAGCGGCCAGCGAGATCAACCCGAGAATCATCTACTGTTCGGTCTCGGGATATGGCGGTTCCGGGCCCGACGCGATGCTTCCCGGCTACGACCTGATCATCCAGGGAGAGGGGGGGGTGGCCAGCCTGACGGGCGACGCCGACGGCCCTCCGTTCAAGGTCGGCACCTCGCAGGCCGACATCGTCGCCGGGATGATGGCCTGCCAGGGGATCCTTCTGGCCCTGATCGCGCGAGAGCGCACGGGGCGAGGCCAGAAGGTCGATGTCGGCATGCTCGACTGCCAGGTGGCCCTGCTCACCTACCAGGCCGGGATCTACTTCGCCACAGCCGAGAGTCCGACGCGGATAGGCAACCGGCACCCGTCCATCGTCCCGTACGAAACGTTCGAATCCCGGGACGGCCACGTGAACATCGCCTGCGGAAGCGAGTCCATGTGGCGCCGGTTCTGCGAGGCGGCCGGAGTCGCTGAACTGGCGGATGAGGATCGATTCCGGAGCAATGCGGACCGGGTAGCTCACGCCGCGGAGCTCAGAGCGGTTCTGGAGCCGGTGATCCGTGGCCGGACGACGGACGAGTGGATCGCCGAGCTGCGTGCGGCCGGTGTGCCGAGCGGCCGGATACAGAGCGTCGCCGACGTCTGTGAGCATCCCCAGGTGCGGGCCCGCGACATGATCGTGGAGCTCGATCACACGATGGCCGGGCCGATTCGCGTGACGGGCATCCCGGTTAAACTGTCCGACACACCGGGGGCGGTGGACCTTCCGCCACCGGCGCTCGGCGAGCACACGGCCGGGGTGCTGTCGGACTGGCTCGACCTGAGTGACCCCGACGTGGCGGAGCTGCGCCGGGAAGGCGTGGTGTAGACGACCCGAAACGAAGGCAACGCACGGAGGCAGATATGAAGCTATACGACCTTTCGCAGCCGCTGAACCAGGACGTCTTCTTCTGGCCCTATTATCCGCCGTTCGAGGTGAAGTACATCAAGCGCAAGGCCGAGCACGGGGTGAACGCCCAGTACATACAGACATCCAACCACATGGGCACGCACCTCGACGCGCCGCGCCACTTCGTCACCGGCGGGATGACGATCGACGAAATTCCACTCGAGTGGCTGTACGGGCCGGGCGTGATCGTCGACCTGACGGACGAGATGGATGAGCTCGGCGCCTACACGCCGGACATGATCGACAGCCGGGTCGAGGTGAAGAAGGGCGATATCGTGATCCTTCACACCGGATGGCACCGGTTCGCGCAGTTCGGTGACACGCCGGACGAGGAACGGTACATCCACCTGCACCCGGGAGCTCATCCCGACATGGTCCCGTGGCTGCTGGAGAAGGATGTGCGTATCTGGGCCGTGGACGCGATCTCCACGGACCACCCGATGGATCTTCCGATCGGGCGCTTCCTGGGCAAGGGAACGTTCGACCATTGCGAGCGCGTACGCCGACTGGCGGAGGAAAAATTCGGGGGCAAGGAAGCGGTGGACCGGCTGTTCCCGGACGAGGACTACCAGCTCACTCACAACAAGCTGTTTCCGCACAACTGCATGCACGTAGAGAACCTGGGCGGACAGCTGAGCGCGCCGGAGCTGCAGAACCAGCGGCTCACCCTCGGCATCTTTCCGTGGCTGTTCAAGGGCGGAGAGGCGGCATTCTGCCGAGTGGTCGCGTTCGTGGAGGATTGAGAGGAATCGGTCGGAGACGAAGCCGGTGTCTGACAAATCCCCGGTAGCCCTTCCGTCCGCCTCCGAGCTGAGGCGCCGCATCGTCACGGGCGAGCTGTCGGCGACAGGGGTGCTCGAGGCGTGCCTGGCCGCCGTGGATAGCCACAACGGCCTCCTCAACGCGGTCGTGACGCTCGACGAAAGCGCTGCCGAGCAGGCACGCGCGGTGGAGCGCGGGCTGGAGGCCGGCGAAGAGCCCGGCCCCCTGTGCGGACTTCCCGTGGGGATCAAGGACGTCACGCCGGTCGCCGGCGTGCGCACCACGTTCGGCTCCACCTTGTTCGCCGACCACGTCCCGGAGGAAGACGCGCTGGTGGTACGCCGACTGCGCGAGGCCGGCGCCGTGATTCTCGGGAAGACCAACACGCCGGAGTTCGCGGCGGGCGGTCACACGTTCAACGAGGTGTTCGGCCGCACCCGGAACCCGTGGAATCCCGAGCTCGCCGCCGGCGGATCGACCGGAGGCGGAGCCGCCGCCCTGGCGACGGGGATGGTGGCGCTGGCCGAAGGAACGGACCTCGGCGGATCGCTGCGGGTGCCCGCTTCGTTCTGTGGTCTTGTGGGCCTGCGCCCGTCGGTGGGCCTAGTGCCGACGGTTCCGACCGCCTGGCCGGAAGACGACCTGAGCGTCACCGGGCCCATGGGCCGCACCGTGGCGGACGTGGCGCTGATGCTTCAGGCGGTATCGGGTCCCGTTCCCACGTTCCCACGTTCCCACTCGCATCCGAAGCGCGACTTCGTAGGTGCCGTCGAGCGAGGACCGGCGGAAGGACTGCGGGTTGCCTACGCCCCCGACGTTGCGGGCCTCGGAACCGATCCGGCCCTGGAGCGCGTGTGCCGCGAGGCGGCGGAGTCGCTGGCTGGCTCCGGCATCGAGGTGGAGGAGGTGGACCTCGACCTGTCGGCCGGCTTCGAGGCGTTCCTCACGTTACGCGGCCGGTGGATGATCCGGCACCACGCGACGCTGCTCGACCGGCTGGACGATATGGGACCGAACCTGGCTGGCAACATCCGCGCCGGCCTGGCGCTCCAGCCCGCTGAAGTGGAGTCGGCCGATGCGTCCCGGGAGGAGCTGCGCGTGGCCATGCGCGGCCTGCTCGAGCGCTACGACCACCTGCTCACGCCCTGCGTGCCGGTGCCCCCTTTTCCGGTCGAACAGAACTACCCAGAGAGCATCGGGGGCCGGAAGATGGCCAGCTATATCGAGTGGATCGCTCCCACTTTCGTCCTCACCCTCACGGGGCATCCCGTGGCGTGCGTCCCGGCGGGGCTCGACGTGAACGGACTACCGGTCGGAATCCAGATCGTCGGCCCGGCGAACGGTGAAGAGACCGTGCTCGCCCTCGCGGGCCGGATGGAGCGGCTTCGCCCCATCGGATCCCCACCTCTGTGCGCGGTCTGACGCCGACTTCCTTCCCGCGTCCCGGCCGCCCGTAGTATTCTAGTCAGATCCGAAGCGCCTTCTGACCCGGACGAGGGACAGCATGAAGAAGCTGATCCACGAGATACACCGCCGTTCCCTCTGGCAGGTGCTGGTCATCTACGGGGCGCTGGGGCTCGACCGTTAACAGCCGCCCGGGGCGTTCTTCCTTAGATCCCGTACCTGTCCGCGTAGGCGATGAGCGCGGCCTCGAACACCTCCAAAGGCGGACGCACCAGACCCGCGCCCACCTGGCCGACCCCCGGCTCACGGTGCGCGATACCTGTATTGATGCGCGGCGTGATGCCGAGCTCCACGACCTTCCGGATGTCGATGCCCGTGGGCGTGCCGCGGAAATCGAGGGCCGGGATCGTGAACTGGAGATGATCGGCCTCGGTGATCTCGTACATCTCCATCGTCGTGTTCATGGCGTCCTTCGGGGTGCCGCTCACGAACGAGACGATGGCCGGTGCCGCGGCCATGGCGAAGCCGCCGATCCCCGAGGTCTCGGTGATCGTGCTGTCGCCGATGTCCGCATTCGCGTCGTCGGCGCTGAAGCCGGAGAAATAGAGACCGTCGGGTACCTGGGCCGGGGCCGTGAACCAGTCATCTCCCAGGCCGCTCACTCGAATCCCGAAATCGGTTCCGTTGCGCGCCATGGCCGTGACGATCGTGCTGCCCTCCACGCCGTGAGCCGCGTCCGCCATCGCCTTGCAGGCCGCCATGACGGGGTTGAGCACGCTCAGCGCGTTGTCGCCGAGGAAGCCCAGGACCTCTCCGGCCACCTCACTTGAGGCCACTCGCGCCACCGAAGGCGAAAGCAGCTTCAGGAAGAGCAGGGAGCCGGCCTTGTTCCGGTTGTGCCCCTCGTCGCCCATATGGAGGGCCTCGGCGAGCAGCGCCCTCAGGTCCAGCTCGTCCATGGCGTCCAGCGCATCCGCCAGAACCGGTCCCATGACGTCGTTCATCCAGCGGAGCCTGGCCAGGACTTCCGGAGCGTACGCGCCATACCGCAGCACCTTCCCGTAGCCCTCGTTGAGGTTGGAGAAGGCGAGGTTGCCGTGCGTCACGTTCTCCACCACGTAGACTGCCATCGAACAGGAGGTCACGCCCGCCATGGGGCCGACCGACTGGTGGTGATGGCAGGGCTCGAACTCCACCTCTCCCCTTTCGACGAGGGCCGTCGCTTCGGCTTCGTCGCTCGCGAGACCCTCGAACAGCAGGGCGCCGATGACGGCTCCGCGCAGGGGCCCCGACATCCTCTCCCATCCGATCGGGGGGCCGGCATGCAGCAGCAGGTCTTCACGCATCCCCGGAATCACGTCCCCGGCCGTGGCGACGCCCTTGAGCAGCGGACGGGCCGCCATCATGCGCTCGACCGCCGTCCTGTTGGCTTCCATATGATCCACCGGCCTACCTCCTCATCCTCTCCAGGATCGCCATCAGCCTTTCGTCTCCGCCCGCGGGCGGCCGCCAGTCCACGTGCACGGCATGCGCCCCCTGGTCCACGAGGCTGGTGGCGAAGGACTCGAGCCCCAGGTTGATCGCGGTCACGGGCGCCGTCAGGACTCCCGGGTGCACCTGTGGAACGGGAGGCGTGAAGGACCCACCCAGACGATCGACGACGTGGCTCAGGGCATTCGTCAGGTCCTCGAACAAGAGCGCGCCCGCTCCGGTCAGGGCCTCCACCTGGGACTCCAGGTCTTGCGGATCCTCGTCCGTTCCGACCACCACGGCCACGAACTCCACATCCCGCGTACGGCGTGCCGCGGCGATCGCCGGCGCCAGCTCTCCGGCGGGATCCGGATGCGCCCCGTCTCCCAGCACGACGTCGAGCAAGATCAGGCCGACCTCGGGATCCGCCGCTTCCTGGGCGATTCGACGGATCCTCATGTCATTGTCGATCATCGGGTGCAGGCGGCCCACCGTGTACTCGTCCGCACCGAGGTCCAGGATCGTGTGAGCCTCGCTGCGGGACACGGTCTCCAGCGGTCGGACCGTCTTCCCCTTCATGTTGGAGTGCACGGGATCCAGGAAGTTCTCGAGAGCCAGAAGCGCCTCGGATGCCAGCGTGCCACCCGAGAACAGGCCTCGCAGGTAGGCGGCGGCGGTCTCCGATCTCTCCGCACCGGGTGAAGACGCTCTCTTCTCCGTACCCTCCGATTTCGACAGATCGACGGCCATCCAGGCGGCCTCCGGGAGGCTCGTGGCGAAATAGAGCGAACCCAGCCGGCGCGCGGGCGGCGGGAATCCCAGGAAATGCACGACGACCGGCTTCCCGGTGCCCCGCGCGGCCGCCAGAACGGATCGGGAGACCGACGGAACGGGCGGCTTCGACACCAGGACGATCACATCCGTCCCGCCATCGCGCGCCAGGAGGTCCAGGCCCTGCCGGCAGGTGGTCGCGCCGACCTCGGCATCCAGGTCTCGACCTCCCGTGCCGATGGCGTGGGACACACCCCCGCCCAGGGCATGAACATGGCTGCATATGGCCTGCAGGCCCGTACCGGACGCTCCCACCAGGCCCACCGCGCCGCGGCGAACGCGGTTGGCGAAACCGAGCCCGATTCCGTTGATCGATGCCGTGCCGCAGTCGGGACCCATGACGAGCCGCCCCTCCGACGCCCCTCGCTCCTTGAGGGCCACCTCCTCGTCGATGGAGACGTTGTCGCTGTACAGAAACACGTTGAGCCCGAGGTCGAGCGCGTCTTCGGCCACTCCCGCGGCGAAGCGACCCGGCACCGAGATCAGCGCCCACTTCGCCTCCGGGATGAGCTTGAGCGCCGATTCCAGGCTGCGCGGCTCGTAGTCCTCTCCGGCCGCCGCGCCGCCCCGGACCAGTAGAGCATCCACTCTGGACAACGCCTCTTCGGCGGCGTCCCCGGTTTCCGCCTTGACCACCACCAGCAGATCGGCCGGCCCGGCGTCGAGCGCCTCGTCGGGCAGCAGGCCGTTGGCCTCCAGCAGGGCGCGATTGTCGGGTGTGGCCATGACCGCTCCGGCATCGAGTACGCCGGGAAGGTCCGCCAGGGCGGCCTGCAATTGCATGAGGACGATCGAATCGTAGTAGCCACCCGGTCGCACATCCGTCCGAAGAACTGTCATCGTGTCATCTCCGGCGGGCCGAGCGTGAAGGTCCCCAGGCGCCAGCCGCTTCCCTCCGCGGCCAGCGCGCCCACGTAGCCCGGTGCCGGCTCCAGGTGATGCAGCGACCAGTCGTCGGCCTTGGCCTCGTCTCCGTCGACGGCCAGAATGCGGGCGGGGTGACCCGGCTCGACCGTGACTTCGAACCGGGCGAAGGCCGACCATACTCCTTCTCCGGTCGCCTTCACGCACGCCTCCTTGCGGGTCCAGCAGTTGAAGAACGCCTCCGTCCTGCTCTCGGCCGGGACCCCTTGCAGTCGATCCCGTTCGCCGTCGGAGAAGACGCGCCGGGCCAGTGCTCCGGCCCTGGAAATCGGGCGGACCCGCTCCACGTCGACACCGAGAACCGGTGACCGACCCACGGCTACGAGCAGGATTCCGCCGGAGTGCGACACGTTGAAGTGGAGCCGATCGGAGTTGAGGCCGGCGGACAGCATCGGCTTCCCACCGGGGCCGCTCTCGAACCGGAGCTTCTCCGCGGGCACATCCGTGTACCCGCCGAGGATGTACCGCAACAGACCCCTGCCCGCCGCCGACCGGTTCCGGGCACGCTCCGAGCGCATAGCTGCCGCTCGAGCCCACTCATCCGGTGAAAGGGTCCGCTCGAGACGAGCCGACTGCTCGCGCGGAACATCGATCCGCGAGCTCCACACGTGGATCTCCTTCGACTCCAGGAGCCTTCCGGCTCCGTGAGGGCGGGATGGGGTCTGAGAGGCGACGACCGACAAACGAACCTCCATGCGCGGCGATCGTTCGGGTGACGGCCCGGCTGCCGGAACGGCCTGGATAACCGGTACCCGCTCACGTTACGGCCGGCGGCCGTACCTTCACCAGTCTACCACGAAGTTGCCGGGGCCGCGCCCGGCGACGAGCCTACGGTGCGCGAGGTGGCGAGATCTCATCGCGGGGCGGCGGACGCGGCTGGACGCGGGCGAGGATCCGGCCGAAGTTTCCGCTGAGGCGCTGGCCGCGGAGATCCTGTCCCTTCCGCTCCGCGACCAGATGAAGCCGCGGTGGCGGCTGCTGACTGCGAGCGTCGAGCAGGTGGAGAGAGGTTACATCGTGAAACGACGGCTCTCTTCTTTCCCCATTATCTCCATGGCTGTCGTGGCGGTGTTCTTCCCGCCTGGCGACCTTGCCGCTCAACAGGTGAGAGGTCGGTTGCTCGACGCCGCGTCGGGCGAACCCGTGGTCGGCGCACTGGTGATCCTGCTGGACGTGGATGACGCGGAGCTCACAAGCACGGTCACGAGCACGAGGGGCACCTACGCCATTCGGGCGGCCGGAGCCGGGATGTTCCAGCTTCGGATCGAGCGCATAGGATTCGAGACCTCCACGACGGAGCCGTTCAGCCTGCTTGCGGACCAGACCGAGAGCCTGGAGCTCACGGCATCCAGCAGCGCGGTCATCCTCCCCGCCCTCACTGTGGAGAGCGAGGCGGAGTGTCACGCGCGGCCCGAGGTGGGTGAGGCGACGTACGTGTTGTGGGAGGAGGCCCGGAAGACCCTGCGGCTTACCGAGCGGCTGGTCTCGGATTACCGGTTCGATGGAGTCATGTACGAACGCCTGGTGAACCTGTGGGGGGAAGCGCTCGAGCAGGGCGACACGCAGTTCGTGTCGATAGCGGGGCGACACCCGTTCCGCAGCGTCTCCCGCGACGAGCTTGAAGAGCGCGGTTACGCGCGTCAGGCCGCTGAGGGAACCTACTTCTACGCTCCCGACGCCGAGATCCTGCTTTCGGACGAGTTCCTCGACTCCCATTGCTTCCGAGTTCGGCGGATGGGCGATGACCCGGTTGTGGGCCTGGCTTTCGAGCCGGTTCGGGAGGACCGGCACCGGGTGGACGTGAAGGGCGTGCTGTGGCTGGATCGCGAGACCTCTCAGCTGCGCACGCTCGAGTTCCGGTACACGGGCGTCGAGCTCCCCAGCCACCTGGGCACGGGGCCCGGACCGTACGGCCAGATGGTCTTCGACAGGATCGAGTCCGGCGGCTGGATCGTGCGGGAATGGTGGATCCGCACTCCAGCCGGCTCGCGGCGGCGCGGTGTGCAGGAATACGTGACGTACTCACAGGAAGGCGGACGCGTGGACCGTGTCGAATCCCTCCACGCGGGGCGTCAGGACTTGCGGCCCGTGCCCTCGGTCTACGGTCCTCCGCCGGCTGCCGACAGCGCCGGGTCCTCGTGATCGGACCCCTCGTCGCGGGTCTCGCCACGGGCTCGATCCACGTTCTGGCGAGTCCCGATCACCTCGCCGCGGTCGCGCCCCTGGCGGCGGAACGGACCAGGCGCCCGTGGGTGGCCGGTGCGCTATGGGGAGCCGGTCACGCGGCCGGCGTCGTTCTCGTGGGCATCGGGGCTCTCCTGCTGCGCGAACTGCTGCCGATCGAGCGCGTCTCGGGGTGGAGCGAATGGCTGGTGGGCCTGGTCCTCATCGGCATCGGAGTGTGGGGAATCCGGCGGGCCGTGCGACAGCGGGTTCACGCCCACGAACACGCCCACGACGGCCACCGCCACGCGCACGTCCACGTGCACGGAGAGTCGCCGGAGCACGATTCACCGCACGCGCACGGCGCCACGGCCTCGCACCTTCACGTACAGGTCCAGGCGGCCTTCGGCGTCGGGGTCTTGCACGGACTGGCGGGTAGCGCACACTTCCTGGGAATCCTCCCGGCGCTGGCCTTCGCGGCGAGATCCGACGCCGTGGCCTACGTAGCGGCGTTCGGCGCCGGGACCGTCCTGGCCATGACCGCGTTTGCGGCCCTCATCGGATGGATGGCCCGGCGCTTCGCTACCAGCGGCGAGCGTCTGTACCGCGGCCTGCTGTTCACGTTCGGGACCGCAGCGATCACGGTGGGCATCTGGTGGATGTTCGGCTGATCGTGGAGCGCACGGAATGAGCGAAGACAGGCGATTCGACGACGAGACAGCCGGGGCGATACTCCAGCGGGCCGCCGATATGCAGCACGAGGCCAAAGCTCCGGTGCCTGGAGGAGGCGGCTTGAGCACGGCCGACCTCGAGGACGTAGCCCGGGAGGCCGGGATCGACCCCGCGTTCGTGCGTCGGGCGATCGTCGAGTCGGGAATCTCGACTCCGGAGACCGAGCACTCGCGCTTTCTCGGCGAAGTGAAGACCCTCGAAGTCGTGGAGATCGTCGAAGGAGAGGTAGGCTCGGACTCCGTGGACCGGATGCTCGAGGAAGTGCAGCGAGCGTTCGCCGACGGAGGGAACATCACGCGGACAGACCGATCTGCCACCTGGAGCGCCTCCCGCACGCTGGCCAGCAGCCGGCTCTCGAGCCTGGTGGTCGCGATAACGGCGCGGGACGACCGGACCGAAATCCGGATCACGGAGCGCCTGGACCCTCTCTCCACGGGCCTGTTCGTCGGGCTGTTCGTAGGGGGAAGCGGAGTCGGCGTGGCGATCTCGGGCGCGATCGGGATGGGAGAGCTGGGCGCGCCGCTGGTGTTCCTCGCCGGCGCTGCCGCTGCCGTCGGATCGTGCTACGGACTGGCCCGCACCCTGTACGCCCGAAGCGCGCGCAAGCGACGGCGAGAGCTCCAGCGGCTGATGGGGCAGCTGGTGGAGGTGAGCATCTCCGGTCCGAAGCTCGACGCGATCCCGGAGTCCACGGAACCGGACGCGGATCCGGTAAGCTAGCGGAGTCCGGACAGCTCGATCAGGTCGCCGAGGCGACGGGCATCTGATTCCAGGATCAGCTTGATGCGCTCCCGGACTCGCTGCCTCCTCCGCCGTGCCTTGAGTCCCACGCCGATACCGGTCCGACCATCCGGATTGATCTCAGTCCCGGTGATCTTATGCGACGTTCGCCGGCCGGTACAGCGCCGGCGCGCGCGACAGCTATTCCTCCCGCAGCACGATCACTGGATCCACGCGGGTGGCCCTGCGCGCCGGAAGCCAGGCCGCGAGCAATGACACCGCCACCAGAAACAGGGCGAATCCTCCGTACGTCAGGGGATCCGCGGGGCTCACGCCGTACAGGATGCTGCTCATGAGGCGTGTAAGCCCGAACGCCGCGGCGAGGCCCAGGCCGACCCCGACGAGGGTGAGAACCAGTCCCTGACGAGACACCATGCGCACCACGTCCCCGGCCTTCGCACCCAGGGCCATGCGGATTCCGATCTCGCGCAGCCGCTGCACCACCGAGAAGGACATCACGCCGAAGATCCCGATGGCCGAGAGAAACAGGGCCACCGCGCTGAACACCGTGAGCATCCTCCCCATGGCGCGGCTCCCGGCCATCGCCTGGTCGACGTAGCCTTCCATCGTTTCGATGCTCGTCAGGGGCACGTCGGGGTCCATCAGGGCCAGCTCGCGACGCACCTGCTCGGTCATGGCGAGCGGATCGCCCGGCGTCTTCACCAGAACGTACATGGACGTCGTCCAGCCGGTCCCGCTCTGCTGGATCGGCACGTAGAGCTGGACCCGCGATGGGCTCTCGAGCTCGTAGTGCCTGGTATTCCGGGTCACTCCGATCACTGTTCGCCACAACCGCGGAGCGTCGCCCTCGAAGTCCTCCGGGACTTCTTCCGTCTCGTAGGTGACGCGCTTGCCGATCGGGTCCTCGCCCGGCCAGAACATGTCGGCCATCCGCTCGTCCACCACGACAACGCGCTCGTTGCCTTCACGATCCGCCGTCGTAAGGCCCCGGCCCCGCAATATCGGGATGCCCAGCGTCTCGAAGTGGCCGGGTGTGATCATGTGGTACAGGACGGACCGGCCATTCTCCTGCTCGAATTCCACGCCCTCCGGGAAGATGAAGTTCTCCCAGCTGTTTCCCTGTAGAGGAACGATCTGCGACAGAGAAGCCGCCGTGGCTCCCGGGAGCGCCTCGACCCGGTCGATGAGCTCCTGGTAGAACGCCCAAGCCGCCTCCTGGCCGTCATACCGGATCCGCGGGAGCTGCACCCGGGCCGTGAACACGTTCTCGGCGTCGAATCCCTTGTCGACGCTGCGCAGCTGTCCAAGGCTCTGGATCATGAGCCCCGCCCCGATGAGCAGCACGAGGGACAGGGCCACCTCTCCTATCACGAGTGCCGAACGAAGACGCTGCCGTCCCTTTCCGACCGAGCCGCGACTGCCCTCCTTGAGCTCGCGGTTCAAGTCGGGTTTCGCGGCCCTGAGCGCGGGAGCCACGCCGAACAGGAGCCCGGCGATCCCGGCGGCCCCGAAGGTGAAGAGAAGGACGCTCACGTCCAGCCCGATACGACCCTGCATGACGCTCGGAATGTCCGCCGGGAGCATCGGGACGAGCATCCGGATGCCGACCCATGCCAGGCCCAGGCCTACGAGACCGCCTGCCAGGCCGAGCACGACGGCCTCCGTGAGAAACTGACGGATCATCCGGCCCTGGCCGGCACCGAGCGCCGTGCGCAGGGCCGTCTCCCGACGCCGGCTCTCGCCGCGCGCCAGCAACAGACTCGCCACGTTGGCGCAGGCGATCAGAAGGACGAAGGCCACCGCCGCCATGAGGATCCACACCTGGCGCCGGATGTCTCCGACGTACGCGTCCGTGAGCGATTGAAGACGCGCCACGGCCTGCTGTTCGCCCTCCTGTTCCGAGATTCCGGCCGCGATGCGGTCGAGGTCCGCCTGGGCCGCCCCCGTCGATACCCCGTCGGCGAGCCGTCCGATGGCCCACGTGCCCTGCGAGCAGCCGCGAACCTCCCAGCACATGCGCTCGGAGTAGTAGCCCATGGGCACGAAGACGTCCGTGCTCGTCGTGGGAAAGACGAACTCGGGAGGCATCACACCCACGACGGTGAAGGTTTCATCGTCCAGGACCAGGGTCTTCCCTAGAGCAGCCGGGTCACCGCCGAAGTGACGCTGCCAGAAGCCGTGATTGATGACGGCGATCGGCTCTGCGCCGGCCCACGTCTCGTCCGAGTTGATGACGCGTCCGAGATGCGGAGCCACACCCAGCGTTTCGAACCAGTCGCCGAGGATGATCCTGGTGGTGACCATCTCGGGGCGCTCGCCGCCGGTGAGGGTGCGAGTCCGCGTGGCGTTCGCGCCGAAGCCGGCGAACGTCGAGTTCTGCTCTCGCCAGTCCTTGAAGTTGGGGATCGACAGGGAAATTTCGAACCCGGACGGCGCGATCACGTCCGGTACCACCAGCATCTCCGGCTCGCTCACCGGCAGAGGTTGGAGGAGAACGCCGTTGACGACGCTGAAGATCGAGGTGTTGGCCGCGATCCCCACGGCGATCGTCAACACGGCGACGGCCGTGAATCCCGGCCGTTTGAGGAGCATCCGGATGGCGAAGCGTACATCCTGTCCCAGCGAGCCCATGGCACTTCCTCCCCCAACGTATCCCTTGCCGTACCCGTACCCGGCGTCTCGCCGATCCGGATGCCATCTACACTTGGACTGCGTTTCCAGTATGGAGGTTGGAAGGGCCGGGAGGGAAGCCCGGCAGATAGAGCCGCGGCTGACCGGGAGTGTATGTGCCGGGTTGACATATCAATATTTCTAGTTATATTGATGCGTATGAACACCGAGACGACGGTTATCGATGCACGTCTGGAGAAGGCTTTCCACGCTCTCTCGGACCCCAAGCGTCTGCGGATCCTGGAGATTCTGCGCCGCGGCGAGTGCTGCGTATGCGACCTCGCCGGCTCGCTGAACATCCGCCAATCGCTGCTGTCCTTCCACCTGCGGACGCTTCGGGACGCGGGCGTGGTGAAAGACCGGAAAGAGGGCAGGTGGGTGCACTACGCTCTGGACGAGGATGCGCTGAAGGAGGCGCGGGACTACGTGGCCGGGCTGGCCCGGGACGCCAAGAGCGGATTCGGGTTCCAGTGCTGCCGCCATGCCGGCAGCTGAGCCGGTCGGCTGCATCGAAGACCGAAACGAGAATACCCCTCACGCGAGGTGAACGATGTCCGATACGAATCTGAAAGAGGTAGTGCGCGAGAGGTACGCCGAGGCGGCGCGCCGGGTGACCGCGATGGGCAAGACCTCCTGCTGCGGTCCAGCCGAGACCGATTCGGCCGATTCCGGATGCTGCGGAGGCATCTCCACGGCCGCGCCGGACCTCAGCGATCCCGTCACGCGGGATCTGTACGAGGAAGCCGAGAAGGCCGAGCTGCCTCCGGATGCGGTGGCCGCCTCGCTCGGATGCGGTAATCCCACGGCGCTGGCGGAACTTAGCCCCGGCGAGGACGTGCTGGATCTGGGCTCGGGAGGAGGGATCGACGTTCTCCTTTCGGCCCGGCGCGTGTCGCCGGGAGGCAAGGCGTACGGGCTCGACATGACCGACGAGATGCTGGATCTGGCGAGTCGGAACCAGGCCGAGGCCGGGATCGAGAACGCCGAGTTCCTCAAGGGGGAGATCGAGAACGTGCCTCTGCCCGACTCCGCGGTGGACGTCGTGATCTCGAACTGCGTCATCAACTTGTCGCTCGACAAGGCGAAAGTGCTGCGAGAGGCCTTCCGTGTGCTCCGGCCCGGCGGCCGCTTCGCCGTATCCGACATCGTCCTGCGCGGCGAGCTTCCGCCCGCGATCCAGAGAAGCCTGGAGATGTGGGCCGGATGCGTCGCCGGGGCTTTGCAGGAAGAGGAGTATCTGGAGCTTCTGGCCGACGCCGGCTTCGAGGACATCGAGGTGGAGCCCACCCGCGTATACAGCCACGAGGACGCCGCGCCGTTCATCGGCCAGCTCGGGCTCACGGAGGCGGACCTGGCGAGGGCGGACGGCCGGATCATGGCGGCATTCGTCAGGGCTCGAAAGCCGAGGTAGGTTCTCTTTTCGAATCGCGGTCCGTTTCCGGTCTTCCGGGGACGGGCCGCGCAGCCCTCCTCCGGTAGCCGCCGCGGCTACGTCCCACGATATTGCCCCCGTCACGGAACGTTCCAGGAGCCATCCCATGCGTGGAGCGACTTCATGAAGCCCCGAGCCAGCCATTCCACCCCCTCTTCCAACCGTTCGGGGAGTGACGTTCCCCGGACCCGCTTTCTGCTCACGTTCGCCGCGTTCGCGGCCGCGGCCTGCGCGGAAAGCGACACCCGGCCACGGCCCGCCGACCTGGTCCTTCGGGGCGCGCGCGTGGTCACGGTGGACGCGGCGCAACCGGAGGCGGAAGCCATCGCGATCCGGGGCGACAGGATCGCTTTCGTG